>NZ_JASFXA010000008.1:0-356135 GCF_030766805.1 Nocardia sp. CC213A
CTTGGCGCCTCGGTGCGCGCGGCCGGGGCGGTCTGCTCCGGCGCGGGCTTGGGCGCGGGGGTCTGCGCCGGGCTCGGCGCACTGGGACGGGGGCCGGGGCGCGGTCCTCCGGCGGCCGGGGCGGACGGCTTGGCGGCCGGACGCGGGGCCTGGGACTGACCGGGCTTGCCGCCACCCTTGCCGGCGTTGCCGTTCGCGGGGGCGTTCTTCGACGCGAACGACTCGCGCAGGCGACGTGCGACGGGGGCCTCCACCGTCGATGACGCCGACTTCACGAACTCGCCCTGCTCCTTGAGCGTTGCGAGTAGTTCCTTGCTCGTGACACCGAGTTCTTTCGCCAACTCGTGCACGCGGGCCTTGCCTGCCACTGCTCTCCTCACTGAGAGGTCGAGCGTGGCACCCATCCGTCGTTAGGTGATGGGAACCCGCACGACCTCCGGTTATTTCCGATGGCCGATCATCGCTGGGACTTCACGGTGTGCTCATGAGTGCTCGTGCCTGTTCTCTACGTACTGCTCCAGGGCTGAGATATCCAGATTTCCGGACACTCGTAGTGCTCTGCCGAATGCTCGGCGCCGAACTGCCGTGCTCAGACAGGCCGAAAGGGGGTGCAACCAGGCACCCCGTCCGGGAAGTCTGCGCCGCGGATCGGGAACGACCGCAGCCGAATGCTCTCCATCCACATCCTGCGCCACGACCCGCAACAGATCGGCGGCCAGCTCGCGTTTCCGACACCCCACACATGTCCGCACGGGTGCCGGTCGTTGATCCCGGACCCGCGCGGAGTGTGAAGTAGCCGAAGACTCGCGCTGAGCCTGCGTCAACTCTACCTCCACTGTGTCCCGATCTCCGCATCCGTCCTTCTCGGAAGTTACCAACATGTCATCCGGAAGGTCTGTTCCGCGAGTCTCCGTGCTGGTGAGAGCCAATTCGCGGGTCGTTGTGATCACCCTCGGTGATGCGCCTCCGTACGGGGGGCGCCCGCCACATCCGGGGCGGCGTCACTGCGGATGTCGATACGCCAGCCGGTCAGGCGGGCGGCCAGGCGGGCGTTCTGCCCCTCCTTGCCGATCGCCAGCGACAGCTGGAAGTCCGGCACCACCACGCGGGCGGCGCGGGCGTCGGGATCGACGATCGTGACGGAGACAACCTTCGACGGCGACAGCGCATTCCCGACGAACGCGGCCGGATCGTCGGCGTAGTCGATGATGTCGATCTTCTCCCCCGCCAGCTCGCTCATCACATTGCGCACGCGCTGGCCCATCGGGCCGATGCACGCGCCCTTGGCGTTGACGCCGGACACGGTGGAGCGCACCGCGATCTTGGAGCGGTGTCCGGCCTCGCGGGCCACCGCCACGATCTCGACCGAGCCGTCGGCGATCTCGGGCACCTCGAGGGCGAACAGGCGGCGAACGAGGTTCGGGTGAGTGCGCGAGAGGGTGATCTGCGGGCCGCGGGGGCCGCGGGAGACGCCGACCACGTAGCACTTGATGCGGTCGCCGTGCTCGTAGGTCTCACCGGGGACCTGCTCGGCGGGTGGGATGAGCCCCTCCGCGCCGTGCGCCTCGCTGCCGATCCGCACCACCACGGTGCCGCGGGCGTTCATCCGGGCGTCGCGCTGCACGACGCCGCCGACGATATCGCCCTCGTGCGTGGAGAACTCGCCGAAGGACTTCTCGTTCTCGGCGTCGCGCAACCGCTGCAACACCACCTGGCGGGCGGTGGTGGCGGCGATGCGGCCGAAGCCCTCGGGGGTGTCGTCCCATTCGGAGACGACATTGCCGTCGGCGTCCAGCTCGCGCGCCATCACCCGCACCACCCCGGTCTTGGGGTTGATGTCGATGCGGGCGTTGGGCTGGTGGCCCTCGGTGTGCCGGTAGGCGGTGAGCAACGCGGACTCGATCGCGGAGATCACCGTCTCCATCGAGATTCCCTTGTCGGCGACAATCGCGCGCAGGGCTTCGATTTCGATGTTCATTCCACGATCCCTTCGGTCGGTGAAGCGGACGCTGCCACTGCTGTCTCTGCTGTGTCTTCGGATACTTCGGATACCTCCTGGGCACCTGGCCGGGGTCGGCCCGGTGCGACTCCCCCCGCCAACTCCAGCTCGGCCGCACCCGGTGGGTTGAACTCCACCTGCACGACGGCCCGCTCGATATCGGCCAGCGGCACCGTCACCCGGTGCGGGTTCCGCTTACCGCCCAGCACCAGGGCCACGTCGGTGTCGGTGACGGCCCCGACGCGGGCCTCGAACTTCGGCTTGCCCTCCGGTGATTCGGTGCCGGGGCGCATTGTGACGGCGGCTTTTCGTCCCCGGGCCCGCCGCCAGTGCCGGAGCGCGGTGAGGGGGCGGTCGATGCCGGGGGTGGTGACCTCCAGGAGATAGGGGGTTTCTCCGAAGTCACCGGCCTCGTCGAGCAGCGTCGAGAGATCCGAACTCAGCTCCGCCACGACGTCCAGGTCGGTGGGGCCGTCGCTGTCGACGATCACCGTGACCTTCGCCTGCTCTTTCCCCGCAGCCGCGATCACGACGCCTTCGAGGTCGAATCCTCGGCGTTCGACGAGCTCAGCAACTAGCTGGCTCACCCTTTCCTCGGTCGGCATCGGCATGTGGGGCGGCTCCTGGTTCAGTTGTGGCGGGTTGAGTTGTCGGTATCGATACAGGTGGGGCCGGTATCGATAGGGTCGAGCGGTGTCGGCGGGCAGCCACGGCGAAATACCCTGCCAAAGGTCTAGCGTAACGCGCTGAAAGAGTGTAAAGGACCAGCCAACGGCCCCGGCTTTCGCCTTGTCGCACCGGCCGCACCGTCGGCGTGTCCATGGCGACGCGCCCGGTGGTGGCCGATATCGATCGAGATCACAGCCTATCCGAGGGGACTGGCGGCGCGGGTCCGCTCGGCGGACTGGCACCATGGATCCGTGCCCAGCAGCCTCCGCCGTCATGCGGCCGATCTCACGGTCCACGCCGACCGCTCGACCCCGTGTCCCAGCTCACCGTCGTTCGCCCTGGACCGTCGCGGCCTGCTGCGGTTGGCCGGTGGCGGCGCGCTCGCGGTCACCGCCGTGGGCGCGGTCGCGGGCTGCGCGCAGGAGACCCCGGTCGCACCCGATCCGCTTGTGGCCCAGGAAACCTCGGCCCGCGCCGACGCGGTGGCCGCCACCGCCGCCATCGCGGCGCTGCCCGAGCGGGCCGCGGCACTGCGCATCGTCGCGGATCAGCGCACCGCGCACGCCGATGCGCTGCGCACCGAGATCGACCGTGTCATCGGCGTTTACGGGGACGGCACCACGCCCGCGCACCGCACGCCGCCGGTCACCCCCACCGCCCCGGCGACGCCGCCCGCGCTGACCGAACTGCGCACCGCCCTCACCGATTCGCAGCGCTCCGCGGCCGAGTTGGCGGCCGCCCTGTCCGGGTACCGCGCCGCCCTGCTCGCTTCCATCAGTGCCGCCTGCGCCACCCACGCGGGGGTCCTGCTCGCATGACCACCGCCGACCAGCAGGCGCTCACCGCCGCGTTGAGCGCCGAATACGCGGCCGTCTACGCCTACGGCGTCATCGCCGCCTACGCCAATCCGGAACGGCTCCAAGTGGTTTCGGAGTTCACCGCCGCACACCGCGCCCGCCGCGACGCCACCGCCGACCTGTTGAAGTCGCTCGGCGCGCCGGTCCCCGCCCCGGATGCCGCCTACACCGCCCCCTTCCCGGTCGACGATCCGATTCCGGCAGCGAATCTCGCCGTGGCCGTCGAATCCGATGCCGCCGCGGCCTGGCGGTCGGTGGTGGAACGCGCCGCCACCCCCGACCTTCGCCGCACCGGTATCGAAGCGCTCACCGAGACGGCGATGCGACTGGCGACCTGGCAGTCGATTCTGGGCACCGATCCGGCCACCGTCGCCTTCCCGGGTCAGTAGGCGTTCGGCTCCTGGCCGGGCATCAGGATCACTCGGTGGAATTCCGAACGAAGCTCGCGCCGTGTTCAGGCGGTGAACACCTGTGTGTTGCTGGATGTTTCACCGGAACGGGTAGACAGCTTCGGGACGTGTCGGTGGGTGATCCGGCTGGCGCGCGGATGATCTGGTGCGAGGCTGAGGAGATAGCCGGTGACGGTCGAAACCCCCCGAGATACTGCCCGCGAGGAGAAGGCGCTGGCGCAGGTGCGGGAGCGGCTGGTGGATGCGTACGGGCGGGCGCATTCGGTGGAGCGCGTCGAGTCCGCGGTGGGGGAGGCGAGAAAGCGGTTCGAGGGGCGCAAGATTCGCGAGTTCGTACCGATCCTGGTCGAGCGGATCGTGCGGCGCGAGCTGGATCCGGGGCATCGGGGAGATACCACGGAGCAGGTGGTCACGGATATCGGCGCGGCGGGCGCGGCGGTGAGCGAAACCGGTGCGGCGACCAACGAAACCGGCACGGCGGGTGACGAATCAGGCACGGCGGCGGGTCCGCCGCGACCCGCGCGGACCGACGCGGGCGCGACCGACACCGTCGGTGCCGCGGGTGCGTTGCGGCAGGTCGTGCGGCGGGTGCGGAGCGTGAACGTGCGCGACAAGCGGGTGCTGGCGGCCGCGGCCGCCGCGGTGGTGGCGGTGGCCGCCGTCGCGGTGGCGGTCGGGGGCGGGTCGGAGTCCGGGCCGGTGACGGCCGCTCCGGCGGACCGCACCACCGTGCGGGGTGTGATCGGATCCGAGAAGGCGGCGTTCTTCGGTGATCCCCGGGTGATCGAGACGCTGGCGGGACACGGCCTGACGGTGGAGGTGGACCCGGCGGGGTCGCGGCAGATCGCCACCTCGGTGGACCTGGCGGACTACGACTTCGCGTTCCCGTCGAGTTCGGTGGCGGCGGAGCGCATTCAACGACAGGTGGGGGTGAGCGCGAAGTACACGCCGTTCTCCTCCCCCATGATCGTCGCGACCTTTCGGCCGATCGTGGACCTGCTCACGGCGGCGGGTGCGGTGCGGCCCGGCCCGACGCCGGTGCTGGACATGGCGAAGTACCTGGAATTGGTCGAGCGGGGGACGCAGTGGGACCAGTTGCCGGGCAATACCGCCTATCCGGTGCGCAAGCACATGCTGATCTCCACCACCGATCCGCGCACCTCCAACTCGGCCGCCATGTACCTGGCGGTGGCATCCCATGTGGCGAACGAACATTCGGTGGTGCGCGGGGCCGCGGCCGAGGAGCACGCGCTCTCGCGGGTGGCCCGGCTGTTCACCCGGCAGGGCTACACCGAGAACAGCAGTGAGGGGCCGTTCCGGGAGTACCTGTCGACCGGGATGGGCACCACGCCGCTGGTGTGGGCGTACGAGGCGCAGTACGTCGAGGCGGCGGTGCACGGGGAGTTGAAGCCGGACATGGTCATGCTGTACCCGTCGCCGACGGTGATGTCGCATCACACGGTGGTGCCGCTCAGCGACAGCGGCGACCGGCTCGGTGAATTGCTTTCCACCGACCCGGAATTGCAGCGGCTGGCCGCCGAATACGGCTTCCGCACCGGCGACGCCGAATTGTTCACCGACGTGGCCCAGCGCAATCGGGTGCCCGTCACCGCGAATCTCATCGATGTGGCCGACCTGCCGAGTTACGAGACGCTGGAGCGTCTGCTCGACGGGGTCGCCCAGTCGTACAACTGAGTCACGTCGCCGCGCCCGGCCATGGCTCGCCGGGCTCGGCCGCAGAGCGGCATTCGCCTGATCATTGAGCATCCGAGGTATCGCGGCGGGCGGCGTCGGTACCCGGCGTGATACGCGCGAGCGGGGCACCGCTCGGGAGCGCATCTGGACCGATCGATCTTTCCGGGGTAGATTCGGGTCATTCGTACAGGGCAGTCGTACAGGACGAATGTTCGACATAGTCGCCAGCGCGGTTCCCGGGAGGTGTAGTACATGGTTTCACCAGCGGCGATGCGCGGACATGAGGTGCGTGAGCGGCTGCGACGGACGGCGGTCACGCTCATCCCCGAACGGGGTTGGTCCGCGGTCAGCACCCGGGTGCTCGCCGAACGCGCCGGAGTGAACCCGAGCGTCGTGCACTATCACTACTCATCGCTCCAGGCACTGCTGACCGACGCTGTTACCCAGGAGCTGCGGGCGGCCACCACCCGGATGGGGGATCTACTCGACAGCGTCACCACTCCCACCGAAGCCGTGGACGCCCTGCTGGCGATCACGGCCACCTACACCGGCGACAATCCGGCCACCCTGCTCTTCACCGAGACCGCCCTGGCCGCCACCCGGGACGCGACGCTGCGGGCGGCCGTCGCGGCGGTGCTGGACGAATTCGTGGCCCGGCTCGGCGACTGGTTCGCCGTGCACGGCGTCGCCGACCCACACCGCGGCGCGGCGGCGGTCATGGCGGCCGTCGACGGGCTGGTCATCCATCGCGCACTGCGGCTGCGCCACACCGAAGATTCGATCGCCGCCGTGCTGTACGGGCTCGTGCAACCACCCCGCTCCCCCGCGCCGTCGCCCCGGCGTGACGACACACCGAATCCGCGGGCGGAATAGCAACTCCGGGGTTCCGCCGGGGCATCGCGGCGGCACACCGCCCATCGACCATCGCGATGCCGACGGCGGTCGCGCCGTCCCGACGGAAGGAGTATCGGAGTGGATATCGTGAAGAACATCGGCCCGCCGACCGGCCTGAAGCGCTGGTTCTTCCGATTGCCGATCCACCTCTACCACTGGCGTCTCGGCTGGCTCCTCGGCGGCCGCATGATGCTGCTGCATCACATCGGCCGCAAAAGCGGCAAACCCCGCGAGGTGGTGCTGGAGGTCGTGCACCACGACCCGGCGGACGGCAGCTACATCGTGGCGTCCGGCTGGGGCCCCACCGCCGCGTGGTACCGCAATCTGCAGAAGACACCGGACGTCACCATCGAGGTCGGGCGTCGCACCATTCCGGTCACGGCCGAATTCGTGCCGCAGCAGGACGGTGCGGAGGTGTTCGCCCGCTATGCCGTCGAACACCGACGCGCGGCGGAGAAGCTGCTCCCCCGGCTGATGGGCTACAAGGTCGACGGCTCACAGGACGATTTCCGCGCCGTCGGCGAGCGGATCCCCTTCGTGCGGTTCGTACCGCGCACCTGAGACTCGGCGGCCGCGGGACCGAGAGGCGTCGCACGAGCGAATCGACGACAGTCGATCGAATGCGAACGCTCCCGACCGACCGCACCGCGCCCACGACCCAGCACGGGCTCCGCGCCGCCGTGGCCGCCGCTCCGCTCACCATCGCGGTGGTCGATCCCGGTGCACCCGGGGCAATACCCCATCCTCCCGACGGCCCCGTGCCTGGATCTCGGCGGCCGCGGTCTCATCGCGACATGCCGAGCGATTCCACGGAGCGGGTGCGGGCCGCACGAGCCCGGGCGACCGCCCGACTCAGCCGCGCGCCTTGGCGAGCACCGCCCGCACGGCGTCCTCGGCGGGTATCTCGTCGCCGGTCCCGGCGAAGCGGTCGCGCAGTTCCACCTTGCCGTCGGCCCAACCACGGCCGACCACCAGCACCAGCGGCATGCCGAGCAGTTCGGCGTCCTTGAACTTCACGCCCGGGGAGGCGGTGCGGTCGTCGAGCAGCACCTCGAGTCCGGCCGAGTTCAGTTCCGCCGCGACCTGTTCGGCTCCGGCCCGAGCGCCGGCGTCCTTGTTGGCGATGACGACGTGCACGTCGAAGGGTGCGATCTCGCGCGGCCAGCGCAGGCCCTTGTCGTCGTGCATCTGCTCGGCGACCACGGCCACCATGCGGGAGACGCCGACGCCGTAGGAGCCCATGGTGAGGCGCACCGGCTTACCGTTCTCGCCGAGCACGTCGACGTCGAAGGCGTCGGTGTACTTCTGGCCGAGCTGGAAGATGTGGCCGATCTCGATACCGCGTGCGGCCTCGAGAACGCCGCGGCCGTCGGGTGAGGGGTCGCCGTCGCGCACCTCGGCGGCCTCGATGGTGCCGTCCGGGGTGAAGTCGCGCCCGGCGACCAGGCCGACGTAGTGCTTGCCCGGCTCGTCCGCGCCGGTGATCCAGGCGGTGCCGCTCACCACGCGCGGATCGACCAGGTAGCGAATGCCGTTGGCGAGCAGCGCCTTCGGGCCGATGTAACCCTTCACCAGGAACGGGTTGGCCTTGAAGTCGGCGTCGTCGAGCATCTCCACCTCGGCCGGTTCGACGGCGGCCTCGAGGCGCTTGTCGTCGACCTCGCGGTCGCCGGGGATGCCGACACCGAGGATCTCGGTCTTGCCGTCCGGGTAGCGCAGCTTGACCATGACGTTCTTGAGGGTGTCGGCGGCGGTCACCGGGCGGCCCAGCCGCTCGGCGATTCCGGCACCGTTGGCCCAGTCGACCAGCGTGGCGATGGTGGGGGTGTCCGGGGTGTCGTGCACGACGGCCTCGGCCTGGCCTTCGATGGGGACCTCCGGCGGCGCGGGGGTGACCACCGCCTCCACGTTCGCGGCGTAACCGGAGGCGCGGCAGATGACGTAGGTGTCCTCGCCGACCGGACTGTCGGCCAGGAATTCCTCGGACGCCGATCCGCCCATGGCGCCGGAGGTGGCGGCCACGATCACGTACTTGACGCCGAGCCGGTCGAAGATGCGCTGGTACGCCTCGCGGTGGGCGTTGTAGCTGTTCTTCAGCCCGTCCTCGTCGAGGTCGAAGGAGTACGAGTCCTTCATGATGAACTCGCGCCCGCGCAGGATGCCCGCGCGCGGGCGGCCCTCGTCGCGGTACTTGGTCTGGATCTGGTACAGGGTGACGGGCAGATCCTTGTAGGAGTTGTACTCGCCCTTCACGGTGAGCGCGAACAATTCCTCGTGGGTGGGGCCGAGCAGGTAGTCCTGCCCCTTGCGGTCCTTGAGCCGGAAGAGGGCGTCGCCGTATTCGGTCCAGCGGTTGGTGGCCTCGTACGGTTCGCGCGGCAACAGCGCCGGCAGTGAGATCTCCTGGGCGCCGATGGCGTCCATTTCCTCCCGGACCACGTTCTCGACCTTGCGCAGCACGCGCAGGCCGAGCGGCAGCCACGAGTAGACACCGGGCGCGATGCGCCGCACGTATCCGGCGCGCACCAGCAGTTTGTGGCTGGGCACCTCGGCGTCGGCGGGGTCGTCGCGCAGCGTGCGCAGGAACAGGTGGGAGAGGCGGGTGATCACGGCTCCACAGCGTAGCCGCTGCGCAGGGGAACTCCGTAAGGGATTACCGTGTTCGCTCGTGCTGGTGCTGCTGCCTCCCTCCGAAACCAAGTCCGATGGCGGATCGGGCGGTCCGCTGGACCTGGACGCCCTGTCGTTGCCGCAGCTCACGAAGGTGCGCGACCGGCTCTGCACCGAGTTGACGGCGCTGGCGGCCGACCCCGACACCGCCCGCGCCGCGCTGGGCCTGGGGAAGGGGGCTGACGCCGAGATCGCGCGCAATGCGGCGCTGCGCTCCTCCCCCACCCGGCCCGCGTTGGACCGCTACACCGGGGTGCTCTACGACGCACTCGACGCCGCCTCCTTCACCAAGGCGCAGCGGGCCAAGGCGCAGGCGCGGGTCGGCATCGGCTCGGCACTGTTCGGGGTGGTGCGCGCGGGCGATCCGATTCCGGCGTACCGGCTCTCGGGTGGTTCCAAGCTGCCCGGCCTGCCGACCCTGCAATCGGTGTGGAAGGAGGTGCTGCCGCAGGCGCTGCGCGACGAGACCGAGGGTGAGCTCGTGGTGGATCTGCGCTCGGGCACCTATCAGCAGTTGGGCCGGGTGCCGGGTGCGGTGACGGCCACCGTGCTCACCGAGCGGCCGGACGGGTCGCGAACCGTGGTGAGCCACTTCAACAAACACCACAAGGGACTACTGGCCCGCGCCCTGGTGCTGACCCGCGCCGAGCCCACGGACGTGCGGGGACTGGCGCGGGTGGCGGAGAAGGCCGGACTGCGCGTCGAGATCGCCTCGCCCACCGAACTGCTCGTCATCACCTGACGCGGCGGGAACCCGCGAGCCGGGCGGCGGCCAGCGCTGTATACCCCGCTAGACCACTTTCTCGAACTCCTTGCGGCACGGGCATTTTCACGTGCCACAGGGCAGCCTGACGTCGATACAGCGACTGCTCGGCGACATCACCGCGACATCGCCGGCGGAGCTGCCGCGCATTACCGCGCCGATTTCGGTCCGGACCGTGCGCGGGAGCAATGCCGCCGCACAGATCGAGCAATCGGCGTGCGCGGCCGCCCGGAATGCCCGGCCGCCCGTGCCAGCCGCTTCCCAAAACCGCGAGGTCCGACTTTTCTTGGGATACAACGGATATGAGACAGGTTCCTCCTGTCCCGGGAAGGGCGCGGACGGTGAGCGATATCGATACCAGCGGTGGCGACGACGACATCGAGGGCGAGGACGTGGTGGCGGTCTGGCCGCATCCCAGTCCACTCGACGCGTGGTGGAATACGGTGATGAACCGTGGCCCTACCGCGAGTTCGGGTGGCCGGGCAGGACACAGACGGCATCCAGTCCCAGTACGTGATTGAGCCGCCCGAAGGCCAGCCATGAGCCGATGCACATGCTGAGCTCCACGATCTCGGCCTGCGTGTAGTGCCGGGTCATCCGGGTCCAGAACTCGTCGTCGAGATTGTGATGGTCGAGGGCGTAGCGTTCGGCGTACTCGGCCGCCATGCGGGTGCGCTCGTCGAAGGACGAGGTGGTGCGCCATGCGGTGACCGCGGCGTCGAAACCGTCCTCGACCTTCTGCCCGTCGCGTTCGGTGCGCCAGTCCTGGCAGAACAGACAGCCGTTGAGCTGGGCGATGCGCAGTCGGGCGGCCTCGAATTCGCGCAGCCCCAGGGTGGTGTGCTCATAGACGGCCAGGGAGAACCGGGAGGCGGCCAGGCCGATGCCGGGCACCATCTCACCCCACACGTAGCCGATCGGATCCTTGCCCGCGGGAATGTCGATGATCATGAGCGTGCCTTTCCGAGAATGCCGACGCCAGCGCGCAGCGGGACGTCGAGAGCGTCGTAGAGTCCGGGTTCCGCGGCGGCCAGCCAGTCGATGGCCCCGACCAATCTGCCCACGGCCGTGGCGTTTCCGCCCGCGGAGCGATTGCCGCCCTCATCGGTGGCCTCGACGCTCACCTCGATCCGTGGACGGCCCTCGAGGATGACGCGGTGCGCGCCGTCGCCGGTGGGCGGGGTGGGCCAGTCGGGGGCGCAACCGCCGTGGATGCGGGTGACGTGTTCGATGACGATGCGGGGTTCGCCGCCGACGATGCCCTGCACCTCGAAACGCACCGCGCCCTGTGTGCCCGCGGCGAATTCTCCCATGAGTTCGGTGCCGACGGCCTCGTCCAGGGCGCGCCGCTCCACGGTCTCGCGGATCTCGTCGAGTTGCGCGCCGAGTCCGCGCGCCATGAGTCGAATCTGCCCGCCCCACACCATGGTCGGGACGCCCGCCGCGAGCATGGGCGGTTCGTAGTCCATGGGCTGCCCCATGCCGACCAGGTAGCGCACCGAATCGGGCTGGTCGTAGGTGCTGTAGTCGAAGATCTCCTGGCAGCGCACCACCGCCACGGTGCTGGCGAGCCCGGTCATGAGCAGGGGCAGCACGTCGTTGCCCCAGCCCGGATCGATGCCGGAGACGAACAGCGAACCACCGCCCGCCGCAATCGCTTCCAGCACCTGCTCACGCAGATCGGCCGGGGCGCTGCGATGGTCGTAGAAGGCGTAGAGCGCGGGCGTGACGACCACGGCTCCGGCGCGCAGGGCGCGCACGATATCGGTGAAAGCCTCGACGGGGCGGATATCCCCGGACGCGGCGTAGACGATGGCGCGGGGGCCGTCCGCCAGCGCGGCGTCGATGTCGTCGGTGGCCGCGACGCCCAGTTCGGTGTCGAGTCCGGCCAGGTCACCGGCGTCCCGGCCGACCTTCTTCGGGTCGTGCACGAGGACGCCGGTGAGTTCGAGCGCTGGATGCGCGGCGACGGCGCGGATGGCTGCCCGGCCGACATTGCCGGTTCCCCAGACCAGGGTGGCGATCATGCCGGGAGGGTAGCAACCGCTCGGTGCCGCCCGAGGCTATTTCGAGAACACGTTACAGTTTTGCCAGTCGGTCGTGCAGCACCGACGCCCAGTCGGTGTGGTCGAGAGCGCCGTAGTCGACGTGGATCACGTCGAACACATCGCGACCCTCGCTGATCCAGCCGCCCTTCTTGTCCGCCTCGAGCACCACATCCATCCCGTCGTGCCGGGCCACGAAGGTGACCTCGAGCTGGTTCAGCCGCGGATAGTTGTGCGAGCGGCCGAATTCGATCTCCTGATAGAACGGCAGCTGCTGCTGGATGCCGCGCAGGCGACCGGCTTCGACGTCGGCGCGATGCAGCGGAAAGCCGAACTGCTCCAGGGTGGCGAGAACGACGTGCTGGGCGGGCAGCGCGCCGATGCCGAGCGGATCGCGGTCGCCCGGGTCCACCGCACCGCTGACTTCGACCACAGTGCGAACGAAGACCTCCATACCGGGCAGATGCCGGCCGTTGTAGAAGGTGATCGGGGTTTCCATCGGAGTGTGCAGCGCGAACGGGAATTCGTAGGGCGCGTTCGCCGCCAGGGCGAACGGCCCGTGCACGTCGGCGGACCAGAAGGAGCGGTAGGCGTCGTATTCCTCGTCGGCGTGCTCGATCTCGACCCGAGTCACCAGTTCCACCGCGACGCGGTTGATCTCCTGTTCGACACTCCCCCCGCGCAGGCGAACGACACCGTGCACCGTCCCGCCGGGTTGCACTCCGGGCGTGTGCAATTCGGTCTCGACCTCGGCCCCACCGACTCCGACGGCTGCCAGCAACTTCTTGAACATGGGCCACAGTCTTACCGGCAACCCTTGTCGATCGCTTAACAAGTGCTCTACCCTGCTGCGAACTAGAACATGTTCTCAGGAAGGTGTCCGGTATGGACCTGGAAGCCGTGGAGAGCATCCGCTCCCTCAAATATCGCTACCTGCGGTCCCTGGACCTCAAGCAGTGGGACGACTTCGCCGACACCTTCACCCCCGACGCGACCGGTGACTACGGATCCCCCTCCGGCGGTATGCCTTTGCGATTCACCGGCCGTGACGCGATCGTCGACTACATGCGCTCGGCACTGAGCGCCAACATCATCACGGTGCACGTCGCCACCCACCCGGAGATCGAGGTGGACGGCGACACCGCCACGGGCAGTTGGTGTCTGGAGGACACCGTGATCGTGCCCGAGTACCGGGTGCTGATCCGGGGCGCCGCCTATTACCGCGACCGGTACCGCCGCGACGATGGGCGCTGGCGCATCGCGCACACCGGCTACGAGCGCATCTTCGAGGCCACCATGTCGCTCGACGCCCTGCCGGGGTTCACCCTCACCGCCAATCGCTGGGCTCCCGCCGAATCCGCCTGAGGCGGACGCACTTTTCGGATCAGCCGACGCGGCGGGCGCGGGTACGGCCGAACCCGCCGACGAGCACGGCGCACAGCCCGATGACCATGGCCACGATGCCGCCACCGAGCCCGTTGCCGGTGCCCAGTCCGCCGTCGGCGGTCACCACGACCACCGCGCCGAGAACGATCGCGAACAGTCCGGCCGCCAGGGCGACGATCGCTGCGGAGCCGGTGCCGAACCGGCCACCGCGCCGGGTGAGAGCCGGCACGCCGACCACGACCCCGGCGCTTCCGGCGAGCGCGGCGACGAGACCGCCCAGTCGTCCGGCGCTGAGCTCGTAGGCACCGGCGGCGACCGGTCCCGTCGCGGCGTGCGCGACCGCGGGGGCGAGTAGAGGAGTGACGAGAACGGCTGTCGCGGCGGCGATCCGGTGACGACTGGACATGATCTGCTTCCTTCGGATCGAGAACGGGGCCCTCGAAGCATGTCCGCCGGACCGGCCGCGAGTCGTCGTGCGAGCGCGGACACTTCGCGCTACCGCCGACGCCGTGGGCATACCGCGGACGCGGTATCGGGAGACCATCCGCCCGAAGGTTTCCGCTTCGCGATCGGCCGGTTAGTGTGCGCGCATGAGCAGGGCACGAATCGTGGACTGGGCGATCGCCCTCGGCGTGGCCGCGAGCCTGCTCCTCGCCGGGCGCTCGGCCGGACACTCCCCCACCGCCCTGGACCCGCTCGGCTACACGCTGCTGGCTGCCAGCGGCCTGATGCTGGCGGCGCGCCGCCGCGCGCCGATCGCCGTGCTGGCCGGGACCGGGGCCTGCGCGCTGGGGTACCAGGCCGTTGGCCTCGATGTGCCCGCGGTGGGCTTCCTGTTCGCGGTGTACGCGGCGGTGCGGGCCGGACACCATGTGGTCACCGCCATCGCGGCGGTGACGCTCGTCGCCGCCCTGCCGCTGGCTGCCTTCGTCGCCCTCGACGATTCGCGCGAGGCGTTCGCGCAGGCCCGGGGTGCGCTCGAACTGGCGTGGCTGATCGCGGCCGCGGCCGCGGGTGAGGCGCTGCGGCAGGCCGAGCGGCGGGCGGACGAGGCCGAACGCACCCGCGAGGAGACCGCGCGCCGCCGCGCCGACGAAGAACGCCTGCACATCGCCCGGGAACTGCACGATTCGCTCACCCACCAGATCTCGGTCATCAAGGTGCAGGCCGAGGTCGCCGTGCATCTGGCCCGCAAGCGTGGCGAGGAGGTGCCGGAGGCGCTGCTGGCCATCCGGGAGGCCGGCCGGGAGGCGACCCGCGAGTTGCGCGCGACCCTGGAGGCGCTGCGCGACGACGACCGGACTCCGCCGCCCGGCGTGGACCACATCGCGGACCTGGTGGAACGGGCGCGCAGCAGCGGCCTGGACGCCAGCCTGACGGTGGCCGGACAGCCCCGGGACCTACCCGCCACGGTCGGCCGGACCGCCTACCGGATCGTGCAGGAGGCGCTGACCAACATCACCCGGCACGCCGCCGCCGCGACGGCGTCGGTGCGCCTGGACTACCACCCGGACGCACTCGTGGTCCAGGTCGACGACGACGGCCGGGCGATGCCGGACAGCGAGCCGGTGCCGGGGGTCGGATTGCACGGCATGCGCGAGCGGGTCGCCGCGCTCGGCGGGCGGCTGCGGGCGGCGCCGCGCGCCGAGGGCGGCTTCCGCGTGCACGCCGAATTGCCGGTGGGACAGCCGTGATCCGCGTGCTGCTGGTGGACGACCAGCCGCTCATCCGCAGTGGATTCCGGGCGCTGCTCGATATGGAGGACGATATCGAGGTGGTGGCCGAGGCCGCCGACGGGCAGGCGGGCGTGGCGCTGGCCCGGGAACATCTGCCCGATATCGCGCTGCTCGACATCCAGATGCCGGTGCTGGACGGTATCGAGGCGACGCGGCGCATCGCCGCGGACCCGGCGCTGGCCGGGGTGCACGTCATCATCCTCACCAACTACGGCCTGGACGAGTACGTGTTCAACGCACTGCGGGCGGGCGCGGCCGGATTCCTGGTGAAGGACATCCAGCCGGAGGATTTCCTGCACGCCATCCGGGTCGCGGCCCGCGGTGACGCCCTGCTCGCCCCGTCCATCACTCGCCGCCTGATCGACCGCTACGTCAGCCTGCCGCTCGCGGCGGGCAGCGGCCTGGACGAACTCACCAAACGTGAACGCGAGGCGGTGGCCCTGGTTGCCCGGGGGCTGTCCAATCACGAGATCGCCGATCACATGGTCATCAGCCCGCTCACCGCGAAAACCCATGTCAATCGGGCGATGACCAAACTGCGGGCGCGGGACCGCGCCCAATTGGTGGTGCTCGCCTACGAATCCGGCTTGGTGGCGCCGCACGACAGCTGATGCCGCTGCCCGGGCATACCGGGTGCGCGGGAGCTGGGACGTGAGAGCGCAGCGCGTCGGAAATTCGGTGGCGCATCGGAAATTCGGTGGCGGACATCGCCGGACGTGCGGCACCATGTTCGGCATGTTCCGGCAGCTGATCATCGTCTCGCCCGCGGCAGCGGGCGCGATGACGGCTGCCCTGGTGGTCGCATCCGCGTTCGACGGCACCCGACGCTGACCTTCCCCGGGACGTCCCCGGGACCTCGGATGGGGAAGGTGGTTCGTCGCCGAGGTCCCGATCCACGACTCCCAGAAAAGATCTCATCATGGCCAAGCAGGCCTTCGTCCGCACCAAGCCGCACCTCAATATCGGCACCATGGGTCACGTCGACCACGGCAAGACGACGCTCACCGCCGCCATCACCAAGGTGCTCGCCGAGCGCGGCGGCGGCTCCTACGTGCCGTTCGAGCGCATCGACCGCGCCCCGGAGGAGGTCGACCGCGGTATCACCATCAATATCGCGCACGTCGAGTACGAGACCGACGCCCGGCACTACGCGCACGTGGACATGCCGGGGCACGCCGACTTCGTGAAGAACATGATCACCGGGGCGGCGCAGGTCGACGGCGCGATCCTGGTGCTGTCCGCGCAGGACGGCGTGATGCCGCAGACCGTCGAGCATGTGCTGCTGGCCCGGCAGGTCGGGGTCGAACACCTGGTCGTCGCGCTGAACAAGGCCGACGGCGCGGATCCCGAGCTGCTGGAGCTGGTCGACCTCGAGGTGCGCGAGCTGCTGAGCGCGCACGGCTACGACGGTGCGGCCACCCCGGTGGTGCCGGTCTCGGGGCTGCTCGCGCTGCGGGGTGACCCGCACTGGTCGGCGGCGGTGCTGCGGTTGCTGGACGCGGTGGACAACCACATCCCCACGCCCGTGCGCTACACCGACGCGCCGTTCCTGCTGCCGATCGAGAACGTGCTCACCATCACCGGCCGCGGCACCGTCGTCACCGGTGCGGTAGAGCGCGGGCGGGTCCGCATGGGCGACAGCGTCGCGGTGCTCGGCTACGGCCGCGCGCTGGAGACGGTGGTCACCGGTGTGGAAACCTTCGGTCGCACCATGGAATTCGCGGAGGCGGGTGACAATGTCGCGCTGCTGCTGCGCGGCGTCCAGCGCGATCAGGTGCGGCGCGGCCAGATCGTCGCCGCCACCGGCAGCGTCGAGGTGCGCACCCGCTTCACCGCGCGCCTGCACCTGCTGTCGGCGGCGGAGGGCGGGCGGCGGACGCCGATCACCACCGGCTACCGGCCGCAGTTCTACCTGCGCACCGGCGATGTGGTCGGCGACGTCACCCTCGCCACCGCGACGATGGCGATGCCCGGTGACACCGTCGAGGTCACGGTGGTGCTGGGCCAGCCGGTGCCGCTGGAGCCCGGCCTCGGCTTCGCCGTCCGGGAAGGCGGCCGGACCGTCGCCGCGGGCTCGGTGCTCACGGTCGACGGGTAGCACGGCACCGCCGCGCATGGCGTTCGGTCCGGCCGTCACGGCGGTCGGGCCGGACGTTCACGCGCGATCGGTCGCCACGATCCGACGGCGCTCGCCCGGCGCGAATGGGTTCCGTCGCCGCGCCCCGGCACGGGTTTGGCGCCGTCGTCTCCCTCCCGGCGCGGGCAGGTGCCGTCGTCGCCCCCTCGACGCGGGCAGGTCGCGTCGTCACCCCCGACGCGGGTGAGTCCCGATCGCACCCTCGGCTCGGGTGGATGCGGAATCCCACCCTCGTTCTGGGGGCACCGACGGTCGGGGCACAGCTTTTGGTGGATACGACGAGTTCACGAGGTGCCATAGCGTTTCGGCCGCAAAGGATTTGGGCGCGCTAGCGGTGGAGGAATCGACGTGGTTGCGCAAGTGGCGGTCGAGGGGACTCGCACGGATGAGCCGGAGGCCGTCGTGCGGTGGCATCCGTTGACGCGGGTGGTCTTTCGGTTCGGGTTCGTCTTCGTCGGCATCGGCATGGCGGGCACCTGGCTCGTGCACACCCTGGTGCGATCGGTGGGCACGCCGCAGGATGCGGTGCTGGAGCTGTCGACATGGCTGGCGCTGTCTCCGCTGACCGATTGGGTGGGTACGCGAATCTTCGGCGTGACAGTCGATTACACGCCGACCGGCAGCGGCGATACCGCGGCGCACTGGATTTCACAGTTCACGCTGCTGCTGGTCAGTCTGGCGGCCGCGGCGGTGTGGTCGCTGGTGGACCGGAACCGGCCGAACTACGTGCGGCTGTACGCGTGGTTCCGGCTGCTGCTGCGCCTGGCGCTGATGAGCGCGCTGCTGCTGTACGGCATGGTCAAACTGCTGCCCTCGCAGATGACGTTCTATCTGGAGCGGCTGGTGGAGCCGTTCGGGCAGATGAGTCCGATGGCGGTGCTGTGGGCGCAGACCTCGGCATCGGAGCCGTACGAAATGGCCTTGGGCGCGGCGGAAGTCGCGGCCGCGCTGCTACTGGCGCTGCCGGTCACGGCCGGGCTGGGATCGGTGCTGGCGCTCGTGGTGGCCATGCAGGTGCTGTTGCTCAATCTCACCTTCGACGTGCCGGTGAAGCTCTTCGCGGGGCAACTGTTGGTCTGGGCGCTGATCCTCGCCGCGCCCGAGCTGGTGCGCCTGATGCGAGCGCTGCTCGGCCACGCCGTCGGTGTCCGCGCGGCCGAACCGCTGGTCTCGACCCCGCGGGCACGGCGCATCCTGGTGGGCGCGCAGGCGGTGCTCGGCCTCTGGCTGCTGTTCACCGCGACCGTCGAAGCCCACGACGCCTGGCGTACCGCCGGAAACGGCCGCGACCGCTCACCCCTCTACGGCATCTGGGATGTCACCGAGTACACCGTGGCGGGCGAGACCGTGCCCGCGCTGACCGACTTCGACGGCGCGCCCGACACCGGCGCGGCACTCGACCCCGCCGCGCGCTTGCGCCGCGTCATCTTCGATATCCCGCAGGGCGTGACCGCACAGCGCATGGACGACTCGCTGCTGTCGTTCCCGGCCCGCATCGACACCGAACGGCAGACCATCACGCTGTCCAAGGACATCTCGCATACCTGGCCGCTCGGCATGTTCGGCTATCAGCGGCCGGAGCCGGACCGGCTGATCCTCACCGGTCAGCTCGGCGGCCGTCCGGTGCGGATGCAGCTGGAACTGCTCGACCTGGACCGATTCCCGGTGGTCTCGCGCGGCTTCCACTGGGTCTCCCCCGTGCCCTACTACCGATAGGTTTCGGGGTCTGCTCGTGCGCGACGGCGGTCATCTCGTAACCTCGGCTGGTCCGTGTACTCGAATCCGCAGGTTGTACCGATGGCCACGTCCACCCCGCCCGCCGACCGCCTCCAGCGCTGGGAGCGCGCCGCCGACGTCCCCCTGACGGTGCTGGCGGCGGTATTCCTGGGCGTCTACTCCTGGCAGGTGCTCGACACCGGGCCGTCACCGCGGCTGGACTTCTGGCTCACCGCCGTCGACGTCCTGGTGTGGGTGGTGTTCGCGGTGGACTTCGGGGTGCGGCTGCGGCTGTCCACGCACCGCTGGCAGTTCGTGAAGCAGAATCCGCTGGATCTGCTGTTCGTGCTGCTGCCGCCGTTCCGTCCGCTGCGGCTGCTGCGCGCGGCCATGATCCTGCTGGACACCCTGCACCGGCACACGCTGACCCGCGCGCGGCTGTCGGTATTCATCGGCGCCAGTTCGATTCTCATGCTGTATCTGTGCAGTCTGGCCATCTACGACGCCGAGTACGGGGTGGAGGATTCGAATATCCACAACTTCGGCGACGCGCTGTGGTGGTCGATGGTCTCGGTGACCACGGTCGGCTACGGCGACTTCTACCCGGTCACCACCGAGGGCCGACTGGTGGCGCTGGTGCTCATGACCTTCGGCATCGGCCTGATCAGTTTCGCCATCGGCACCACCACCAGCTGGGTCATCGACAAGCTGAAGACCGTGGAGGAGTCCGCCGACCGCACCGACCGCGAGATCGGCAAGCTGGTCGAGGAACTGCGGGCACTGCGCACCGAGGTCACCGCGCTGCGCGAATCACGCACCGTCGCCGGGGGCCAGCTCGCGAATGAGCAGCGCGGTGTGCAGTGAGGTGCGGGTCTCTCCGTTGTCGAGATCGACGTCGAGAATCCGCTCGATCCGCGCCAACCGGTCGTAGAGCGTGGGCCTGCTGATGGTCAACCGCCGGGCCAGTTCGGTCTTGTTGCCCGCCAGATCCAGGAACAGGCGCAAGGTGCGGACCAGCTCGGTGTCGTGCCGAATGTCGTGGCGCAGCAGGGCACTCAGCTCGGTTTCGGCGAAGCGCTGCACGCCGGGTTCCGCACGGATGAGCGACAGCAGCCCGCGCAACCGCACATCGCCGCTGCGATAGAACGCCCGCGGGCGCGAGGTCTCCAGCGACAGCGCCACCTCCGCGATATGCGCGGCCTGCGCCAGCTCCCGGGCGGTGTCGAGCAGGGATTCCGAATCCGCGCCCACGCCGATGACCACCCGGTCCACGCCCGCCACCCGGCGCACCTCGGCGGCCACGGCCATGCACACGGTGGTGAGGCTCGCGTCCGGATCGGCGGTGCGGCCCACGGCGAGGACGAGATGTACGCGATTGCCGTGCCCCGGGGTGGCCAGCGCGGTGGCGCGGCCCAGCGCCACCCCGTGCATGGCGGCGTCCAGGATGGCGGCCGTGCGGCGCTGGCGCGCCACCGGGTCGGCCTCGGTGACGGCGTCGACATCGATGGCCATCGGCACATAGCGGGCCCGGCGGGCCAGTCCGAGGGAGGCGGCCAGGGCGAGGGCGTCGCGTTCGTCGCTGATCCGCCCGGTCACCATGTCGTCGATGAGACCGGTCTGCGCCTGCCGGTGCAGGCCGAACCGATCCCGTTCGATCATGCGGTGCAGGGTGAGCGTCTGCGCCGCGCGTTCCAGCACCATGCGCGCGCGAACGGTCGGCACCCGATGCGAGCGCAGGATGAGCCGTCCCCAGCGCTGGGTGTGCGGGCCGACCGGCACCACGGTGGGGTCGGAGTCGGGCAGCAGCCGCGAGGTGGTCTCCCAGTGCTCGAGAATGGCCGAGGTGGCGGCATGGCGCGCGGTGAGCGCCAGCACGCGGTGGGTGAGATCTTCCAGCACCACCGAGGCGTCCAGCATGGTGGCGGCGGTCTGCACGATCTCGGCCAGCGATGCGCGGCGCACGCTCAGGGCGGTGAAGGTCTCGTGCACGGTGCGCGCGAACTCCAGCTCGGCGTACTGGTCGGCCACGATCACCCGGTGCACGGCCTCGGTGATCTCCACGAATCGCACCACCCGGTGCAGCGCGATCACCGGCATGCCCAGTTCGTCGGCGGTGGCGGCGATGAGCGGGGAGAGTTCCCGCACGGAGGTGCCCAGTTCCACCACCAGTCCCGAAACACCGGCCGCGGCCAAGGCTTTCAGATAGTCGACGGTGGCGGCGGCACCGTGGGTGAGCGCCTGGCCGGTGGTGAGGATGAGTTCGCGGCCCACCAGCAGTTCCGCCACCTCGGGCAGTTCGCTCACGTGTACCCAGCGCACCGGCCGGTCGAGCGATCCGCCGCCGACCACCTCGGGTTCCCCGGCGCGCACCACCGGCATCGCCAGGACATCAGCGACGGAGAGCAGCACCGACGAATCGTAATACGAAATCCGAAAGCACATACAGATCGTCGGGGCGCGAATGATGATGGACAGCGCAGAGTAGGACGCGGAGGGTCCGTCCCGTCATGCCGGTGACCGGGAGCGGACCCCCATGTCAGGATCGCGGCTCACCGAATCGAGGAACTATGCAGACCATCGCGCACTGGCTCGACGGCAAACCGTTCGCCGGATCCAGCGAGGCGACCGCGCCGGTGACCAATCCCGCCACGGGCGCGGTGACCGGACAGGTCGCGCTGGCCGACCAGGCCGATGTGCGGGCGGTGGTGGACGCGGCGGTCGCGGCCTTCCCCGCCTGGCGCGACGCCTCCCTCGCCAAACGCACCCAGGTGCTGTTCCGATTCCGCGAACTGCTCAACGAGCGCAAGGAGGAACTCGCCGCCATCATCACCGCCGAACACGGCAAGGTGCTCGCCGATGCGCTCGGCGAGGTGGCACGCGGCCTGGAAGTAGTCGAATTCGCGTGCGGCATACCGCATCTACTCAAGGGCGGGTACACCGAGAACGCCTCCACCAAGGTCGACATCTTCTCGGTGCGCCAACCGCTGGGACCGGTCGCGGTCATCTCGCCGTTCAACTTCCCCGCCATGGTGCCGATGTGGTTCTTCCCCCTCGCCATCGCGGCCGGGAACACCGTGGTGCTCAAGCCGAGCGAGAAGGATCCGTCGGCCTCGCTGTGGCTGGCCGCGCTGTGGCAGGAGGCCGGGCTGCCCGACGGCGTGTTCAACGTGGTGCAGGGCGACAAGGTCGCGGTGGACGAACTGCTCGACAATCCGGCCGTCAAGGCGGTGTCCTTCGTGGGGTCCACGCCCATCGCCCGATACGTGTACGAACGCGGCACCGCCAACGGCAAACGGGTGCAGGCGCTGGGCGGGGCCAAGAACCACATGGTGGTGCTGCCGGACGCGGATCTGGATCTGGCCGCCGACGCCGCCGTGAACGCGGGCTTCGGCTCCGCCGGGGAGCGATGCATGGCCATCAGCGCGCTGGTGGCGGTCGGTCCGGTGGCCGACGACCTGGTGGCGCGGATCGCCGAGCGCGCCGAGACCATTCGTACCGGCGACGGCACCCGGGGCGCCGATATGGGGCCGCTGGTGACCCGCGCGCATAGGGACCGGGTGGCGTCCTATGTGGAGGCCGGGGAATCCGCCGGTGCGACAGTGGTTCTCGACGGCCGCACGGTGGAGGCGGACGGCGCGGCGGACGGATTCTGGCTGGGCCCCACCATTCTCGACCACGTCACCCCGGAGATGAGCGTCTACACCGACGAGATCTTCGGACCGGTGCTGTCGGTGCTGCGGGTCGAGTCCTACGAGGAGGCCATGGCGCTGCTCAACGCCAACCCGTACGGCAACGGCACCACCCTGTTCACCAATGACGGCGGCGCGGCCCGGCGCTTCCACAACGAGGTCGAGGTCGGCATGGTCGGCATCAACGTCCCCATTCCGGTGCCCATGGCCTACTACAGCTTCGGCGGCTGGAAGAACTCGCTGTTCGGCGACTCCCACGCGCACGGCATCGACGGCGTGCACTTCTTCACCCGCACCAAGGCCGTCACCACCCGCTGGCTCGATCCCAGCCACGGCGGCCTGAATCTCGGTTTCCCGCAGAACCACTGACGCCGCGTAAGGACCATCATGACCCTTCCGAACGGACTCACCCCCGAGGCGGCACGCGAACAGGCCGCCCGCGCTTACGAATTGGACCGCAAGCACGTCTTCCACTCCTGGTCGGCGCAGGCGGCGCTGAAACCGATGGTCATCACCGCCGCCCAGGGCTCGTACGTGTGGGACGGCGACGGCAACCGACTCCTGGACTTCTCCTCGCAAATGGTCAACACCAATATCGGACACCAGCATCCGAAGGTGGTCGCCGCCATCCGGGAGCAGGCGGCCAAGTTGTGCACCGTCGCCCCGCCGCACGCCAACGACGCCCGCTCCGAGGCGGCGCGGCTGATCGCCGAGCGCACCCCCGGTGAGCTGAACCGCATCTTCTTCACCAATGGTGGCGCGGACGCGGTGGAGCACGCGGTGCGGATGGCGCGGCTGCACACCGACCGCCCCAAGGTGCTCGCCCGCTACCGCTCCTACCACGGCGGCACCGATACCGCGGTCAATCTCACCGGCGACCCGCGCCGGTGGCCCAACGACACCGGCAGTAGCGGCGTGGTCCACTTCTTCGGACCGTTCCTGTACCGCAGCCAGTTCCACGCGAGCACCGAGGCGGAGGAGTCGCAGCGGGCACTGGAACATCTCGAGCAGACGATCCTGTTCGAGGGACCGGCCACCATCGCGGCCATCATCCTGGAGCCGGTCCCCGGTACGGCCGGAATCATGGTTCCCCCACCGGGATACGTGGCCGGGGTGCGCGAACTGTGCGACCGGCACGGCATCGTCCTCATCGCCGACGAGGTGATGGCGGGCTTCGGGCGCACCGGAAAGTGGTTCGCCATCCAGCATTTCGAGGGCGTGGTGCCCGATCTCATCACCTTCGCCAAGGGCGTGAACTCCGGATACGTGCCGCTGGGCGGGGTCGCCATCAGCCCCGAGATCGCGGCCACCTTCGACGACCGGGCGTATCCGGGCGGACTCACGTATTCGGGGCACCCGCTGGCGACGGCGGCCGCGGTGGCGACCATCGAGGCCATGACCGAGGAGCGGATCGTCGAGAACGCCGCCGATATCGGCGAACGCGTCATCGGGCCGGGTCTGCGGGAGCTGGCCGAGCGCCATCCGAGCATCGGCGAGGTGCGCGGACTCGGCGTGTTCTGGGCGGTGGAGCTGGTGCGCGACCGCGGCACCCGCGAACCGCTCGCCCCCTACGGCGGCACCAGCCAGGCCATGATCGACACGGTGGCCGCCGCCAAGTCCGCCGGGCTGCTGCTGTTCGTGAACTTCAACCGCCTACACGTGGTGCCACCGTGCACCATCACCGAGGCCGAGGCCAAGGAGGGTCTGGGGCTGCTGGATCAGGCACTGACGGTCGCGGACGGCCATCTCGGCTAACCTTGCCGATCCCCCGGTCAGCCTGTCCGGGCGGACTCGCACCCGTCGCCCCGGACAGGCCCCACCGATGGCAGTGCCACCGGATGACACCCGGAACAACCCTCGAATTCGAACATATGTTCCCATTCGGCTACGCTGTGTCGGGTGACCGACGAGAACCCCACCGAGGGTGCCATCCAGCGCTACTTCGATGCGATACAGGCAGGGTCCCCGACGCTCCTGAAGGAGTGCTTCACCGATGACGCGCGGTGGTTCGCACCGGGCCGTCTGCCCAACTCCGGAGTCTGGCACGGGCCGGACGCCATCGTCGACGAGTTCTCCCCGATCGCGACGTCTCGGATGCAGCCGGGATCGTTCACCACCGAACTGCTGAGCCTGACCATCGGCGACTCGAACGCCGTTGTCGAGTGGCGAGCGAGGGCGAACACCCTGTCGGGCCACGAGTACGACAATGCTTACATCGCGAACTTCGTCGTGGCGGACGGCAAGATATCCGAGGTTCGCGAGTACTTCGACACCCACCGCGGCGAGACGCTGTACGAGTAGGACGCAACGACAGCGCAGTTCCAGAAGGGGTGCGTGAACTGTTTTCATCGTTATCCCACAAGGCATTTCACGATAGAATCGACGTATGAATCCGGGTGGGGCGGGTGAGGTATTCGCGGTCGTGGAGGAATTGACGACCGCGACCACCGCCCTGCTCGACGAGGACCTCACCCGCTACACCGACACCGACTTCGTGGAACTGATGCGACGCGTCGAAGCCGTCCGCGCCCGACTGGGTGCGGTGTCGCATCGCCTGGTCATCGAGACCAGCGACCGGCACCTGCCCGAACGCGCCGGATGCAAGAGCCTCGCGAAGTATTTGAGCGAAACCCTGCGGATCTCGATGGCCGAGGCCGGAGCACGACGACGCGCAGCACAGAAACTCGGCGTATTCCATTTCGTGCACGGCGAAGACCGGGAACCGGAATACCCGCACACCGCCGCCCAGCAAGCGGCCGGGCTGCTGTCGGTCGAACACGCCCGCCGCATCATGACGGTCATGGACCGCATCCCCGCCGCCGTACCGACCGAATTACGGGTAGAGGCAGAACAGCTGTTGGCCCGGCACGCGTGCGAGCTGACCCCGGACGCGATCGTGACGGTCGGGGAATCGATCCTGGCCCACCTCGACCCCGACGGCACCCTGACCGACGACCGTGACCGTGCCCGCGTCCGGGGGATCACGGTGGGACGTCAACGCATCGACGGCATGACCGAGATCACCGGGCTGCTCACCCCCCAGTTGCGGGCGCTGCTGGACGCGGTGCTGGCCAAGGGCGCGCGACCGGGCATGTGCAACCCCACCGACCCCGACAGCCCCACCCTCGGTGCCCGCGCCATCGACCCCAAGACCCTCGAGGCCGCCGCCGAACGCGACACCCGCACCATCGCCCAACGCAACCATGACGCCCTCACCGCGTTCCTGACCGCGACCGGGGGCGCGAAAACCCTCGGCAGCCACCGCGGCATGCCCGTCTCGGTCGTGCTCACCATGCGCCTCGAGGACCTCGAACGCGGCACCGGACACGCGGTCACCGCCGCGGGCACGACCATGTCGATCCCGGCCGCGCTGCGGCTGGCCGCAGGCCGCTACCCGTGGCTGTTGCTCTTCGGCCGCGACGGCGTCCCCCTCTACCTCGGACGCGGACAACGCCTCGCCTCCCGCTGGCAGCGGCTGGCGTGTGTGGCCCGCGACCGCGGCTGTACCTTCCCTGGTTGTGACGCGCCCGCGACGATGTGCGCGGTGCACCACCTCATCCCGTGGGCACACCACGGCGGCACCGATATCGACAACCTCACCCTGGTCTGCGACCGGCACCACGCCCAGGTCGCCGAGGACCCCGACGACCCGACCGGATGGGCCACCGAACGCCTCGACACGCACACCCGGTATCCGGGTCGTACCGGGTGGCGGCCCCCCACCCACCACGACCCGGCACGGGGGCGGCGGGTCAACCACCGCCACCACGGCGACGAACTCCTCGGCCCCGCCATCCACCGACTGCGCGTCAAACAAGACGCCGGACTACCACCACCACCGTTACGGCAATAAGCCCACCACCACACCCTTTGCGGACGGGACACCAACCGTCCACCAGGGCACCTGGTATACAGGACCACCCGCACGGCCACCTGCCCGCGCGGGCCACACCCCACGCCATCCGGCCACACCAACGCCCACGCCATCCGGCCACGCCCACGTCATCCGGGAGACTCACGTCATCGGGCTCCGCCTATGGCGTCGGGCCGCGCCCACGCGTTGCGGCCACGCTCACGCAGTCCGGCCACGCTCAGCGTCATCCGGCGACGCTCAGCATCATCTGGCCACGCCCAGCATCATTCGGCCACGCCTCCGCCGTCGGGCCGCGCCGACGCACATTGCGGCCACACTCACGCCGTCCAGCCACATCCACGCGTTCCGACCACCCCCAGTGGGCCGCACGCAAGCAACATCACGAACGGCCTGATTCACCAGGCCCAGCACGCACCCGACCTTCCAGCCAGCACCCAACCGCACCCCCGTGATCCCCAAAGCTCTGAAACCCCCGCCAGACCTCAAGCGTCAACGCCACCACAGCCAGTCCGCAGGCCGGAATAGCAGCCAACGGCACCCAACCCGGCGTCAGCGAAAGTCAGGAAAGGCACCCAACGCCACCACATTTCATATCTCTTGCTACCTCAAAGCCCATACATTCCAGGAAAGCGCCAGCTCGGGCAGCCCGCGCCTCGCCCCGCCCCACGAGCGCAAGGAAGGCCACGGTCTCCTGCGCCACGCCTTGGCCACCATCTGCCCGAATGGCGGGTGCCCGAGACTGCCGGTGGGCGGAGGCTGCGGGTGCGGCTCCACCCACGGTGACAGGATCTCCTTCGCCCAGCGTGCCCTGCGGTACGGCGTCGCGGTGCTGCCGGATTCCGGACTGGGCCCCACCGGCGGCAGTCTCTACATGATCCGGACCGGCTTCGTCGCCGGTCCGGGCGAACTGCGGGAGGCGGTGCGGCGGCTGGCGCGGGTCTGGCGTTCGTATGATCCACCCCGGCAGGCCGCCTTGGCACCGGCTCCGTTGGCCGTGTGAACGAGGACGCTGCGCGAAAGGACCTACAGGTGGGGCACCCGCTGAGTCGACAGCGCCGCGAGTTCGCGGGTGAGATTGGCTCGTGCGGCGGACTCGTATCGGGTGCGGCCGATGTCGGTGTGGAACAGTCGCGGTAGCCGTGCCAGGCCCTCCAGTACCGCGCGACGGCCGGCGCGGAACGCGTCGTCGGGGATCTGGGCGTATTCGGCGCGGACGGCGGATACGTAGGCGGCATAGCCTGTTTCGTCCGCGGCGAGCACGGCCAGGTCGGCGTCGCAGAGTACCGCGCCATTGCGGTCGTCGGGTTGCGGGGCGTGCCCGGCGGTCAGGCGTACCAGCCGCGCCACCTCGGCCACCGTGCCCGCATCCACGCCGAGATCGGGCAGCGCCGCTTCCGCCGAACGCGCGCTGCGCTCCTCGTTGTCGGCGCGGTCGACCGCGTAGACGGCGTCGTGGAAGAACGCCGCGTAGCGGACGGCGTCCGGATCGTCGGCGGCCGCGGCCAGATCGTCGATGACGGCAAGCATGGCCGCCAGATGCTCGACCGTGTGGTACCGCCGGTGCGGCTCACGGTACCGCCGGACGAGATCCTCCCCCACCGCCCGCGCCCGCGGACCGGCCAGCGCCGTCCACCGTTCCATCAGCGTGGCGTCGGTACTCATGTACGCAGTGTGCCGAATCGTCGGCCCGCGCAACACCCCTGGCGCACGGTGGTTTTCGCCACCCGCGCTCAGGAGCGTTCGGCTTCCTCCTGATTGTGCTGGGCCTGCGCCAGCTGGGCGGGGGTGTAGCGCAGGGTCAGGGCGAGCAGGCCCATGATGGCGGTGCCGATGGCGCAGACCAGCAGGACGAGGGTGTAACCGCTGCCGAGTGCGGCGATTTCGGCGGTGCTCATATCGGCGGCCTTGCCGGTGTGCCCGCCCAGCGAGAGCGTGCGGGAGGCCGCGACCGGGCTGAGCAGGCCGACCGCGACCGGGGTGCCCATATTCATGAACATCTGGCCGACCGCCGACAGCGGGCCGATATTCGCCATATCCACGCCCACCAGCACGCACAGCGGCAGGATCACGATGGTCGTGCCCACCGCGAAGCCGACCACGGACAGCAGGATCAGCAGGGTCGGGAAGTATTCGGCGGTCTGATCCAGTGTCGAGCCGAAGAAGAGCCCGGCGGCCAGCAGCAGGGCGGCGGCGAACAGCAGCCAGCGCGGCGGGACCAGCATGGCCAGTTTGGACGCGACGGCCGTGCCGACGCCCGCGCCCAGCGTGAACGGGATACTCGCCAGACCGGCCATCAGCGGGCTGTAGCCGAGCACATTCTGCAGGAACTGCGCCACGAAGAAGGTGGTCGCGCCCAGCACACCCGAGGCCAGGAAGATGGCGGCGAAGGAGATCACCCGGTCGCGGCTGTCGAACAGCGACCACGGCAGCAGCGGATTGGCGACCGTGCGCTCGGCGAAGATGAAGACGAGCAGCAGCAGGAAACCGCCGATGAGCGAACCGAGGATGATCGCACTGTCCCATCCGTACACCGGCCCCTCGGTGGCGGCGAACACGATGGCCGCCACCGCGACCGTGCCCAGGATCGCGCCGCGCACATCCATGCTGCTGCGATGGTGCTCGGTATCGCGCAGCTGATAGATCGCGCCGAGCACGATGAGGATGCCGATGGGGACATTGATCCAGAAGATCCAGCGCCAGTCGACCTGCGTGAGCGCGCCGCCGATCACCAGACCGCCGACCGAGCCGATCCCCACCATGGAGCCGAAGATGGCGATGGCCTGATTGCGCGCGGGTCCCGGCGCGAAAGTGCTTGCCACAAGCGCGAATGCGGTGGGCGCGGCAATGGCGGCACCGGTGCCCTGCAAGGCGCGGGCGGCGATGAGCCAGGCTTCGTTGGTGGCGGTACCGCACAGCGCGGACGCCACCGTGAACAGCGCGACGCCGAGGATGAGCATGCGTTTGCGGCCGAACGAGTCGCCGAGCCGCCCGCCCAGCAGCATGAGTCCCGCGAACGGCAGGCCGTAGGCGGTGACGGTCCAGGCGCTGCCCGAACTGGACAGGCCCATCTCCTCCTGGAGTCGCGGCAGCGCGAGAATCATGACGGTGCCGTCGAGCACCACCATCAGCTGCAGCCCGCTCAGGACGAGGATTGCGAGCCCGAACGCCCGCGTGGTCACCGGATACTGCATCGTCGCAGCGGGTTTATCGAGCACAGCAAGCCACTGTAATGGATGCCGGACACGGCCAACCGATCTCACCGCGCGGGCGGAGCCACGCAGCGCCCGCCCGGTAGCCTCCACACGCCCCCGACCTGAGGCGCGCAACCGGCGCGACCGACGCACACCGACGATCGGTCCGACTGGGCGTCGCGTCGGGGACCTCAACCATCGCCCACCCCCGGAGGCTCGCACACCGACCAAGCACAACCAGTCCGTACGCGCGAATGACCGGCCAGTCGGTTCTCGCCCGCGGGATGCGTGTCTCCGATCGAACCCGACAGGACGCCGAAGAACTCGCACGACCAGCCCACGCCGACCGTCAACCTCACGCCGCCTGCCAACTCAGCCCACGCCACCCGCCAGCTCAGCTCGCGCCGCCTGCCAGCTCAGCTCGCGCCGCCTGCCAGCTCAGCCCGCGCCACCCGCCAGCTCAGCCCGCGCCACCCGCCAGCTCAGCCCGCGCCACCCGCCAACTCAGCCCGCGCCACCCGCCAACTCAGCCCACGCCACCCGCCAACTCAGCCCACGCCACCCGCCAACTCAGCCCACGCCACCCGCCAACTCAGCCCACGCCACCCGCCAACTCAGCCCACGCCACCCGCCAGCTCAGCTCGCGCCCTGGTCTATAGGCACAGCCTCAGCGTCCGGCGTGCCCGCGGTGAATCCGGCGGTGGGGCCGATGACGATGATCGCGGGCGGGCGGATGCCCTCGGCGCGCACGCGCTCGGCCACGGTGGACAGTTGTGCGCGCAGGGTGCGCTGGGTGCGCAGGCTGCCCTCCTGGACGACGGTGACCGGGGTGTCGGCGGCGCGGCCGCCCGCGAGCAGGGCGGCGGCGAACTGTTCGATCCGCTCCACCGCCATGAGCAGCACGATGGTGCCGCGCAGCCGGGCCAGAGCGGGCCAGTCCACCAGCGAATCCGGATGGTCGGGGGCGACATGGCCGCTGACCACCACGAATTCGTGGGTGACGCCGCGGTGCGTGACCGGTATCCCAGCCAGGGCGGGCACCGAGATGGCACTGGTGACACCCGGCACCACCGTCACCGGGACACCCGCCGCCGCGCACGCCTCCAACTCCTCGAAGCCGCGCCCGAACACGTACGGGTCGCCGCCCTTGAGCCGCACCACGAACTTGCCCGCCTTCGCCCCGGCGATGAGCGCGTCGTTGATGGCCTCCTGCGCCATGGCGCGGCCGTAGGGGATCTTGGCGGCGTCGACCACCTCGACGTGCGGTCCGAGTTCGGCGAGCAGTTCCGGCGGGGCGAGCCGGTCGGCCACCACCAGATCGGCGCGCGCCAGCAGGCGGCGGCCACGCACCGTGATGAGATCGGGATCGCCGGGGCCGCCGCCGATGAGCGCGACACCCGGGGCGGTCGGTTCGGACTCGTCGGTGACCACCCCGGATTGCAGCGCCTCGAGCAGTGCGGTGCGCACGGCGGCCGAGCGGCGATGCTCGCCGCCGGCCAGCACGCCAAGGGTCAGACCGTCGTAGCGGGCGGTGGCCGGGGTCACGGCGGTGCCGAAGCGAGCGGCGTCGGCACGCACGCAGAAGACGCGTCGGCGCTCGGCCTCGGCGACCACGGCCGCGTTGGTGTCGGGCTCATCAGTACATGCCAGGGCGTACCAGGCCCCGTCCAGGTCGCCGTCGACATAGTCGCGCAGGGTGAGGGTGAGCTGCCCGGAGGTGGCCATGCCCTCCACTGCCGGGGTGGTGGCCCGGGTGATCACGTGCACGTCCGCGCCGGAGGCGATGAGCAGTCCGAGCCGCCGCTGGGCGACGGTCCCGCCACCCACGACGACGACGCGACGACCGTTCAGATCCAGTCCGACCAGGTACGGCTCATCCCCGCCCGCGCGGGGAGCGAAGTTCGGGTCGCCGCCGGCGCGGTCATGAGATGCGGCTGACGTGTTCTGCACAAGGTTCAAGCCTACGGCGTGGCCGAGCGGACCCGACATGCGACCGGCTTCCGTGTGGCAAACGATAGATACCTCACCGGGTGCGCCCCCGAAACCCAGGCCCGTGCCGATCCGGCGCGGGCGCACGGGCTGTCGCACCGGATTGTTCAGAAGCGGCCCAGCACCTTGGTGGGGGTGATCCGTACGACCACGCGGTCGGCATCGTCGCGCTCCCCAGGTTTCGCCGGGGAGCCGACCGGGGGCCGCCGGGGCTGCTCATTCCGCCGTGCGGCCCGGCTCACCGCACGCCGCCGCCGAGGTTGGGATAGTCCTGCACCAGATGGAATCCCGAGCCGCGCAAGGGGAATTCGTTCTCGTCCTGCCGCATCAATGTCATGGTGACCGGCTGGCCGTCGATCGTGCCGGTCAACACCAGCCGGTCGGGAGCGGGTCGCTCGTAGGTGAAGTCCGCCCAGGTGGGCCCCTCCGGATCCGGCTTCATGACGATCGTGCCCGCCGCGGCGTCGACCGTGCCGAGCACGGGCACCAGCGTATCGTCCATCCGCTGGTAGTGGATCACCTCGAGATCCTCGAACACGACCCGCCGCCAACGGTTTTCATCGGTGAGCACCAGGGGCTGGGGAATGCCGTCGCGGGTGAACTCGTCCACGTTCCAGATGCCGTACAGCTCGGAGGTCGGCCGACCGCCGCCCCATTCGCGATAGCCCTCCAGATTGATCTGCGCGAAGCCGACGCACAGCCACGCGGCCAGCGCGATCTGGGCCACGGCGGCGACTCGGGCGGCGCGGCCGTGGAAGGGCCGCGGAGCCGTGGACGGTCCGGCCGCGCCGCCGAGCAGCACCGCGGTCACGCGGCGTGCCTCCGGGGCCAGCAGCACCAGGCTCAGCAGCAGCAGGTGGAACGACAGCAGTTTCACCGGCACGTCGTAGGTCATGTTCAGCACCCACACCTGCGCCATGCTCACCAGGCTCAGCAGCGCGCCCGCCAGCGCGGTGCGCGGCAGGAGCAGCAGCAGACCGCCCAGTATCTCGGCCGCCCCGAGCAGGATCTCGTAGGCCGGGGACGCGCCGACCTGGCTCCACAGCACCGACATGAGGGTGAAGTCGCCGTACGGCTGCAGCAGGGTCACCAGCGAAGGTTCCGCCATTTGGGTGGGAATGGCCTTGGCGAAGCCGTAGAGGAGCATCTGGGTGGCCAGGCACAGGCGGAGGAAGAGCAGGAACCAGCCCGCCAGGCGACGGTATTCGGTGCGCCGGCGATCCAGCAGGGTCCAGACGACCGTGGCCGCGACCGCCAGGACCAGGATGCAGAACACCAGGACGAAGAAGTAGACCTGGTCGCCGCTGCCCGAATCGGTGCGCACGACCGCCTCGGCGTCGAAGACCGCGCGACCCACCCATTCGATGACCGGTGCGGGCAGTTGCGCGTATCGGATGACCAGATCGTCGGGCAGCCGCAGCGCGAGCGGCCCCAGAAACGACAGCATTATCTGCGGGAAGAGCACGCAGAACAGCCCGAAGTAGACGAAGCTGAAGCGGAAGGCGATGCGGGTGAACGGATTCCACCGCGTCGCGGCCGCCGGAGGCTGATCGAGGTCGGTGTCGACGGCGACCGTCCCCACGCTCATGGTGTCCCCTCTCTTTCTCGAGAGTTCGACGCTACGAATTCCGGGCGCGCGCGACCTCCAGGCTGACCCTGATTTCCACCCCGGTTCCGCCGGAGCCGACGTACTCCTCCCGGCTTACGTGCCATCCACACCGCGGCGTATTTCCCCAGTACAGCCGGGGAAGACAAGGGATCATCCCGGTGACCGGAACTACCGAATCCCATCCGCCGATTTCATGGCGCACGGCAACTAGAACGCGTTACATTCCACTCACCGTCCCACTGTGTCAGGAGGATCCATGACATCGGCCGACGCCGATCCCAACCAGCGGCGGCAACTGACCACCACCGAACGCGACCTCGACGCGGTCGCCGCCGCGCTGGCGCAGTGGCTCGCCACCAAGGTCGAGGCGGACCGCCCGCCCGAGGTCACGTCCATCACCCGTCCGACGGCGGGCGGCATGTCGAGCACCACCCTGCTCTTCGACGCCGCCTGGACCGAGCGCGGCGCGGCGGCCGGTGGTGCGTTCGTGGCGCGGCTGCCACCGGAGGACAGTTCCTTCCCCGTTTTCGAAACCTACGATCTGGCAACCCAATTCGCGGTGATGGCCGGGGTGGCCGAGGCCACCGCCGTCCCGGTGCCACCGCTGGCATGGCTGGAGCCGGATCCGAGCGTGTTGGGCGCGCCGTTCTTCGTCATGCGGCGGGTGCACGGGCGGGTGCCCGAGGACAATCCGCCCTACGTCTTCCTCGGCTGGCTGTTCGACGCCACGCCCGAGCAGCGATACGCCGTGACCCGCAACACCATCGAGGTGATCGCGAAGATCCACGCCATCGAGAACCCCGCCGAGCGATTTCCGACGCTGGCCGGGACCGGATCGTCGTTGCGACGGCACGTAGACGCCCAGAAGGCTTGGTACGACTGGGCGCTCGCACGCGACGGCTACCGCATCCCGATTCTGGAGCGGGCCTTCGACTGGCTGGAGGAACACTGGCCCGCCGATCCCGGACCGGATGTGCTCAGCTGGGGCGACGCCCGGCCCGGGAATATCATGTTCGGCGACTTCGATCCGGTCGCGGTGCTGGACTGGGAGATGGCGGCCATCGGCCCGCGCGAACTCGATGTGGCGTGGACCCTGCTCATCCACCGGTTCTTCCAGGACATCGCCACCCGATTCGACCAGCCGGGCCTGCCGGACTTCATGCGGCGCAGCGACGTCGAGCGGCTGTACCAGGAGTTCACCGGGCACACCGTGCGCGATCTGGACTGGTACCTCATGTACGCGGCGCTGCGACACGGCATCGTCATGGCGCGCATCAAACGCCGCATGATCCATTTCGGCGAGGACACCGACACCGCCGACCGCGACGACTACGTCATGCACCGGCCACTGTTGCAGGCCCTGCTCGACGGCACCTACGCCTGGGATTGACCCCGCGAACCGAGGAAACGACATGATCGGTCCATTGGACGAATACCCCATCCATCAGACGCCGCTGCCCATGGCGCGGGTGGGTACCAGCGATCGGAACTTCTACGATCGCAGCTATTTCAACGCCTCCGACCGGGACGGCGGCACCTTCCTCGTCACCGGGTTCGGTGTGTACCCGAATCTCGGTGTGGTGGACGCCTTCGCGACCGTGCGACGCGGGAACGAGCAACGGGCGGTGCGCTTCTCGGACGCATTGACCGAGCGCAGCCTGGATCTCGCCGTCGGCGGGTACCGGCTGGAGGTGATCGAGCCGCTGCACAAGATCCGCGCGGTGTGCGAACACGAGGAGCTGTCCTTCGACATGACCTGGGAGGGCGCGTTTCCCGTGGTGCGGGAGGAGCCGCACACCATCATCACCGGGCTGAACCGGCCCATCATCGACGCGCAGCGGTTCGCGCAGGTGGGATCGTGGTCGGGCACGCTCACCGTGGACGGCACCGACTTCACGGTCGATCCGGCGGTGTGGACCGGGACCCGGGACCGGTCCTGGGGCATCCGGCCCGTCGGCGAATCCGATCCGCCGGGACGCGCGGCCGACGAACCGTCACAGGGCTTCTGGTGGCTGTACGTGCCGCTGCGCTTCGACGACTTCTCCATCATCGTCATCGTGCAGGAGGAACCCAACGGATTCCGCACGCTCAACGACGCCACCCGCATCTGGCACGACGGGCGCATCGAACAGCTCGGCTGGCCGCGGGTGCACCTCACCTACAAGTCCGGCACCCGGATTCCGGTGTCGCTGCGCCTCGAACTGACCACCCCCGACGGCAAACCACTGGAAGTGGAGGTCGAAGCTGGGACCTTCATCGCCCTGAACGTGGGCTGCGGCTACGGTGGCGACCCCGACTGGCTGCACGGCCAGTGGAAGGGCCGCCGCTGGGTCGACAGCCGTCGCTACGACCTCACCGACCCCGCCATCGCGGGCCGCATCCCGTTCGGCGTCATCGACCATGTGGGCAAGGCCCGCTGCGGGGATGCCGAGGGTTGGGGGCTGTTCGAGCACGGCAGCCTGGGCCGCCACGACCCGACCGGATTCGCGGACTGGACGTCGGTGGCGCCCTGAGCAATCCGACGGGCCGGTGGTGACGAAGTACTTCATGCCACGGTTCGACGGGACCCCGCGCCGACACCCGGCGCGGGGCCTCCCTAACCACGCGCGACGTCCCAAACACGCGGGGCGTCCCAAATCACGCGCGACGTCCCTAACCACGCGCGACGTCCCTAACCACGCGCGACGTCCCTAACCAAACGGCCGCCTCGCGATGCGATCGACGCGGCGGACCCGCTAGCGTCCGCCGAACATGGCCGTCGCCACCGTGATTCCGCCGACCACGCGTTTCCGAACCACCAGCCGCCCACCCGTCGCCGCGAGCAGTGCGGCGGCCTCCGCCACACTCGGCGCGCCGAGCGCGGCGGCGGTGCGCACCGAGGGGTTGGGCACCGCCACCGCCGCCAATTCGTCCGGTGTGAACGCAACGACCGGAACGCCGAGTTCGGCTGCCGCCGCGACCAATCCGGGCTCCTCGGCCCTGCGGTCCACGGTAGCCAAACAGGCGACCTCGACCTCGGCGGCCACCGCGCGCACCGCATCGAGAATGTCAGCGGCATCGGCCCCGGTCCGCATACCCACGCCGACCACGAGAGCACCCGTCACGAGAACCCACGTCCCCCGGGCGCTACGGCACCAGCGGCCGGTGGTATGTCCACACGCACCAGGCCGCTGCGGCGATGGCCACCCACCCGGTGATCGGTCGGCTGAAGCCGATCAGGAGTGCGGTGCCGGTCGATGCCGCTCGCGCCGCCGGGCGCGTCAGGCACGTGTCCGGCTCCGGGCGAAATCCGCTGCGGCGGTGACGAAGCGGGCGATGGCGGCCGGATTTCCGGCGGGGTGGGTGTGCAGGTAGGAGGCGTGGACGCGGTGCGGGAGAGCGCCTTCCCTGACCGTTTCGCCGGTGTGTGAGCGCCAGCCCCAGGCAGGGAGGTCCGCACCCGTGGCGGTAAGCCGGGTGCGGTGGAACTCGTGGCCGCGCACCCGCTCGCCCGCCGACCACAGGGGGGAATCCGACAGCGCCACCGCATCCCGATAGCCGAGGGTGAGGCGAGGTCCGAATTCGGCTACGGCGTCGATGACTCCGGCCATGGGATGGCCGTCGAGCGAGCGGGTCAGGTAGAGCAGACCGGCGCATTCGGCATGGATCGGCATACCCTGCCGCGCGTTCTCGGCCACGGCTTCGCGCAGCGCGATATTCGCCGACAGCTCCGCCGCGTGTTCCTCGGGAAACCCGCCGGGCAACACGAGAGCCGCTGTGTCGGGCGGCAATTCGTCGCGCAGCGGATCGAACACCACCACCCGCGCCCCGGCCGCCTCCAGCAGCTCCCGATGCTCGGCGTACCCGAAGGTGAACGCGGCACCCCCGGCGACCGCGACGACCACACCGGCTCGCGCGCCACCGAATCCGGCACCGCCCACTCCGCCACCGGTCACCCCGGCCGACGAGGCGGGCGCTTCGATTCCTCCGACCGCGTCGCCACGTCGGGCGCCATCCCCCATATCCGTCATGACGGCGGCACCACGATCGGCATGAGGCACCGCAGCCGCGCCGGGGGCAGCGACAGCGGGACCGGTCGCACCGTCACGCCGCCGAGCACCGACGCCGACATCCCGCATGACGGATTCGCCGACGGGCTCGCGCCCCGCGCCGACAGCGGCACCCACGCCGACCATCGACTCGGCGGGACCGGTCGAGGTGGGAACGCCCGGCTCGTGGGTCTGATCGGCGGCAGCGGCAGCTGCCGAACGGACGCCGTGCGCCGCCATCGCGGTCCGCAGTTCCGCGGCGGGGTCCCAGGCGGGGCCGGTGACCCGGGAGGCTGCCAGGGACACCACGGCGGGCAGGTCGATGTGTGCGGCGATGAGGTCGGTCATGGCGGCCACCGCGGATTCGGCCGCGACACCGTGTTCGACGGCGGGGATGAGGCCGAGATGACGGGAGGGGACGGCCAATTCGGCCATGCGGGGTAGTGCGCCGAGGACCGGGAGGCCGACTCGGGCGCAGGCGGCGCGCAACACGTGTTCGTGGCGTTCGCTGCCGACACGGTTGAGGATGACGCCGCCGAGGCGGATGCCGCTGTCGAAGGTGGCGAAACCGTGCAACAGGGCGGCGAGGCTCTGGCTGTGGCCGCGAGCGTCGACCACGAGCACGACCGGTGCGCCGAGCATGGCGGCGATCTGGGCGGTGGAGCCCTCAGCCACGGGTGCGGTGTGGTGTTCGTCGATGCGGCCGTCGAACAGACCCATGACGCCCTCGACCACGGCGATATCGCAGTCGCGGCTGCCGTGGCGGTACAGCGGCGCGATCCGTTCCGCGCCCACCAGGACGGGATCGAGGTTGCGGCCGGGGCGACCGGCGGCCAGTCCGTGATAGCCGGGGTCGATGTAGTCGGGGCCGACCTTGAAGGGGGCCACCCGGTGCCCGGCTCGCCGCAGCGCACCGATCAAACCCGTTGCGACCGTGGTCTTTCCACTGCCGGAGGCGGGCGCGGCGATCACCACCGCCGGTGTACTCACCATTCGATCCCCCGCTGGCCCTTGCGGCCAGCGTCCATCGGGTGTTTCACCTTGGTCATCTCGGTGACCAGGTCGGCGGCCTCGACGAGGGCCTGCGGGGCGTCGCGGCCGGTGATGACCACGTGCTGGTTGCCGGGACGGGAGCGGAGGGTGTCGACCACCTCGTCCACATCGACCCAGCCCCATTTCAGCGGGTAGGTGAATTCGTCGAGGACGTAGAAGCGGTGCTGCTCGGCGGCGAGGCGGCGCGCGATCTCCTGCCAGCCCGCCAGGGCGGCGGCGGCATGATCCTGCTCGCTGCCGTGCTTGCGGGTCCAGGACCAGCCCTCGCCCATCTTGTGCCATTCCACGGCCCCGCCCGCACCGGTCTGCTCGTGCAGACCGCCGAGGGCGCGGAAGGCCGCCTCCTCCCCCACCTTCCATTTGGCGCTCTTCACGAACTGGAACACCGCGATGTCGAAGCCCTGATTCCACGCCCGCAACGCCATCCCGAACGCCGCGGTCGACTTCCCCTTGCCGGGCCCGGTGTGCACCGCGAGCACCGGCTGATTGCGCCGCTGCCGCGTCGTCAGTCCGTCGTCGGGAATGCTCTCCGGCAGCGGGACACCTTTGGGCATGGAATGTGGCTCCTTTCGCGACGGCGACCCCCGGTCGCCGCCCCCAACGGTGCCACACGACTCCCCCGCGCCGACCGCCGGGCAGCGCGGCACGCCGACCGCCGGGCAACGCGCCACACCCACCGCCGGGCAACGCGCCGCACCCACCGCCGCGAGCCCGGCCGGGCGACCGAAGCCGCCAACCGGCTCGCTGGCCGCCCGCGCCACTCGCCGCTCGCCACTCGCCGCTCGCCACTCGCCGCTCGCCACTCGCCGCTCGCCACTGCCTCCTGGTCGGCTCCGAGCTTGACGCCCGGGACCTGGTGCAGCTGCACCATATTGCGTTCGAAGCCGAGCTGACATCCCGCCATGTAGAGGCCCCAGACCTTGGCGGTGCCCTCGCCGACCTCGGCCACCGCCTTGTCCCAGTTCTCGACCAGGTTGTCGCACCATTCGGAGAGGGTGAGCTGCCCCGTCCGCGGCGGCGTCGGTGTCGAAGTCGCGGGCATCCGGCGCTGTCCGCTCACCCGGATGTCCGGCGAACTATGGGCGCTCCTCACCCGCGCGACCGGCGGACCCGCTCCGGCTCGCCGCCCAGTCGCGGAACGCGGCGATGAACTCCTCGGGCGCGTCGGACTCCACATAGGTGCCAGCACCCTCGACGATCACGGTCCGGTGATCGGGGAAGGTCGCTTCCAGACGCTCGCGTTCCCGCGGCCGGAAGGCGATATCGGCGTCACCCCACACGATCAGCGTCGGCAGCTGCGCGATAGCGGCGAGACCGGCCTCGACCTCCGCGAAGAAGGTCCGGCTGGCGAGGACTCGGCCGGGCAGCACCGCCGAAGCCTGGCGGCGTTCGGGGGTGTCCAGCGCGCGGCGGTAGTGGTCCATCTCGGCCGCGGTGGGCTTGCGCCTGTGGTGGCCGGTGGGGATGAAGATGTTGACGAGCAGGTTGAACTGTCGCACCAGGAATCGCCCCGGCAGCCCGCCGATGATGCGCGAGAACGCCTCGAAGTGCAGGTCGCCGTTGACCGGCCACGCCCAGGTATTGGCCAGTACCAGGCGCTCGAAGACGCCCGGCCGCCGCTGCGCAGCGGCCAGGCCGATCGTGCCGCCCCAGTCCTGCCCGATCAGGGTGACGCCCTCGAGGCCGAGCGCGTCGGCGAATGCGGTGACCACGGAGGCGTGTTCCTCGGGCAGGTAGCGGTATCCGGGCTTCGGCGTCGACAGCCCGAAGCCCGGATAGTCGAGGGCGACGCACCGGAAATCGTCGCGCAGCCCTCGGATCACGTCGTGCCAGAGGAATGACCAGGTCGGATTGCCGTGCAGCAGAAGCAGTGTGGGCCCCGACCCCTCGTCGACGTAGTGCACGGTGTGCCCGTCGATATCGATGAATCGGCTCTCGAACGGAAACAGGTCGTCATCGACCCAGTCGGGCCGCACACTCCTGGTGATGTCGGCCATGGCGGCCCCCTCTCGCCCCGGACTCCCGGGTAGCTTGCATATTTCCTACTGACTTTACTATTTCAAGCACGAGTCCGGGCACTATCCAGCCAGCAGCCACCGGATTGGCAGCAGTCGGTCAGTTCAGGGCGTGCAGGACCGCCGAGAAGAGGCGGCCGATACCGCTGGTGATCACCCGGAACAGGCCGGTTGCGGCGGCCTCGATCAGGGCCGGTGCGGCCTCCCCCATGAAATCGGCACCATTGTCGGCCACCTGGCCGCGCCGGTCGGCCCGCCGGTCACGACGACGAAAAATCCCCATGCCTCTTCGACGTGTGAGCGCCACGATTGGTTCCCGTGGGAGATCGGCGCCCTGCGGTCGCGCGGCGGCCGGTCGGCGGCCCCGAACGCCCGGCATCGCAGCGCAGCGGACGCGCCGGCGACCCGGATCAGGCGACCCGGATCAGGCGACGCCGACTCCGGCGCGGACCACGCCCGCGACCGACTCGCCGGTGAGCTCACCCAGCCGCAGATATCCGGCGCGCAGGTCGCGGGCGATATCGCGGGCCAGGCCGAGGCGGATCATGCCGCGTTCGCAGTCCACCACCATGGCGGTGACCCCGTCACCGGCCAGCAGGCGGGCGGCGGTGCGAGCGCGCGGGACCGGATCGGTGCCGCCGGTGGCGCGGCCGTCGGTGAGCAGCACGACCAGCGGGCGGCGCCGGGGGTCGCGCACGCGCTCGCGGGCCAGTACCTCGCGGGCCTTCAGAAGTCCTTGCGCCAGTGGGGTTTTGCCGCCGGTTCGGATGCCCGCCAGGCGACGGACGGCGATGTCCACCGAGGAGGTCGGCGGCAGCACCAGGTCGGCGGCCTGCCCGCGCACGGTGATGACGGCGACCTTGTCGCGGCGCTGGTAGGCGTCGCGCAGCAGCGTCACCACCGCACCGGTGACGGCGGACAGGCGGTCGCGGGCCGCCATGGAACCGGAGGCGTCGACCACGAAGACCACCAGATTCCCTTCCCGGCCTTCGCGATACGCGCCGCGCAGGTCGTCGACGGCCAGCGCGAGGGGGCCGCAGTCGCGGCCCCGGGCGCGCTGGTGCGGCGCGGCGGCGAAGATGGTGCCGAGCAGGTGCAGGCCGCCGGTGGTGTCCGCGATGGCGCGCACCACCCGGCCCTGCCGGGTGCGGGCGCGGGAGCGGCGGCCGGGGGCACCCTCGCCGATACCCGGGACCTCCCAGCGCGGGGGCTTGGCCGGGGAGAGTGCGGGCAGTCCCGCATCGCCCTCCCGGGCGGGACGGCCGGAATTCGACTCGCCACCCGCAGAATTCGCGTCGCCCGGCGGTCGGGCCGGTGAATCCGATTCGGCACCAGGGCGATCCGGTTCATCTCCGGCCGAATCCGGCTCCTGCTCGGGCAGGTCCGAACGGCTGTCGTTATCGTCCGAACGGCCATCATCAAGTTCCGAACGGCCTTCGCGGCTCTCCGAATGGCCTTCTCGGCGGTTCGAACTGCCCTCGGCAGCGTCCGGACGGCTTCGCGAATCCTCGGACGAATCAGCCCCTCCGCCTTCGGGTTCCGCGTCGTCGGTCAGTGGCCCCGCACCGTCGTCGGGCGAGACCCCATCGCTTTTCCCGGATCGTCCTCCTGCGCCCGCGCGGCTTCCTCCGCCGCCTGCCGCATGGCCTCGTCCAGCTGCTCCTCGCTGATACCGGGCTCGTCGAACGGATCGCGCCGCCGTCGGTGCGGCAGTGCGAGTTCCGCCGCCACCCGCACATCCTCCTCGGTGACCGCGCCGCCGCCGCGCCAGGCGGCGTGTGCGGTGGCGGTGCGTGCCACCACCAGATCGGCGCGCATCCCGTCCACGTCGAAGCTCGCGCAGAGGGCGGCGATGCGGCGCAGTTCCACGGTGTCGAGGGTGATCTCGTCGAGGCGGTCGCGTGCGGACAGGATGCGCTCGGCCACCGCACGGTCGGCGGCGGTGTAGCGGGCCGCGAATCCGGCCGGGTCCGCCTCGTAGTCGAGGCGGCGGCGCACCACCGCCATGCGCACGTCCACCTCGCGCGAGGCGACCACGTCGACGGTGAGGCCGAAGCGGTCCAGCAGCTGCGGCCGCAGCTCGCCCTCCTCCGGGTTCATGGTGCCCACCAGCACGAAACGGGCAGGATGCGAGGCCGAGACGCCATCGCGTTCGATATGCACCCGCCCCATGGCGGCGGCGTCGAGCAACACGTCCACCAGATGGTCGTGCAGCAGATTCACCTCGTCGACGTAGAGCACGCCGTGGTGGGCGGCCGCCAGCAGACCGGGTTTGAACGCCTGCTCGCCGTCGCGCAGCACCCGCTCCAGGTCCAACGAACCGACCACGCGGTCCTCGGTCGCGCCTACCGGCAACTCCACCAGCCGGGCGGGCCGCGCCCCGCTCTCGTCGACGATGGGCGGCAGTAACTGAGCCAGCGCACGCACCACGGTCGATTTGGCGGTGCCCTTCTCTCCGCGCACCAACACACCGCCGATACCGGGATGCACCGCGCACAGGATCAGGGCGAGCTGCAAACGCTCCTGACCGACCACGGCCGAGAACGGGAACCCGGCATCGTCCCCGACGGACGAACCGCCCACTCGTACGGATTCGGGATGCACAACACGGGAAGCCGACACGCCCCCACTGTATGCGCGCCACACACCGGCCCTCACCACGCCCCCGCCACAGCTGAGATCTGAGCGTCGATGGCGACAGCGTGACCGGTCGCCACCGCATCCGCTCGACGCCGCCGCCCACGGACGGCCACGGTGAAACCCGAACCCCGTCGCAGGCCGGTTCCATCGCATCGGCATTCACCAACGGCTGCGGCTGGGTGCCCGCGACCGCCGCACCGGGACAAAGGTTCGGCCCCGCACCTGGTTTCGGTGGGGGCCGAGAAAGGTGCGGCGGCTCAGCCGCGGCGCATCGGGATGTGCGGTATGCCGTCCTCGATGTACTCGTCGCCGTCGGGCTTGAAGCCGTGCTTGGTGTACATGTCGACAAGGTAGGTCTGGGCGTTGAGGCGGACCGTGGCCGAACCCGCCTCGGCGAGGGCGGCCTGCAGCACCCGAGTGGTGTAGCCGTGTCCGCGGGCGGGAACGCTGGTGCAGAGGCGGCCGATGCGGAAGGACTTCACGCCGTCGCGGTGCTCCTCGAGCAGCCGCAGGGTGCAGATGACCTCACCCTCGTCGTCGAGCCAGAAGTGCCGGGTCTCCGGCAGCAGGTCGAGCCCGTCGAGTTCCGGGTAGGCGCATTTCTGCTCGACGACGAACACTTCGACGCGAAGTTTCAACAGCTTGTACAGGGTCTCGGTATCCAGGTCCTGGGCCCACGACCGTTTGAGAGCAACCGTTGACATCATCGCGTCTTGCTATCACACCGCGGCGTGCGGCGCGACCCCTTCGATATCGGGCGTGTTCGATTCGAGACGCAGCGCCTTGTTGGACCAGTCCCACACCTCGCGGAACAGCGCCTGGTTCTCCGAGAGCTTCACGCCCAGCGAGGGCACCATTTCCTTGAGTTTCGGCTGCCACGAGGCGTATTCGTGCGGGAAGCACTTCTGCATGACGTCGAGCATGGCGCTCACGCAGGTGGACGCGCCCGGGGAGGCGCCGAGCAGACCGGCGATGGTGCCGTCCTCGGCCGCCACCACGGCGGTGCCCAGTTCCAGCACGCCGCCCGCGCCCTTGCGCCGGATCATCTGCACGCGCTGGCCAGCGATGATCAGCTCCCAGTCGTGGCCGTCGGCGCGCGGAATGAACTCCTCCATCGCGTCGACCCGACCGGCCTGCGACTTCAGCAGCTCCGAGACCAGATACTTGACCAGGCCGAGTTCGGTGACGCCGACGCCGAGCATGGAGAACAGATTGTTGGGTTTGACCGACTTGAGCAGGTCGGTGTAGCCGCCGTCCTTGAGGAACTTCGGCGTCCAGCCCGCGTAGGGGCCGAACAGCAGCCCACGGTCCCCGTCGATGACGCGGGTGTCCAAGTGCGGCACCGACATCGGCGGCGCGCCCACGGCGGCCTTGCCGTACACCTTGGCCTCGTGCTTGGCGATGAGTTCCGGATTGGTGCAGCGCAGGAACAGACCCGACACCGGGAACCCGCCGAAGCCGGAGATCTCCTTGATGCCGGACTTCTGCAGCAGCGGCAGCGCGCCGCCGCCCGCGCCGACGAAGACGAACCTGGCGTTGACGACGCGCGCCTTGCCGGTGCGGGTGTTGCGCACCTTCACCAGCCAGGAGCCGTCGGACTGCTTGGTGAGGTTGCGCACCTCGTGCCCGAAGGCGAGATCGGCACCGGACGCGCCCAGGTAGGCCAGCAATTCGGTGGTCAGCTCGCCGAAGTCGATATCGGTGCCGGCGTCGGTCCAGTTCAGCGCGACCGGGTCGGAGAAGTCGCGGCCGCGGGCCATGAGCGGCAGCCGACGCGCGAATTCGTCGGGGCTGTCGATGAATTCCATGCCCTCGAACAGCGGATGCCGCGACAGCGCCTCGTAGCGCTTGCGCAGGTACCGTACATCCGCCTCGCCGTGGGTGAAGCTCACATGCGGGATGGGGTTGATGAAATTGGAGGGCTCGGCCAAGATGCCGGTCTCCACGGCATACGACCAGAACTGGCGCGACACCTGGAAGCGCTCGTTGATGTCGATGGCCTTGGTGATCTCGACGGAGCCGTCGGCGTTCTGCGGCGTGTAGTTGAGCTCGCACAGAGCCGAGTGGCCGGTGCCCGCGTTGTTCCACGGGTCGCTGCTCTCCGCGGCGGCGGCGTCGAGCCGCTCGAACACGGTGATCGACCAGTCCGGCTGCACCTGGCGAAGCAGTGCACCCAGGGTGGCACTCATGATGCCGGCACCGATGAGTACTACATCGGTCTTCTCAATCTTGGCAGCGTTCGGCACGGGTAGATCGACTTCCTTGTCCTAGATGCGGCAACCTAGCGGCGCTTAGGTTACCCGTCGTTCACCTAGTTTCGATTGTGCCCCTCAACACGCGGAATTCACGCAGCGACAGGGCCGATTGTGAGAGATCCCTCCCGGGTGCGATGTCGCCACGGCTGGGGATAGATTGAGACTGTGAGTTCCGATACGCCCGCCGCGACCTCCACCGTCACCGATCCGACGGCCCCCGCCTGGCAACCGGATGTGCTGGGTGCGGGCTATGAGCGACTGACCATCCCGCTGGGTCCTGACCCCGACGGCGAGGGTGAGGTGGAGGCCGTCCTGGTCCGCCACACGCCCACCGAAGCGCCGGTCGCCACCAAGGCCGTGCTCTATGTGCACGGATTCACCGACTACTTCTTCCAGAAACATCTGGCCGAGCATTTCGCCGGGCGCGGATACCGCTTCTACGCGCTCGACCTGCGCAAGTGCGGCCGGGCCCGGAGGTCCGGGCAGACCGCGCACTATGTCAGCGACCTGACCCTCTACGACGCCGAGTTGAACCGCTCGCTGCGGACCATCCGCGCCGAGACCGGACTGCCCACGCTGATCCTGGCGCATTCGACGGGTGGGCTCATCACCTCGCTGTGGCTGAACCGGCTCAACCGGTCCGGTGGCGGCGTGCGGGCGCAGGGCATCACCGGGTTGGCGCTCAACAGCCCGTGGTTCGATTTGCAGGGGCCGTCCTACTACCGGTCGGTCGGTACGGCGGTGCTGCACGGTCTGGCCCGGTTCAGCGCCATGACCCGCCTGCCGCTGCCCGAGGGCAGCGCCTACGGCGACAGCCTGCACCACACCGTCGCCGGGGAATGGGATTACGACCTGGACTGGAAGCCGCTGACCGGTTTCCCGGTGCACGCGGGCTGGCTGCGCGCCATCCGCCGCGGGCACGCCCGCCTGCATCAGGGCCTGGATATCGGGGTGCCCGCGCTCATCATGCGGTCGAAGGTGACCAAGTTCATGCGCGAGTACGGTCCGGCCGCGGATGTGTCGGACGTGGTGCTGGATGTCCGTCAGATCCAGCGCTGGTCGGGCTGCCTGGGCACGCGCACCAATATCGTGCCCATCGAGGGGGCCCGCCACGATGTGTTCCTGTCCGCGGAGACGCCGCGTAAACAGGCGTTCGCGGAGCTGGATTCGTGGCTGGACTGGCTCGACACCGCCTCGGCCGAGCCCGTCGCCACCTCACCAGAAGCTGGTGCGTAGCACGATCTCGGTGGCCAGTTCGTGGTCTGCCTCGGTGGCCACGTCGGTGACATCCATGGTGACCAGGCGGTATTCCCCGTAGACATGGCGGCCGGACGCCTCGGCCGCCTCCCGGGGCAGCGCCTTGGTGGCCAGCAGGGTGGTGGGTATCTCCACGGCGGGGCAACTCGGATCCGGGGCCGTGCCGCCGGTGACGGGCACCGCGGGGTGGGCGCGACCGGCCACGACCAGGCTCATGAACCGGCCGAAACCCCGGGCGGACAGCTGCCAGGCCAGCTCGGCCCCGGCGCCGCAGCCGACCAGGTTGGCCCACGGCACCCGCAGTTGGTCGAGCAGGGCGAGCACGGTGGCGGTATCGAGGCCGTCGGCGTGCTCGACGACGAACGTGCGCAGATCGGAGTTGTGCAAGCGGGCACAGACCTGGTCGTAGACGTCCGCGGGAGCGCCCGCATCGGGCAGCAGCAGAACACTGTGCCGGGATTCGGGGCCGCCGACTCGCACGGTCCACGTCTTGTCACCGACCGTGAGCTGCCGAGATTCCATGTGAATTCACGGTACACGCCGCCGGGGAGTCCGCATCGCGTGTCGGTGTGATTTCGATCGGGGCTCAGCGGGTGGTGCGCAGAATGGCGAGATCGGTCGGTGCGCCGCCGGTGATCAGCCCTTCCAGGGCCGCCTCGTCGAGGTGCTTCTCCATCAGGTCGGCGAGCAGGTCCAGCTGTGCGGTGCGCTCCCGCGCCACCGAAACATCGTCGGCCACAACGAAGCCCGTACGCCCGGCGCGCTCGGCGAGTTCGCGCAGCCAGGCTCGGCGGAACGCGTCGTTCTCCAGGACGCCGTGCAGGTGGGTGCCCCAGACGCAGCCGCGCACACTCCCTTCGGGAGCGCCGTCCAACTCCAGCCAGGGCCGGTCGCCGCTGTGACGGACCCGACCGTGATGAATCTCGTATCCGTGCACGGGCAGGCCGCGGGCGTGGCCGGTGGCGCGGCGCAGCACCTTCGGGTCGGCGAATTCGATCTCGAGGTCCAGCAGGCCGAGGCCCGCGACCGTGCCCGCGTCCGATTCCACGCGGTCCTCGATGGCACGGGCCAGCATCTGGTAGCCGCCGCAGATGCCCAGGATCGGCCCGCCCGCGGCGGCGCGGACGCGCAGGACATCGGCGATTCCGGTGCGGCGCAACCATTCCAGATCGCTCACGGTGGCCTTGCTGCCCGGCAGGACGACCAGATCCGCGCCGGTCAGCCGGGAGGGATCGGTGACCCAGCGCACGGCCACCCCCGGTTCGCAGGCCAGCGCCTCCACATCGGTGGAGTTGGAGATGCGCGGCAGCCGGATGGCAGCGACGGTCAGCCATTCCGACCCGCGCGGCGGCAGGGAGCGGCCCACCGGGGCGTCGGCGACGGTGCCAAGCGAGTCCTCGGCGTCGATCCACAGCTCCTCCGCGAAGGGGAGGACACCGAGCGTGGGGCGGCCGGTGAGCGCGGTGAGCTGGTCGATACCGGGTCGCAGCAGCTCCACGTCACCGCGGAACTTGTTGATGACGAACCCCGAGATCAGTTGCTGGTCTTCGGGTTCCAGAATGGCGACGGTGCCGAAGAGATGCGCCAGCACCCCGCCGCGGTCGATATCGCCGACCAGCAGCACCGGCAGCCCGGCCGCGCGCGCCAGACCCATATTCGCCAGATCTGTTGCGCGCAGGTTGATTTCAGCCGGTGACCCCGCGCCCTCGCAGATCACCACATCGAATTCGGCTCGCAGCGCCGCCAATTCGTCCGCCACCACCTGCCGCAGGTGCTGCCGGTGCCGGAAGTAGTCGCGCGCCCCCACGGTGTCGACGGCCCGCCCGCGCACCACCAGCTGGGAGCGCCGGTCACTGCCGGGTTTGAGCAGGATCGGATTGAAGCGCACGCTGGGCTCGAGTCCGCACGCCCGCGCCTGGAGTGCCTGCGCGCGGCCGATCTCCCCGCCGTCGGAGGTGACGACGGAGTTGTTGGACATGTTCTGCGCCTTGAACGGCGCGACGCGCACCCCGCGCCGCGCCAGCATGCGGCAGAGTCCCGCCACCACAACGCTTTTCCCGGCGTCGGAGGTGGTGCCCGCGACCAGCAGCGCGCCCTTCACCGGCTGGCCTCCGCGGCGGGCGGGCGCGCGCTCACGGCAGGGTGAGGATTTCCGCGCCGGTGTCGGTGACGACCAGGGTGTGCTCGAACTGTGCCGTCCATGCGCGGTCCTTGGTGACCACCGTCCAGCCGTCGTCCCAGATCTCGTAGTCGATGCCGCCCAGATTGATCATGGGCTCGATGGTGAAGGTCATGCCCGGCTCGATCTCGGCCTCCACGGCGGGCTGGTCGTAGTGCAGGATCACCAGGCCGCTGTGGAAGGTGGGGCCGACGCCGTGGCCGGTGAAGTCGCGCACCACGCCGTAGCCGAAGCGGTTGGCGTAGGACTCGATGACGCGGCCGATGACATTGAGGGCGCGGCCGGGGCGCACCGCCTTGATGGCGCGCATGGTGGCCTCCTCGGTGCGCTCGACCAGCAGGCGCACCTCCTCGTCCACGTCACCGGCGAGGAAGGTGGCGTTGGTGTCGCCGTGCACGCCGTGGATGTAGGCGGTGACGTCGATATTCACGATGTCGCCGTCCTCGATCACGGTGGAGTCGGGGATGCCGTGGCAGATGACCTCGTTGAGCGAGGTGCAGCAGGATTTGGGGAATCCCTTGTAGCCCAGCGTCGACGGGTACGCGCCGTGATCGCACAGGTACTCGTGCGCGATGGCGTCGAGTTGATCGGTGGTGACGCCGGGCGCGACGGCCTTGCCCGCCTCGGCGAGCGCCTGCGCCGCGATCTTGCTCGCGATCCGCATCTTCTCGATGGTCTCCGGGGTCTGCACCCAGGGCTCGTGTCCCTCGTTGACCGTCTTCTTCCAGACGTACTCCGGCCGCTCGATGGACTTCGGCACCTCTCGAATGGGCGACTGGGTGCCGGGAACGAGAGGTTTGCGGGTGCGCACTGACATGGAACAAGACTATCCGCCCGCGCGGGGTGCTCCGTACCCGGAATACTTCCGGACTATGGTCCGTTTACCCCTTTGGTTGACGTGGTAACTACTTGCAGGAGGCACCCGCCGTGGAATTGGGACTGACCACATTCGCCGAGATGACCGCCGTCGGCGACCGGCCCGCGCCCAGCGCCGGACAGCGGTTGCGCGAGGTGGTCGATGAGGCCGTCGCCACCGAACGCGCGGAACTGGAGGTATACGGCGTCGGTGAACACCACCGCGCCGACTTCGCGGCCTCCGCCCCCACCGTGGTGCTGTCGGCCATCGCCGCCCGCACCGAACGCATCCAGCTCACCAGCGCGGTCACCGTGCTCAGCTCGGCCGACCCGGTGCGCGTGTACCAGGAGTTCGCCACCCTGGACCTGCTCTCCGGCGGGCGCGCCGAACTGATGGCGGGCCGTGGCTCGTTCATCGAATCCTTCCCGCTGTTCGGCTACGACCTGGGCGACTACGACGAACTCTTCGACGAGAAACTGGCGCTGCTGCTGAAGATTCGCGCGGACGAGCCGGTCACCTGGTCCGGGAAGTTCCGCGCCCCACTCAGCGACGCCGTGGTGTATCCGCGCACCGAACGCCCGCTGCCGGTGTGGATCGCGGTGGGCGGCACCCCGGAATCCGTCGCCCGCGCCGGGCTGCTGGGTCTGCCACTGGCCATCGCCATCATCGGCGGACAGCCCGCGCGCTTCAAACCGCTGGTCGACCTGTACCACCGGGCGCTGGCGGAGGGCGGCCACGAGCCGCGGCCGGTGGCGGTGCACGCGCACGGCTATGTGGCGGAAACGGATGCGCAGGCCGTGAACGACTTCTACGCGCCCTACGCCGCCGCCATGAGCGCCATCGGACGCGAACGCGGCTGGGCCCCCATGACCCGCGACCACTTCGACGCGCTGCGCTCCCAGAGCGGTTCGCTGTTCGTCGGCGCCCCCGACCATGTGGCGGAGAAGATCGCCACCGTGCGCGACGATCTCGGCCTGGACCGCTTCATGCTGCACACCAGCGTGGGCACCCTGCCGCACGAAAAGGTGCTGCGCACTATCGAACTGCTCGGCGACAAGGTGGCCCCGCAGGTGCGGTGATCGCCACTGCGGCCGGGGCCGCGTCGATCGCCGATCCGACAGTCCCGCCGAGCAAGACGCGGTGAGCGGGCCACCGGAGGTGGACCACTCGATCTCCGCGGCAGTCCGAATCTCCCGATCGGTCGCCGACCGAGTGCGCTCACGGCCGCGCCGGGTCGGCGCATGGTCGGAACCGAGCCGACGGACACAGGGACGATCACTCCGGAAGGGCCGGTTCCGGTGCGGCTGACACCGCACCGGCCCAGTCTCCCGCTACGATCTCGGGGATACTCTCCGGTGGCGTCGATGCCGCACGGGGCAGCGAACAACAGAGGATGCGCGCGTGGCCGAGATCAGCACCCTGACCTGGATTGTCACCATCGGACTCATACTCGCGCTGCTCGCGGTGGATCTGATCGTGGCAGCGGTGAAGCCGCATCGGGTGGGCTTCCGGGAGGCCACCATCTGGTCGGTGTTCTACATTCTCGTGGCCGTCGCTTTCGGGGTGTGGTTCGCCTGGCAGTACGGCGGCGGGTTCGGGGCGGAGTTCTTCGCCGGATACGTGGTGGAGAAGAGCCTGTCGGTGGACAACCTCTTCGTCTTCGTGATCATCATGACCACCTTCGCGGTGCCGGAGGAGCATCAGCACAAGGTGCTCACCTTCGGCATCGTGCTGGCGTTGATCATGCGGGCCATCTTCATCGCCTTGGGCGCGACGCTGCTGTCGCTGTTCTCCTTCATGTTCCTGCTGTTCGGGCTGCTGCTCATCTACACCGCGGTGCAGCTGTTCCGGCACCGCGATCAGGATCCCGAGGTCGACGACAATGTGATGGTGCGGGCCGCGCGGCGGCTGCTGCCCATTACCGACGACTATGTGGGCGGCAAGCTGTCGACCCGCGTGGACGGGCGCTGGATGGTGACGCCGCTGTTCATCGTGCTGCTGGCCATCGGCAGTATCGATCTGCTGTTCGCGCTGGACTCGATTCCGGCGGTGTTCGGCGTCACCCGCGAGCCCTATATCGTCTTCGCCGCCAACGCTTTCGCGCTGCTGGGGTTACGGGCGCTGTTCTTCCTCGTCAAGGGTCTGCTGGACCGGCTGGTGTACCTGTCGACCGGCCTGTCGCTGATCCTGGCGTTCATCGGCGCCAAGCTCATCCTGCACTGGGCGCACGTCGACATCGACGACCGCGTGCCGGAGATTCCGACCTCGGTCAGCCTGGGCGTGATCGTCGCCGTGCTCGTGGTCGTCACCGTGGCCAGCCTGATCAAGACGCGGCAGGATCCGACCGCGAAGGCGCACGCGGGCTCACTGCGGGCGCATCCGGACCAGGAGCGCGACCGGCAGGGGCAGCCGGGCTGATCTCGTCGCGGCGGGCGCGTTTGCCGCGGGCGATCTCGGTGGCGAGGGCGTCGAGCGGCTGGGCGAACGCCGTGAGCGAATCGTGCAGGGCCGCAAGCCAATGCTGCGCCGCCTCGATACCGTCCGGGTCGAGGGCGTAGTGACGGCGGGTGCCGTCGGCGCGGGTGCGCACCAGCCCGGCGTCGCGCAGCGCCTTGAGGTGCTGGGAGACGCCGGGCTGGGAGATGGTCGCGTGGCGTCGCACCGCGGTCACGATCGCGCCCGCGGGCTGTTCGCCGGTGGCGGCCAACAGTTCGAGGATGTGGCGGCGGATCGGATCGCCCAGCGCCTCGAAGATCTTCGCCGGGGAGCGGTCCATCAGGAGTGCGCGCCGTCCTCGGGCACACCGGTGTAGAACGCGATGGTGCGGTCCGCGGCCGCCCGGGCGGCGGCCGGGTCCTCGCCGTCGCCGATGGCGGCCTCGGCCCAGCCGCGTGCCGCGACTTCGATGAAGGCACGCCCCTCCGGCGTCTCGTGGAAGGTCTGTGCCAGTGCCGGATCCATCGGCTGCCCGGTCGCCAGGTGCTCCCCCAGTCCCATCAGGGCGAGATCCCAGCCGACCCCGACCGCTCCCGGCCCGAACCGCTCCCAGAAATCCGGGTCGACGGGTGCCTCGTGCACCAGTTCCAGCCGCGTGCCGTCGCCGTCCGGGGTGAGGGTCACCTGCACCCACGAGGTCTGATCGTTGAACACCCAGGTGATGGCGAACCGCCGCGGTTCGTCGCATTCCTCGACGACGCCACCGGCATTGCCCTCGATCTGGTATTTCCCGCCGAGCGTCAGGTCACCCGAGACGGGCGCGAACCACCGTGGAATGCGCTCGATATCGGTCAGCGCGCTCCACAGATCGGCCTGTTCGGTCGCGTAGGTCCGGCGCGCGACAGCGATCTTGGTCGGCGCACCGCCGCGCTCACCGCTGCGCAGTTCACGGGCCACGAGTCCGGCTACGGCGGCCGGATCGGTCAGCAAGGGCATGACGAAACCTCCTCTATAAGTTGGAACTTATATTAGCGCGCGCGAGCCCACCCCCGCCACCCCTGCCGGCCACAGCAATCACCCCGCCAACCACGGCGATCAGCCTCTGCCGACCACGGCGCTCAGCCCTGGACCACAGCGACCAGCTCGACCACGGGGTCAGCAGCTGGCGACCACAGCGACCAGCACGACCACGGGGTCAGCGGCTGGCGACCACAGCGATCAGCTGCGACCGGATCGCGCCGAAACCGTCGCGTTCGACTCCGGAGCCCGCAGTCGCGCGGGCTCGACGACCAGGACCGGGAGGGCGGCGTGGTGGACCAGTTCGGTGGATACGCTGCCGAGCAGGCGGGTGGACAGGCCGCGACCGCGGCGGCCGACGACCAGTACGTCCATGTCCTGGTCGGTGGCGAAGCGGCGGAGGGCCTCACCCGGGGGACCCGCCAGCACCTCGAAGCGCACCGGCATTCCGGCGGCGCGGGCCCGCTCCGCGGCGGCGGCCAAGCGGGCGTCGGCGGCGTCGATCGCGGCGTGGGTGGCGTCGTCGGTGGCGTCGTAGCAGACCACCTCGGCGAGTACGAGCATGCCGCACCCGGATCCGAACAGGGTGAGCGCCGTATCGAGCGCACGATCGGATTCCGGAGAGCCGTCCATGGCCACCAGCACCCGAGGTCCGCGAGTTTCGGCGCGTCCCAGAATGCCCTCGGGCCCCGACGCGGCCAGACGCGGGCGGCGCTCGACCCGCTCCCACGCGATCGGGACGAACAGCGGCCCCAGCGCGACAGCGATGACGAGCCACATCGGGTCGTGGCCGCGGCGGATCATCCACAGACCGGTCACCACGCCGATGAACGCCCAGGCGATAAGGAACAGTGCCAGTGTGAGAGACATGGCTCCACGGTCCCCCGGTGGCCACCCGCACGGGTAGCGCACGAAGCCCCCGGTTGCGGGGACTTACGTCCCACGGCCACCGGCCACCGGCGAGCGGGCCACCCATGCCGCCCGGGCCACCGCGCTGGCCGCGTCGGCCCGAAGGCGTTGCGCGCCTGAGCGGTTCCGCTATTCGCGCAGCTGCGCCTCGAAGGCGATGCGGTCGCCGCGGTAGAGGGAGCGGACGCGTTCGATGGGGGTGCCGTCGGGGTCGAGGCTGCGGCGGTGGAGCAGGATCATGGGCAGTGCCGTGGTGCATTCCAGGAGGGCGGCCTCGCGGGGGGAGGCGAGCACGGTTTCGATGCGTTCGGTGGCGGCGGCGTAGGTGACGCCGAGGGCGCGGGTGGCGGCGTAGAGGGAGGTCTCCGGGTCGTAGCTGTCGCGCAGGGCGGCGAAGCGGGGCAGGGGCAGGTAGGTGCTCTCCAGGCCGATGCGTTCGCCGTCGGCGAGCAGGATGCGTTCCAGATGCATGACGGGCGTTCCGGCGGGCAGGGCCAGATCACGGGCGATGTCGTCGTCGGCGGGGATGTCGGCCCAGTCGACGAGCAGGCGGCCGGGGGCGCGGCCGAAGCTGATCGCCCCCTCGGTGTAGGAGCGCAGCGACAGCGGCTGCACCATCTTCGGGCGGGAAACCACGGTGCCGCGCCCCTTGCGCCGAATCCGGCCTTCCACCAACAGATCTCGCAGCGCCTGCCGGACGGTTTCGCGGGCGACGCCGAAGCGCAGGGCGAGTTCGCGTTCCGGGGGGACGGCGTCGCCGACGGCCAGTTCGGCCAGCATGGCGTCGAGTTCGGTGCGGATTCGATACGCCTTCGGGATACGAGCGCCCGCCCCCGCCGCGTCGGATCTCTCCATGCCCCACAGCGTACAGCGAAATGGTCTATACCAATTTTTAACCTGCCGTTTGCGTACGAAACACTCTTAGGTCTAGACCAGTGACCACGATAGGGCGCATGCGATTGGTCATCATCGGCGGCGGCATCCTCGGCACCGCCCACGCCCTGGCCGCCGTCCGGCGCGGCCACGAAGTGATCCAGCTCGAGCGCGAGGTCGAGGCCCGCGGGGCCACCGTGCGCAACTTCGGCCTGGTGTGGGTGTCCGGACGCAGCGCCGGTGAACTGGAGATCGCGCTGCGCTCCCGGCAGTTGTGGGAGGAGATCGGCGGCCGGGTGCCGGGCGTCGGCTTCCGCCCCGCGGGTTCGCTGACCCTGGTGCGCACCGAGGCCGAACTCGCGGTCGCCGAGGCCGCCGCGAACGCCGCGTCCGCCGCCGAGCGCGGATTCGAACTGCTCGACCCCGATCGGGTGCGCGCGCTCGAGCCCGCATTGCGCGGCAAATTCCTTGCCGGACTGCACTGTTCGACCGATGCGGCGGTGGAGTCCCGACAGGCGCTGCCCGCGCTGCGCCGGTACCTGGACGCGACCGGCCGCTATCGGTTCTTCGCCGGAACCGAGGCGCGCGCCGTCACCGGCGGCACCGTGACCGACGACCGCGGCCGTCGCCACACGGGCGATCTCGTAATGGTGTGCCCGGGTGCGTCGCACCGCGGACTCGCCCGGGAACTGGTGGGCGACATGCCCGTTCGCCGGGTGCGGTTGCAGATGATGCAGACCGCCCCGCTGGGCGAGGATCTCACCACCGCCATCGCCGACGGTGACAGCTTCCGCTACTACCCCGGCTACGCGAGCGATGCGCTCGATCGGCTCGAGGCCGAGGAGTCGCAGTCCTTCGTCGCCGCCCGGCACCGGATGCAGATGCTGTGCGTGCAGCGCCTGCACGGCGGCCTCACCATCGGCGACACCCACGAATACGAGGAGCCCTTCGCCTTCGACGTGGACGAGGCCCCCTACGAATACCTCACCGGCGTCGTGGAGGAGCTGCTCGGCCGCAAACTCCCGCCGGTGGTGCGCCGCTGGGCGGGCGTGTACAGCCAGTCCATCGATCCGGCGGCCATCGTCACCCGGGTGCGGGCCGATGACGCCGTCTGGGTCGTCACCGGTCCGGGCGGACGCGGCATGACCCTCGGCCCGGCCCTCGGCGAAGAGACCGCCGACCTTCTGAACCTGTAGGAAATCCCATGTCCGACACACAGATCGATCTCGCCGTCCTCGATATGGCCGGAACCACCGTCGCCGACGGCGGGCTGGTGCTGCGCGCCTTCGAGGAGGCCGCCACCGCCGCCGGAATCCCCGCCGAGGGGATCGAGCGCGAGGCCGCCCGCCGCTACGTCCTCGACACCATGGGGCAGTCCAAGATCACGGTCTTCCGCGCGCTGCTCGGCGACGAGGACCGCGCGCAGCGCGCCAATCAGGCGTTCGAGGCCGCCTACGACGAATTCGCCGCCACCGCGGCCGCACCCGTTCCCGGTGCGGCCGAAGCGATCACGGCACTGCGCGCGGCCGGTATCAAGGTGGCGCTCACCACCGGATTCAGCCGCGCCACCCAGGACAAGCTGCTGGCGGCGCTGGGCTGGCAGGACATCGCCGACCTCACGCTGTCCCCCGCCGACGCCGGACGCGGACGCCCCTACCCGGACCTGGTGCTCACCGCACTGCTGCGCCTGGGTATCGACGCCGTGGATCGCGTTGCGGTACTGGGTGATACGGCCAGCGATATCGCCACCGGCCGGGCCGCGGGCGCGTGCATCGTGGCGGGCACGCTGACCGGCGCACACAACGCGGAGCAGTTGCGCGCCGCGGGCGCCACCCACGTGGTGGATTCCGTCACCGAGTTCGCCCGGCTGCTGCTGGCCGAACGCTCCTGAAAGCCCCGCCGCCGGTTCCCGAGGGAGTCGAGCGGCGGTCCTCCCCCATCCCTTCGATTCAGCAGTTCCGACGAACCGAAAGTTGCTTCCCCCGTGCGCAATCCGAACAACCGCCTCGCACGCTCCCTCGCCAGGACGGCGTTGATCCTCACCTCCGCCACCGCCGTCGTCTTCGGCATGACCGCCTGCGGCGGCACCGGCACCGAATCCGCCGACGGCAAGACGGTGACCGTCTACTCCGCCGACGGCGTCGGCGAGTGGTACAAGACCCAGTTCGACAAGTTCAAGGAGCAGACCGGCATCGCGGTGAACCTGGTGGAAGCCGGTTCCGGTGAGGTCGTCAACCGGGTGGAGAAGGAGCAGTCCAACCCGCAGGCCGATGTGCTGGTCACGCTGCCGCCGTTCATGCAGAAGGCCGACAAGTCCGGTCTGCTCGAGCCCAGCGGCATCGACACCAGCGCCGTCGCCGACTCGGACAAGGACCCGAATGGCAAGTACGTCATGATGGCGGGCAACTACCTCTGCTTCATCGCCAATCCCTCGGTCAATGTGGCCGGGATGACCTGGGACGACCTGCTGAAGCCGGAGTACCAGGGCAAGATCCAGTACTCCACTCCGGGCCAGGCCGGTGACGGCACCGCGGTGCTGATCCTGCTCCAGCAGCTCTACGGCAAGCAGGGCGCGCTCGACTACCTGGCCAAGCTCCAGGAGAACAATGTCGGCCCCTCCTCCTCCACCGGCAAGCTCCAGGCCAAGGTCGACAAGGGCGAGATCCTCATCGCCAACGGCGACATCCAGATGAATATGGCCAATATCAAGGAGAAGGGCTCCAAGTTCACGGTGTTCTTCCCCGCGGACGCCGACGGCAAGGCCAGCACCGTACCGGTGCCGTACCTGATGGGCCTGGCCAAGGGCGCGCCGCACCAGGCCGAGGCCAAGCAGCTCATGGAGTTCCTGCTCTCCACCGAGGCGCAGCAGGCGCTGCCCAACTCCTTCGCCATTCCGGCCCGCCAGGAACTGCGTGGCGTCATGTCCTCCGGCGGCGCGACCAATCCGGCGGTGCTGCTGCAGAACGTCCAGATCATCTACCCGGACTGGGCGCAGGTGCTGACCGATCTCGACGCCGACCTCGCCGCCTACCAGCAGGCCACCGGCCAGTAGGAATCCGCACCACCCCCGAGGAGCGCACTCATGACCACCGCGTTGACGACATCCAGGGCGACCGACGCCGCGACCGCCGAGCCGGCCATCGTATTCGACCGGGTCGGCGTCACCTACGGCCGCGGCCGGAAAAGCACTGTCGCACTGGCCGATTTCACGCTCCGCGTCGCCGCGGGGGAAACGGTCGCGCTGCTCGGGCCCAGCGGTTCCGGCAAGTCCACCGCGCTCAAGGCGCTGGCCGGCTTCGTCCGGCCCACCTCGGGTGCGGTGCGCTTGTCGGGCCGCGACGTCACCCAGCTCTCCCCCGCCCGACGCGGCATCGGCGTGGTGGTGCAGTCCTACGCGCTGTTCCCGCATATGCGGGTGCGCGAGAACGTGGCCTTCGGACTGCGCTCGCATCGGGTGCCGCGCAGGGAGATCGGCGCACGCGTCGCCGAGGCGCTGACCATGGTGGGCATGGGCGGGTACGCGGAGCGGCTGCCCCGGGAACTGTCCGGCGGACAGCAGCAGCGGGTGGCCATCGCCCGCGCCCTCGCCATCCGCCCCAAGGTGCTGCTGCTCGACGAACCGCTCGCCGCCCTGGACGCGCAGTTGCGGCAGTCCATGCTCGGCGAGCTCCAGCAGTTGCGTAAAGCCCTGCCGGACACCGCCATGCTGTATGTCACCCACGACCAATCCGAGGCGCTGGCGCTGGCGGACCGGATCGCCGTCATGCGCGATGCCCGCCTGGTCGATATCGACAGCGCCCGGAAGCTGTGGCAGCGCCCGCCCACCGATTTCACCGCCGCCTTCCTGGGCGGCGCGAATCTGCTGCCCTGCACCGTCAATCACGTCACCGGCACCGCCGCGCTGGTCACCGTCGGCGAGCACACGCTGCGTGCGGAGGCTCCCGCGCCGGGGGTGGGGCGGCCCGACTGGGTGCCGAATGCCGATGCGCACCTGTGCGTCCGGCCGCACACCGTCTCGATTCGGCCGCTCACCGAGAAGGACGTCCTGCGCGCCAGCGTGACCGGCACGGTGTGGCGGGGTGCGTCGACCCGGCTGCACCTGGACGTCACCGGTCTGCCCGGTGAGCTCACCGCCGATGTGCCCGGCCACGCGGAGTTGGAGATCGGCGATGTCGTGGGCGTGAAGTTCCCCGATCCGGCCGGGGTGCTGATTCCGCCCGGGATCGGAACCGCCGCCGCGGCGGACGAATCCGAGGTGCGGGCGTGACCGCGACCCGCACCGCACCCGCCGCACCCGCCACCACCCCACCCGGCCCGCGCCGCTCGCTCGCGCCGCTGCTCTGGACGCTGCCGCCGGTGCTGGTGGTGTTGTGCATCGCCGTCTATCCGATCGGCCGGGTGCTGCTGGAGTCGACCCGGACCGACGCGGGCCGCGGCACCGAGACCTGGACCACGGTGCTGGGCTCGGAGTCGTTCCGGAACGCGTTGTGGCGCACCGTATCCATCGCGGCCTGCTCCACGCTGGGCTGCCTGGTGCTGGGCACCTTCCTCGCCATCGTGCTGGCCTTCGTGCCGTTTCCGGGATCGGGTCTGGTGGGCCGCCTCATCGACACCGTGCTCACACTGCCCTCCTTCCTGGTGACGCTGGCCTTCACCTTCCTCTACGGCACGGCGGGCGCGGTGAACGCGCTCATCGGTGAACTCACCGGCCGCAGCGAACCGGCGCTGAACTTCCTCACCACCCCGCTGGGTGTGATCGCCGCCGAGGTCACCTTCTTCACCCCGTTCGTCGTGCGCCCGCTGCTGGCCGCCTTCGCCCAACTGCCGCGCGAACAGCTGGATGTGGCCTCGAGCCTGGGGGCGTCGCCGTGGCGGGTGCTGTGGCGGGTGGTGCTGCCGGAGGCCTGGCCCGCCTTGGCCGCGGGCGGCAGCCTCGTTCTGCTGTTGACGCTCAACGAATTCGGCATCGTGCTCTTCACCGGGGCCAAGGGCGTCATCACACTGCCCGCGCTCATCTACACCCGGGGCATCGTCACCTTCGACCTGCCCGGCGCGGCGGTGCTGGCCAGCGTGCAGGTACTGCTGTCGCTGAGCCTCTACCTCGGCTATCGCCTGATCTTCGCCCGGCTCACCGGGACTCGGAAGGAGCGCTGACATGCTGGTGTGGACCCGGCGCGGGCGCGCCGCCGTACTCGCCGTCTTCGCGGTGGTGGTGACGGTGGTGTTCATCGCGCCCATCGCCACGGTGGTGGCGGCGGGGCTGGCGGGACGCTGGACCGGACCGCTGCCCTCGGATCTCGGCTTCGGCAATGTGGGTCGGGCACTGTCCGGGGAGCAGGCGGCAAGTCTGTCGGTGAGCCTGCAGACCGCGCTGTTGGCCGGTGCGGCCGCGCTGGTCCTGGGCACCTGGGCGGCACTGGCCGCCCGGGAAGCGCCGGAATGGTTGCGCCGCATCACCGATGCCGTCTTCCACGTGCCGGTGGCGGTGCCGTCGGTGGCCATCGGCCTCGGCGTCCTGATCGCCTTCAACGAACGTCCGCTGCTGCTGGGCGGCACCACATGGATTGTCGTCCTGGCCCATACGGTGCTGGTGCTGGCCTACGCCTTCAGCGGCGTCAGCGCCGCCCTGGATCGGCTCGACCCCGGATACCGGCAGGCCGCCGAATCGTTGGGGGCGGGGCCGGTCCGGGTGCTGTTCCGGATCACCCTGCCGCTGCTGCTGCCCGCGCTCGGCGCGGCGGCGGGACTGTCGATCGCACTGTCCATGGGCGAACTCGGCGCGACGATCATGGTCTACCCGGCCACCTGGAAAACGCTGCCGGTCACCATCTTCGCGGCCACCGATCGCGGTGAGGTCTTCGACGCCGCCGCCAGCACCACGCTACTGGTACTGGTCACCTTGATCGCGCTGGTGGTGCTGGGCCGCCTGCGCGGCCGCGCCGCGCTGCGGTGAACGGGCCCCGCGTTCACCCGTCGATGCCCTCCGCGAGCGCGCGGAGGGCATCGACGGGCAAATGATCGGCTTCCTCGATGAGGCCGCCGGCGAGGAGATACACCTCCGCCATCCGTACCGCGGCATCGCGCAGCTCCGACAGCGAGCGACTCAGTTCGACGCCCTTGTGCTCGAATCCGCACCGCAACTGCCGGGCCGAATCGAAGCCGCCGAAGCCGGTGAGGCGGTGCGTGCGCACCGCCCGGGACCGCTGCGGTTCCATCGCCGCCGCGAATCGCAGGAAGTTCGCGGCGCATCCCCGCGCCGCGTCCGTATCCATGCGAAACGCCCCCGCCGCGGCCTGCCCGCGGAATGCCGCAGCAGTCGAATCAGCTTCGTTCACCATCGAACTCCATTCGCGAGCACCGATGAATCCATTCGTAAGAAACCGAATGGTGTGTAGTTATGCGGTGGGCAATTGCGGTAGCCGCCTTGCCGGAAATCACAGCGATATGGGGTATTGCAACGCGATACCGGGTACGGGCGTGCCGCGCCAGTCGACCACGCGGCACGCCGGGCGGGGCGCCCCGTTGCGCCCGCCGTCTTGTGGCGGGCGACGTCCAACGTTTCGAGCGAGCTATTGGTCGGATAGACCGCTCTATTGACGTCTCCGCTGACGACAATGGCTCTGTAGCAATGCAATCAATCGTGTCAACGCATTTCGGGAGTCACTGCTCAGGTAAACGGCGACGGCCTCCGGCCACGTCGATTACGAGATCAGTGTAGCCGTCAACGAGTTCGGCGAGGTGATACCAGTGTTTATGGGTATTGTCGCTGGCCGCGCCCTCGTGGTCGATGACCTGGTTGGCCTCCACCCAGCTCCGGGCCATCCGGTCCACCACCGCGCCCAGGCTCTCGGTGTGCAGGGCGGCGCCGTTGCGATGCTGCGGCAGTTCCCGTTCCACCCATTCGTTGATATCGTCAACGAGTTCGCCGCGCCGACAATCGATCTCGGCGGCAAGGAGCGGGTCGGCCACCTGCGCGCGGCGTTCGTGCAGTTCCGCGAGCGCGTGCGCCGACCGGAGCAGAACCCGGTCCTGGAAACGCCGGCCCTGGAAGGCGCAGAGCAATTGCGGGGCGGTCGGCAGCCCGCCGGCTATGGATATGGTCATCGCGACTCCCAGAACGTTCCCGACAACATCACTATTCGCACCAACATGATTGGTCTCCGGATTCAGCTGTACCGCTCATCGGATCGGTCGTACAAGAACTAGGCTAGCTGGATCATGCTCTTACAAATGCAAGAACGCAATACTGCGTTCTAACTCGTGCGCTAGGCGAAAGGGTTGGACATGGCAGGCAAGCGCACCGTGTTGACCGTGGGTTTGCGCAGACTCGCGAAGATGCTCAAAGAACTGCGCGAGCAGTCCGGACTCAGCAAGGAGGAGGTCAGCGGTCGTACCGGCATCAATGTCACCACCCTGTATCGGATCGAGACCGCCCAGGCGCGCCCGCAACGCCGCACCCTCACGGCCATGCTCGACCTGTACGATATCGGCGAGCCGCACCGTTCAGATGCCTTGCAGTTGCTGACCGACGCACAGAAGCCTGGTCTGGCACGCCCGTTCGAGGCTGCGGTCGGCGAGGTCTACGGCGCGTACATCAACTTCGAGGCGGAGGCCCTGTCGGCCCGCTTCTTCCAGGCGAGCTACATCCCCGGACTCTTGCAGACCGAGGCGTACGCCGACGCGATCATGCAGACGTCGTGGCCCAAGATTTCCGATGAGGTACGCGGCCAGCGGGTCCGCGCCCGGGTCGAACGCGCCAAAGTGCTCACCAAGGAGGAGCCGCTCGAACTCTGGGTGGTGCTGGACGAGGCCGTGATTCGCCGCATGGTCGGCGGACCGGCGGTCATGATCGAGCAGTTGGAGCGATTGCTCAATGATGCGGCACAGCGCAATGTCATCCTGCAACTGCTGCCCTTCGACGCGGGTGCGCATCCGGGGATGGCCGGATCCTTCGTAGTGCTGGACTTCCAGAACCCGGCCGACCCGGAACTGGTCTACGTGGAGGGCATCGCCAGCGACGAGATCATCGAAGGGCACGTCGAGGTACGCCGCTACGGGGTGATGTTCGACCAGCTGCGCGCCATGGCGCTGAGCCCCCGCAACTCCGAGGAACTGATCGAGAAGGTCATCGAGGAGCTGCGCCAGTCCACGTAGACGCACCGATTCCCCCGGGTGATCAATACACCTTGGGTGAGGATTCCGCACCCTCGGAGAGGTGATCCCCCGCACTGAGGTTGCTGTCGGATGAACTCGCCGACCGCGAGTCTGAATACATCCCAACAGCGCCACAGATCACCACATCCGAGGGGATGATATTCATGTGCAAGCCGGTCGATTCGTCCGCAACACTGGTCGCTCTCCGCCCGGGCGCGACCGAGCCGGTCGCCGCCGCGCTCGACCCGGCTGCCATCGCGGTGACGGCGGCCGACTGCGCGCTCTCCTACGGCGAGCTGGAGCGCTGGTCCAACCGCCTGGCGCGGATGCTGCTGCGGCTCGGAGCCCGCCCCGGCACCCGGGTCGCCATCGCGGGAACCCCGCGACTCGAATCGGTGGTCGCACGTCTGGCCATTACCAAGACGGGCGCCACCCCGGTCCCGCTCGGCACCGAAACCTCCTCCGCCCGCGCCGATTTCGGCGTGACCACCAAGGAGGGCAAGCCGCGCACGGCCGACACCACCCGCTGGCTGGTGCTGGACGAGCGCTCCACGCTGGTGCAGTACCTGACCGGTTCCGACGCGCCGATCACCGACGCGGAACGACAGACGGCGAGGAAGGCGTCCTGAGCCGCTTCACCTCACCAGCACGGCATCTCACCAGCACGCAGGACTGTTCATGGTTTCGAGTTCCGCCCTGTCCCCCGCCCCGGCCGGCGCCGCCACCGGTCCGGCCGCGCCCTTCCCGCTGTCCGCCGCCCAGCGCGGCATCTGGTTCGCCCAGCACCTCGCCGGTGACACGCCCGTCTCCATCGCCCAGTACGTCGAGTTCGTCGGCGCGGTGGACGTGGCGCTGCTGGCGGCGGCGGCCCGCCGGGCGGGTCAGGAATTCGGCACCGGCTATCTGCGGTTGCTCGAACTCGACGACCTGCCCTACCAGGTCGTCGACACCACGCTCGACGACGCCATCGACACGATCGACCTGCGCGCGTCGCCCGACCCGGAGGCGGCCGCGCACGCCTGGATGCGTGCGGAGTACACCGCGCCGCTGGACCCGCTGCGTGACCGGCTCTGCCAGGTCACCATGCTGCGGTTGGGCGAGGACCGCTGGTTCTGGTACTCGCGCTTCCACCACATCGCGCTCGACGGCGTCGGCGCGCTCACCATGCTGCAGCGCACCGGCGAGATCTACAACGCCGCCGCGGCGGGGCGCGAGATCCCGCCGGGCCGGGCCGAGGATCTGCGCGGGATCGTGGACGCCGATGCGGCCTACCGGAATTCGGACCGCATCGCCGCCGACCGCGAGTACTGGCGGGAGCATCTGACGGGGCTGGCCGAACCGGTGCGGCTGGGTCGTCACAGCGATGCGGTGGACGCCCATCCGCGGCTGCTCAGCCGCGCCCTGCCCGCGGAGACCGCCGCCCTGCTCGACGAGCTGGTGGCCCGGCTGTCCACCAGCGCCGCACCCGTCATCGTCGCCGCCTTCTCGGCCTTCCTGGGAGCGCTGACCGGTGCGCCGGAGATCGTGCTCAGCCTGCCGGTCTCCGGACGCACCACCGCCGCGCTGCGCCGCTCCGGCGGCATGATGGCCAATGTGGTGCCGCTGCGGCTGCGGCAGTCACCCACCCGCACCGTGGACGAGCTGATCCGCGCCACCCAGAGCGAGCTGACGGCCGCGCTGCGGCGGCAGCGGTACCGGCAGGAGGACATCGTCCGCGACCTCGGCTGGTCCATGGACGAGGTGGGCTCGTTCGGGCCGACGGTCAATCTCATGCTGGTGGACAGCCGCATCCGGCTCGGCGGTGTGACCGGGCGGCTGCACGTGCTCACCTCCGGACTCATCGAGGATCTGTTCGTCAACGTCTACCCCGGGGTGGGCGGCGAGAGCACCCACATCGACTTCCAGGCCAACCCGAACCGCTACGACGAGGCCGAGCTGGTGTCGCTGCACGGGCGGTTCCTGGCCTACCTGCACTCGTTCCTGGCCGCCGGACCGGATACGCGGCTGGCGGCGCTCACCGTGCTGGCCGACGACGAGCGCGAACTCGTCCCCGCGCGCGGACCGGCCGGGACCGCTGCCCGCACGCTGCCGGAGCTGCTCGAGGCCGGGGCGGCGCTCGATCCCGGGGCCGTGGCATTGCGTGCCCACGACACCGTGCTCACCTATCGCGAGGTGAGCGAGTACACCCGGCGGCTGGCCCGGGTGCTCATCGCCGCCGGGGCGGAACCCGAACGCGCCGTGGCGGTGTCGATTCCGCGCTCGGCGGAGTCGGTGCTGGCCATGTGGGCGGTGGCGCTGACCGGGGCCGCGTTCGTGCCCGTCGACCCGGACTATCCCGTCGACCGCATCGAGCACATGCTCGCCGACAGCGGCGTGGTGGCCGGGGTGACCGTCGCCGCCGCGCGCGGGGGGCTGCCCGACCGGGTGCGCTGGCTGGTGCTGGACCACGCGGACACCGAATCCGCCCTCGCCGCAGCGGATTCCACGCCGGTGACCGATGCCGACCGGCGCTCGCCGCTGCGCATCGACCAGCTGGCCTACCTCATCTACACCTCCGGCTCCACCGGGCTGCCCAAGGGCGTCGGCGTGACCCATCGCGGCCTGGCGAATCTGGCCACCGGCTCCGGCGCGGCCTTCGGTGTGGACGCGGGCGCGGTGATGGCGCACGCGGTGTCGCCGAGCTTCGACATCTCCGTGGAGGAACTGCTCGTCGCCTTCGCGGCGGGCGCGACCGTGGCCGTGGTGCCGCCCGCCGCCTACGCGGGTGAGGAGTTGGCGCGGGTGCTGCGCGCGCACGAGGTCACCCATCTGAATGTGACCCCGGTGGTGGCGGGTTCACTCGGACCGGAGACGCTGCCCCGGGTGCGCACGGTGGTGGTCGGCGGTGAGGCGTGCCCGCCGGAACTGGTCGCCCGCTGGGCCGGACGCCGGGTGCTCAACGGGTACGGGCCGACCGAGACGACGGTGACCGCCACCCTGAGCGCACCCCTGGCCGCCGGTGACCCGATCACCATCGGCGGACCCGCGCGCGGTGTCACCGCGGTGGTGCTGGATCCCTGGCTGCGGCCGGTGCCGCCCGGGTCGACCGGTGAGCTGTACCTCGGCGGCCCGGGTCTGGCGCGCGGCTATCACCAGCGCATCGGCCTGACCGCGGAACGATTCGTGGCGAATCCCTGCGCGGCGGGTGAACGCATGTACCGCACCGGCGATCTGGTGCGCTGGCGTGCGGTCGCCGGAACGTGGAGCCTGGAGTACGCCGGGCGCGGCGACACCCAGGTGAAGGTGCGCGGATTCCGCATCGAACTGGGCGAAGTGGATGCGGCGGTGGCGCGGCATCCGGGCGTCGAGATGGTGGTGACGGTCGGCGCGAACACCCCGGCCGGAGCGACGGCGCTGGTGTCCTACGTCCGCGCCGACCCCGCCGCGGCGGTCGATCCGGAGTCGGTGAAAGCCACCGTCGCGCAACAGCTTCCCGGCTACATGGTGCCGACGGCCATCATGGTGCTGGACGGCCTGCCGCTCACCCCGGCGGGCAAGGTGGACCGGAAGGCGCTGCCCGCACCCGATTTCGGCACCCGCGCCCGCGCCGGCCGCGCCCCGGACACGCCGCGTGAGCGCGCCCTCGCCGCCGTCTTCGCCGATGTGCTCGGACTGGACGAGGTCGGCGCGGACGACAACTTCTTCGCCCTGGGCGGCGACAGCATCGTCGCCATCCAGCTGGTGGCCCGCGCCAAGGCCGCTGGTCTGGGGCTGCGAGCCCGGGATGTGTTCGAGCACAAGACCGTCGCCGCCCTGGCCGCCGCCGCCACCGACGTCACCGCGCTCCAGGTGCGCGAACTCCCCGGCGGCGGCACCGGCCCGATCCCCCTCACCCCGATCGTGCACGCCATGCTCGAGCAGGGCGACACCTGGCCGCGCTTCGCCCAGGCCGCCCTGATCGACCTGCCCGCCGACCTCGACCGCACCCGCCTGGCCGCGGCGATCCACACCCTGGTGGACCACCACGACCTGTTGCGCAGCACCCTGATTCACCGCGCGAGCGACGACGCCGACGCACCGAACCGGCTCCCCTCACCATCCGGCGACGCTCTCGGAGCGCACGTACACCCCACGGGCGGCGGCGGAGCAGACACGCGCGACGTACCCGACGCCGTCGGCACGGGCGCACACGGGGAAACCCACGCCACCGATGCGGACCCGACGCCACGCGATACGGCCGACGCTTCGCGCGCGGCGGGCGACGGCAGCGTCGGCACCCCGGCGCAGCACGACTCCCGCCACAGCGGCCACCCTGCGTCCGCCCCGGCACCATCGGCGACCGGGCCGAGCACCGCGGGCACGGGCGACGCCACGGACGCCACAGGCGGCACGGACCGGGCAGGCGCGTGGGAGTGGCTGGTGGAGCCGCCCGGGGCGGTGGAGGCCGCGGCGCTCGTCGAGTACGTCATCGTCGCCGCCGACTCCGAGGCCGACGACGAGCAAGCCGCGTTGCGGCGGGCCGCCGATCTGCTCGATCCGGTGGCCGGGACGGTGGCGCGGTTCGTGGTCATGGAGCGGGCGGATGACGCGCCGCGGCTGTGGATGGTGCTGCATCATCTGGTGGTCGACGGGGTGTCCTGGCGGATTCTGCTGCCGGATCTGGCGCTGGCGTACGCGGGGGTGCCGTTGCAGCCGGTCGGCACCTCGTTCCGGCGGTGGGCGCACGGGCAGGTGGCCCAGGCCGCCGAGCGGGTCGGGGAACTGCCGCTGTGGCAGCGGATGGCGGCGACGCCGCAGGGCGAGTTGGGGTTGCGGGCGCTCGATCCCGAATTCGACACGACCGCGACCATGGGTCAGGTCGTCACCGTCGTCGACACCGAAACCGCCTCCACCGCATTGGAACTCATACCGGAGCGCTTCCACTGCGGCGTGGACGACGCCCTGCTCACCGCGCTCGCGCTGGCCTGGGCGCGCTGGCGCGACCGCACCGATACGCTGCTCACCCTGGAGGGGCACGGGCGGGAGGATGCCATCCTGCCCGGCGCGGACATCTCCCGCACGGTGGGCTGGTTCACCAGCGTCTACCCGGTGGCCCTGGAACTCGGCGAGATCGATATCGCCGAGGCGTTCGACGGCGGACCCGCGGCGGGCGCGGCACTCAAGGCGGTGAAGGAGCGGCTGCGCACCATGCCGGACAAGGGTGTCGGCTTCGGCATGCTGCGCTACCTCACCCCGGAGACGGCGGCCGCGCTCGCGGACGCACCCACCCCGCACCTGAGCTTCAACTACCTGGGCCGCACCGGAGCCGGTGGCGAAGGCGCTTGGCTGCCACGGCGTTTCACCGCCACCCAGGACGATCACGCACCGTTGGCCGCCGTGGTCGATGTCAATGCCCTGCACACCGCGGCCGGGCTGGAGGTCACCTGGGCCTACGCCGCGCGCATCCTCACCGACGCCCAGGTGCGCGAACTGGCGGACCTGTGGTCGCAGGCGCTGGCGGCGCTCACCGCGCACGCCCGCGGCGCCGGGGCGGGCGGGCACAGCCCCTCGGACTTCCCGCTGGTCGAGGTGCCCCAGGACCGGATCGACGCGTGGGAGCGCGACTACCCCGCGCTCACCGATATCTGGCCGCTGTCACCGCTGCAATACGGGCTGCTGTTCCACGCCCGCTACGACAACGACACCGCCGACGGCTACACGGTGCAGACCCGGCTGTCGCTGGCGGGCCGGGTGGACGCGCCCGCCCTGCGCGCCGCCGCCCAGACGCTGCTGGACCGGCACGACGTGCTGCGCGTCGCCTTCGTCGAGACCCCGGACGGGCCCCGGCAGCTGGTGCTCGGCTCCGCCGAGATCGCCTGGCAGGAAATGGATCTCACCCAGCTTCCGGAGTCGACCGATCGCCCACGCGAACTCGAACGCATCGTCGAGGTGGACGCGGGCACCCGTTTCGACCTGACCCGCCCGCCGCTGCTGCGCTTCACCCTGGTGCGCACGGGCGCCGAGGCGTACACGCTGCTCATGACCAACCACCACCTGATCCTGGACGGCTGGTCGACCCCGCTGCTGGTGCGCGAACTGCTCGCCGGATACCTCGCCACCGTCACCGGGCAGCAGGCCGGGCTGCCCGCGCCGCACTCCTATCGCGACTTCCTGGGCTGGCTGGCCGAACAGGACGACGACGCCTCACTGGCCGCCTGGCGGGAGGCGCTCGCGGGAGTGGACGGGCCGACCCGCGCGGTGCCCACCCTCGCGGATATCACCTCCACCGAATCCGGCACGGTAGCCGCGGATATCGACGCGCGGGCGCTGACCCGGCTGGAGGGCACCGTCCGCGCCGCCGGGGCCACGGTGAACACCGCCGTCCAGGCCGCCTGGGCGCTGCTGCTCGCCATGCTCACCGGCCGCACCGACGTGGTGTTCGGCGGCACCGTCTCCGGACGTCCCCCGCAGCTGAGCGGCGTCGAGGACATGATCGGACTGTTCATCAACACGCTGCCGGTGCGGGTGCGACTCGACCCGGCCGAACGGGTGGCCGATCTGCTGGCGCGCGTACAGGACGAACAGGCGCGACTGCTGGATCACCAGCACATCGGGCTGGCCGCCCTGCACCAGGCGGTCGGGCTGCCCGAACTGTTCGACACCCTCACCGTCTTCGAGTCCTATCCCATCGACCGCGAAACCCTCTCGCGGGCACTGGATATCGCGGGCATGCGCATCCTGGACGTATCCGGCACCGATGCCACGCCGTATCCGCTGAACCTCATGGTGATTCCGCAGCGCGACCGCGACGGCGCCGAATCCCTGCGCGTCTGCGTGAAATACCTGGCCGACCAGCTGCCCGAGGCCGGGGCGCGGCGGCTGCTCGACCGCTTCGTCGCCCTGCTCGACCAGATCGCCACCCACCCGCACCGCCGCATCGCCCAGCTCCAGCACTGCGATGCCGCCGAACGCCGGGCACTGCTACCGGTGCGCGGCGGCGATCCGGTGCCCATGCGCACCCTGCCGGACATCCTCGCCGCGGGCGCACGCGTCGACCCGGACGGCATCGCGGTGAGCGCGGGCAGCCTCACCATGTCCTATCGCGACCTGGACGCGTGGTCCAACCGGTTCGCCCGGGTGCTGCTGCGCCGGGGCGTGGGCCGCGAGGTCTTCGTGGTGCTGGCGCTGACCCGCTCGGTGGAATCCGTGGTGGCGGTGTGGGCGCTGGCCAAGACCGGCGCGGCGTTCCTGCCGCTGGACCCCAACTATCCGGTGGAACGCATCGAGCACATCCTCACCGACTCCCGCGCCCCCATCGGCGTGACGGTGTGCGCGGTCGGCGACACCCTGCCCGGTTCCATCGACTGGCTGCTGCTCGACGATCTCAACACCATCCGCCGCGCCATGACGGTCTCCGATGCGCCCGTCACCGACGCCGAACGCGGCGGACCCATCACCCTGGACCAGACCGCGTACCTCATCTACACCTCCGGATCCACCGGCAAGCCCAAGGCGGTGCTGCTGAGCCACCGGGGTCTGGCGAATCTCGTCGCCACCCAGCGGCACTCCCTGGATCTCGACGAAACGGCGAGCGCCCTCCAGGTGGCCTCGCCCAGCTTCGACGCCTCCGTGCACGAACTGCTCATGGCGCACGGTATGGGCGGGCGGCTGGTGCTGTCGCCGCCGGAGGTGTACGGCGGCGGCGAGCTGGAGCGGCTGCTGCGCACCGAGGGCGTCACCCACGCCGTCATCACCCCGTCGGTGCTGGCCACCATGGATCCGCGCGAGCTGCCCGCACTGCGCTGCCTGTCGGTGGCGGGCGAGGCGGTCGGCCCGGAGCTGGTGGCGGCCTGGTCGGCCGACCGGCGCATGGTGAACCTCTACGGCCCCACCGAATTCAGCGTGTGGGCCACTGGTCCGGGCGAACTGCGGGCCGGGGAGCAGATCACCATCGGCGCGCCGGTGCTCGGGGCGGGGGCCATGGTGCTCGACAGCTGGCTGCGTCCGGTGCCCCTCGGTATCACCGGTGAACTGTATCTGTCGGGCCCGCAGCTGGCGCGCGGCTACTTCAACCGCTTCGCGCTCACCGCCTCGCGATTCGTGGCCAATCCGTACGGCGCCCCCGGGGTGCGCATGTACCGCACCGGCGATATGGTGCGCTGGATCGAGGTCAAGGGCCCGCAGGGTCCGGCCCTGGAGCTGGAGTACCTGGGGCGCAGCGACTTCCAGGTGAAGATTCGCGGGCTGCGCATCGAACTCGGTGAGATCGACGCGGTGCTGGCCGCCGACGAGCAGGTGGAATACGCGGCCACCGTGGGACTTCCGGGTCCGACCGGCGACACCGTGCTGGTGTCGTATGTGGTGGCCGCGCCCGAGCTCGAGCGGGCGCTGGACACCGAGGGGCTGCGCACCCGCATCGCGGCGGCCCTGCCCGGCTACATGGTGCCGAGCTACCTCGTCGAACTCGACGACGTCCCGCTCACTCCGGTGGGCAAGCTGGACCGGAACGCCCTGCCCGCACCGGATTTCGCGACACTCGCGCAGCGGTACCTGGCCCCGCGCACCCCGGTGGAGACCGCGGTGGCGGCCGTCTTCGCGGAGGTGCTGGGCGCCGACCGCGTGAGCATCGACCGTTCCTTCTTCGAACTCGGCGGCAATTCGCTCAGCGCCACCCGGGTGGTGGCACGGGTCAACGCGGCGCTGGGATCCACGGTGGCGCTGCGGGATCTGTTCGACGCGCCAACGGTGGCGCAGCTGTCGGCGCGCGTCGTCCCGGCCGCGGGCACCGCGCCCGACCGCCCCGCCCTGGCCCCGCGACTGCGGCCGGATCGGGTGCCGCTCTCCCCCGCCCAACAGCGCATGTGGGTGCTCAACCGCCTCGATCCCGACTCGGCGGCCTACAACATCGTCGCACCGCTGCGGCTGACCGGGGAACTGGACGTCTCGGCGCTGCGCGCGGCCGTGCACGATGTGATCGGACGGCACGAGACGCTGCGCACCATCTATCCGGCCGACGCCGACGGACCACGTCAGGTGGTGGTGAGCGTGGACAGCGCCGCACCCGAGCTGACCGTGGTCGAGACCGAAGACGGTGCGCCGCTGCGGGATCGGATCGACGAACTCGCCGGGAGCGGATTCGATCTGATCCGCGAGGCCCCCGTGCGGGTGGGCCTGTTCCGGGTGCCGACCGCCCACGTCGTCGTCCTGGTCGTGCACCACATCAGCGCGGATGGCGCGTCCATGGCCCCGCTGGCCGCCGATCTGGTGACCGCCTACCTGTCCCGGATCTCCGGCGCGGACGCCGCGCTGCCCACTCCGCGCGTGCAGTACGCCGATTACGCGCTGTGGCAACGGGATCTGCTCGGAGCAGAGGACGATCCGCAGTCGCTGGCCGGCCGCCAGCTCGGCTACTGGCGTGAGCGGCTGGCCGGGATTCCGGATGTGCTGGAGTTGCCCGCCGACCGCCCGCGACCGGCGGTGCAGAGCATGCGCAGCCGGGACCTGCCGTTCACCCTGGACACCGAGACGCACACCGCGCTCGCGGCGCTGGCGGGCACGACCGAGACCAGTCTGTTCATGGTGGTGCACGCCGCGTTGGCGGTGCTGCTGGCCCGGCTGGCCGGAACCTCCGATGTGGTGATCGGCACCGCTGTCGCCGGTCGCGGGGAGGCGGCCCTCGACGAACTCGTCGGCATGTTCGTGAACACGGTCGCACTGCGGACCCGGGTGGACGCGGACAGCGGCTTCCGGGATTTCCTCACCGAGGTGCGCGACACCGATCTCGATGCCTTCGCCCACGCCGACGTGCCGTTCGAACGCCTCGTCCAGGTGCTGGAGCCCGCGCGGTCCACGGCGCACGCACCGGTGTTCCAGGTATCGCTGTCGGTCCAGAACTTCACCGCGCCGGAACTGGAATTCCCCGGCCTCACCGTCGCCGTCGAACCGGTGCGGCGCGACGGCTCGCAGTTCGACCTCACCGTCGAGTTGCTGGAACGGAAGGCGGAGGGTGAACCGGCCGGAATCGACGGCACGCTGACCTACGCCACCGACCTGTTCGATACGGCCACCGCCGCCCTGCTGGTGTCGCGCTGGCAGCGGGTACTGGCCGCCGTCGTCGCCGACCCGGACATCCGGCTGTCGGACATCGATCTGCTCGACGACACCGAACGCGCGGCCCTGGTGCCGGTGCGCGGCCCGCGAACCGTCGGAATCACCTCCCTCGCACAGGTTCTCGTGGCGACCGCCGCGGCGCACCCGGACCGACCGGCCGTCGTCGCCGACGGCCGCACGCTCACCTATGCGCAGCTGAACGCCGCCTCCGACGCACTGGCCGCCCGGCTCGCCGAACGCGGAGCCGGACCGGAAAAGGTTGTCGCACTGGCGCTGTCACGCGGCGCGGCGCTGCTCACCGCACTCTGGGCCACCGCCAAGGCCGGGGCGGCGTTCCTGCCCGTCGATCCGCGCCACCCCGTGGACCGCATCGAGCACATGCTCGCCGACTCCGGGTGCGCGCTCGGCCTCACCACCACCGCGCACCGGCCGCTGCTGCCCGCCGCCACCACCTGGCTGCTGCTGGACGCCCCGACCGACGACCCCACCCCGAACGGGGGCGAATACCTCGCGGCGACGCATCCCGACAATCCCGCCTGGCTCATCTACACCTCGGGCTCGACCGGCACACCGAAGGGCGTCTCGGTCTCACACCGCGGTATCGCGGACCTGGTGGCCGCCCAGCGCGAACTGCTCGACCTGGACGAACACGCCCGCGTACTCCAGGTGGCCTCACCAAGTTTCGACGCCTCCGCCTTCGAGGCGCTGATGGCCTTCGGATTCGGCGGCGCCGCGGTGGTCGCCGCACCGGAGACCTTCGGCGGGACGGCGCTGGCCGAACTCATCGCCGCCGAACGGGTGACGCACCTGGTGATCACGCCGTCCGCGCTGGCCACCATGGACCCGGAGGCGGTGACGACGGTGCGGGTGCTGGCCGTGGCCGGGGAGGCGATCAGCGCCGAACTGGTGGAGCGCTGGACGCCCGGACGCACCCTGGTGAACCTGTACGGTCCGACCGAATTCACCATCTGGGCAACGGCTTCCGAACCGCTGCGGGTGGACGCTCCGGTCACCATCGGCCGACCGATCCGCGGCGCGGGCACCCTGGTGCTCGACGACCGGCTGCGCCCGGTGCCGCTCGGGGTGGCCGGTGAGCTGTATCTCGCCGGGCCGGCCCTGGCGCGCGGCTATCACGCCCGGCCCGGGCTGACCGCGCAGCGGTTCGTGGCCGACCCGTACGGCGCGCCGGGTGACCGCCTGTACCGGACCGGCGATCTGGTGCGCTGGGTCGGCTCCGCCGCGGCGCCGCGGCTGGAGTATCTGGGCCGCACCGACTTCCAGGTGAAGGTGCGCGGCCAGCGCATCGAACTCGGCGAGATCGACACCGTACTGGGACGTGCCACGGGTGTGGAATTCGCGGTGACACTGGGCGTTCCGGGTCCCGGCGGGGCCACCGCCCTGGCCGCCTACCTCCTGCCCACCCCGGGCGCGGACCTCGATGTGGCCGCGCTGCGCGCGCACGCCGCCGACGCCCTACCCAGCTACATGGTGCCCTCGGCCTTCGTCCTCCTCGACCACGTGCCGCTCACCGCCGTCGGCAAGCTCGACCGAAAAGCCCTGCCGCCCCCGGTGTTCGAGGCGGAGACGGAGTACCGGGCGCCCGGCACGCCCACCGAGGCGGCGCTGGCCGGGGTCGTGGCCGAACTGCTGGGCCGGGAACGGGTCGGCGTGCACGATTCGTTCTTCGCCCTCGGCGGTGACAGCATCCTCGCCATCCAACTGGTGTCGCGGGCCCGGCTGCACGGACTGGAACTCACCCCGCTACAGGTGTTCGAACACCGCACCGTGGCCGCGCTGGCCGAGATCGCCGACGCCGCCGACACGGCGGTCGTGCTGGCCGAGCTGCCCGGCGGCGGGGTCGGCGACATGCCGCTCACCCCGATCGTGCGGTGGATGACCGAACGCGGCGGCAGTTTCCACCGCTTCGCCCAGACCGCCGTGCTGGAACTGCCGGTCGGCATCACCCGGACACAGCTCGTCGCCACGGTATCGGCCGCGGTGGACCGCCACGACATGCTGCGGGCGCGACTGGAACGCGACGGGGACGACTGGCGGCTGTCCACCCGCGAGCCGGGCGCGGTCGATGTCGACGCGCTGGTGCACCGCATCGAGTTCGGCGCCGCCGCCGATTCGGTCGAGCTGCGCGAATACGCGGTCACCGAGGTGGATGCCGCCCTCGACCGGCTCGATCCGGCGGCGGGCCGCGTGCTGCAACTGGTCTGGCTGGACCCCGACGCTCCGGAACGGGCGGGACGACTCATCGTGGTCGCCCACCACCTCGTGATCGACGGGGTGTCCTGGCGCATTCTGGTCCCCGACCTGATGGCGGCCTGGGCGCAGATATCGGGCGGGGCCACCCCCGTACTGGCCGAACCGGGCACCTCCATGCGCCGCTGGGCGCACGCACTCGCCGAGGAGGCCCGCGGCGGCGACCGGGTCGCCGAACTCGACCACTGGCGCACCGTCGCGGCCACCCCCGACCCGCCGCCGGGTGGACGTGAACTCGACCCGGCCGTCGACCGTGTGGACAGCGTGCGCGCGGTCGAGATCGAACTACCGGAACCGACCACCACCGCCCTGCTCACCACCCTGCCCGGACTGTTCGACGGGAGCGTGGAGGACGCGCTGATCGCAGCCTTGACGCTGGCGGTGCTGCGATGGCGTTCCGGTGAGTCTGCCGCGGGAGATCGGGCACGGCCATCGTCCGACGAGCGGAAGGATGCAAGCCGCACGGCCGGAGCACAGGACGTGAGCCGCGCCGACCGCCGCACAGTGAGCCAGGCCGAGTGGCCACGCGGGACCGACCATGCGACGACCGCCAGCACGGACCCGACCGCGCCGAACCACCCCGCGGCGGCTGTCTCCTGCGCGCCGGAGCACTCCGTCCTCATCCGTATGGAAGGCCATGGGCGGCAGCAGGAGATCGTGCCGGGGGCGGACCTGTCCCGCACCGTCGGCTGGTTCACCAGCGTCTATCCGCTGCGGCTGGAGCTGCCGGGCATCGACATCGACGATGCCCGCACCGGTGGACCCGCCCTGGGCGCGGCCATTCGCGCGGTCAAGCATCAGTTGCTGGCCGTCCCGGACAAGGGCGTGGGCTACGGCCTGCTGCGCTACCTGAATGTCGATACCGCACAACATCTTCCGCATCGGGTGCCCGGCCGCATCGGTTTCAACTACCTGGGCCGCTACGCCGCCGCGGATATCCCGGCCGGGCTGGAGGGGCTCGGCTGGCTGCCCACCGACGAATTCGGGGACCTGCACGCCACCGAGGATCCGGGGGTCGCCGTCACGGCCGAGCTCGAGATCAATGCCGTGGTGGTCGGCGACCGGTTGCAGGCCAGCTTCTCCTATCCCGCAACCCTGCTGGGCAGCGATGCGGTGGCGGCGCTGGCCCGGCTGTGGAGCGACGCGCTCACCGCCGCCGCGGCCTTCGCCGACACCCCGGCGGCCCGGGAGGCGGCGGCGGACGAGGCGCGCTACCTCGCCGACCGCGCGGCCGAAGCCACTGCCGCCCAACCCGATTCGACGCCGGGGCTGGGACTCGACGTGGTGCTGCCGATCCGGCCCGGCGGCACCGAACCGGCGCTGTTCTGCATCCACCCGTCCTCGGGTATCGCCTGGACCTACCTCGGGCTGGCCGACGCCCTGGCCCCCGGGCGGCCCATCTACGGACTCCAGGCCCCCGACCTGTCCGGGGAGCCCGCCGCCGCCGACATCGACGACTTCGCGCGCCGCTATGTGCGCGAGATCCGCCGCCTGCAACCGGAGGGCCCGTACCACCTGCTCGGCTGGTCCTTCGGCGGGCTCATCGCGCACGCCGTCGCCACCCTCCTCCAGCAGGAGGGCGCGGAACTCGGCGTACTGGCCCTGCTCGACGCCGACACCGCCGATATCGACGGCGACAGCATCGAAAAACTCAGCGCCGGAGCGTTCATCGCCACCTTCGGCCACGTCTTCGGCATGACCGATATCCCGGCCGAGGCCAGCGCCGAACAGGCGGCGGAGCTGATCCGCGACCGCATGGGCGGGGTGAACCTGGTCGACGCCGCCACCCTGGAACGCATGGCGGCCTCCTACAATGCCTCCGCCCGCACCCGCACCGGCTACCGGCGACCCGTATTCCACGGCGACGCACTGTATTTCCACGCCACCGTGGACACCTCGGAGATCTTCGGACCCGACGGCTGGCGACCGCACATCACCGGCGACATCACCCGCGTGGACATCGAGGTCAGCCACGACGAACTCACCACCCCGGAAGCGTTGGCGACCGTCGCCCGCGTCCTCGACCGACATTTGGGAGGCAGGCCATGAGCAGCGGCGGAGTCGTCGTCGAAGGCGTCGAGAAATCGTTCGGCAGCGTCCGGGCCCTGCGCGGCATCGACTTCGAGGCCGCGCCCGGCGAGGTGCTCGGCATCCTCGGACCCAATGGCGCGGGCAAGACCACCACGGTGAACATCCTGTCCACCCTCATCGCCCCCGATGCCGGACGGGCCGTGGTCGCCGGACACGATGTGGTGGCCGAGGCCGCCGCCGTGCGCCGGGGCATCATGCTCACCGGACAGTTCGCCGCCCTGGACGACGCCCTCACCGGCTACGAGAACCTGGTCATGTTCGGGCGGCTCATGGGCTTGCGCAAACGCGCCGCCCGCGCCCGCGCCGACGAACTGATCGGCGAATTCGACCTCACCGCGGCCGCCGGTCGCCGCGTCGGCACCTACTCCGGCGGTATGCGCCGGCGCATCGACATCGCCTGCGGGCTGGTGGTGCGGCCCGAGGTGGTCTTCCTCGACGAACCCACCACCGGACTGGATCCCCGCAGCCGCCAAGGGGTCTGGGATCTCGTCGGCGGCTTCCGCAAACACGGCATCACCACCCTGCTCACCACGCAGTACCTGGAGGAGGCCGACGCCCTCTGCGACCGCATCATCGTCATCGACCACGGCGTGGTCATCGCCGACGGCACCGCCGACGAACTCAAATCCCGCACCGGCGGCAGCTACTGCGAGATCGTGCCGCTGCGCTTGGAGGATCTCGCGGCCATCGTCAACGCACTCGACAGCCTGGTGCCCGCGTCGAGTCGCCAAGCCCTGACCGGCGATTCGGACCGACTGGCCATTCCGGCCCCGGACGGCGCGAAAACCCTCGCCGAGGCGCTGCGCCGACTCGACGGCGCGGGTATCGAACTGGTGGACATCGCGCTGCGCCGCCCCTCGCTCGACGACGTATTCCTCAATCTCACCGGACATCTCGCCGAGGCCGACACCGCGGAGGCCCGATCGTGACCGCCGTCAGCAGCGTCCGCGCCACCCCCGCCACCCTCCAGCAGTGGTGGGTGCTGAGCGTGCGGCTCATCGTGCCCGCCGTCAAGAGCGGCGACATCCTGAACATGGTGTTCGCGCCGATCGTGTTCACCATCAGTTTCTATATTCCGCTCAACCGCCTGATGTCCTTCGCGGGCACCGGATTCAGCAGCTACGCACAGTTCATGGCCCCGATCGTGATCCTGCAGGCCGGATCCTTCGCCGCCATCTCGGCCGCCTTCCGCGCCGCCACCGACGCGGTGTCCGGACTCGACCGGCGCTTCGACGCCATGCCCATGCACCCGCTGGTCCCCACCGCGGCACGCATGTCCGGCAATATCTTCCGCCTGCTCGTCGCCCTGACCGCGGCGCTGATCGCGACCCATGCCATCGGCTTCCGCTTCCACGGCGGGCCGCTGCACACGGTCGGCTTCCTGGCGCTGGGCCTGCTCATCGGCATCGCCTTCTGCTTCGGCGCGGATGTCATCGGCACCGCCGCCAAGAGTCCCGAGGCCACCACCCAACTGCTGGTGCTGCCGCCGCTGATTCTCGGCATGCTCTCCACCGGCCTGGCCCCGGCCGACCAGTTCCCGGACTGGGTGGAACCGTTCGTGCGCAATCAGCCGGTCTCGCAGTGGGCGTACGGGCTGCGCGCCCTCGGCGGCGACAGCCTGGGCAATGCCGGTGCGGTGACCTGGTCGGTCATGGGCCCGCCGCTGCTCTGGGCGCTGGCCATCATCGCGGTCTCGCTCGTCTGCACCGTTCGGCTCAACACGCGGAGGTCGTGACATGGCCATCTCCATGCCGGAACCCACGACCATCGCCCCCGAGGCCGAGGGCTCCCCCGTCGCGCTGGTGCGCCACACCTGGATTCAGGTGCAGCGGCTGCTGTTGCGCTGGCTGCGCGATCCGGTGACGCTGCTGGAAACACTCATCATCCCGTGCCTGCTGCTGCTCATGCTCGACATCGTGGTGGGCAGCCAGATCGAGAAGTTCACCGGCAGCAGCGCCCTCTACGGCTCGGTGCCGATGGTCGCGCTGGTCGGTGCGCTGTCGGGCACCATCGCCAGCGGCGTCATGCTCGGGCGGGAACGCAATGCCGGGCTGCTCGCCCGCTTCTGGGTGCTGCCCGTGCACCGCGCCTCCGGCCTGGCCGCCCGCATCATCGCCGAGGGCTGCCGCATCTTCGGCGGCACCGTGGTGATCATCGGCTTCGGGATGGCGCTGGGCTTCCGGTTCCATCAGGGGCCCCTCGCCACGCTGGCGTTCTTCGCGCTGCCGGTGCTGTTCGGGCTGGCCTTCGCCACCCTGGTCATCGCCATCGCCGTCTTCACCGCCAAGGCCACGCTGGTGGAGAGCATCACCATCATCACCTCGCTGCTCATGTTCTTCAGCACCGGCTTCGTCCCACTGCCCGCCTATCCGGAGTGGATTCAACCGGTGGTGCGCAACCAGCCCATGTCGGTCGCCGTCGACACCATGCGCGCCCTCGCCGAGGGCGGGCCGCTCGCCCGGCCGCTCACCCTCACCCTGATCTGGTCGATGAGCGCGATCGCGCTGTTCGCGGTGCCCGCCGCCATCGGCTACCGGCGGGCCAGCCGCCGCTGACCCGCGAACGCCGCCCCGCCCATCCAGACCCCTTGCGCGAATAACTTCCGCCGACGCGCGTCGAGATCACTCGGTCGCCGGTCGGGCGCACTATGCTGACCGCCGTGCTCGATCCCCAGACCCCTGTCGCGCCCCATCCGGATATCGCCCATCTCGCCCCGCTGCTGGGCACCTGGCGCGGCGGCGGACACGGCGAGTACCCGACCATCGACTCGTTCGATTATCTGGAGGAAGTGCACTTCGGCCATGTCGGCCGCCCGTTCCTCACCTACCGGCAGCGCACCCGCGCCGCCGACGGCAGCCGGCCCCTGCACGCCGAAACCGGCTACCTGCGGCCCAACGGGCCCGATCGCATCGAACTCATCCTGGCCCACCCGACCGGGATCACCGAGATCTGCGAGGGCAGCCTGGTCGCCGACGGCGACGGCCTGCGCATGGAACTGGACTCGACCAGCATCGGACGCAGCAGCACCGCCAAATCGGTGACGGCGCTCGGCCGCTCGCTGGCGCTGTCGGGCGACACCCTGGACTACACGCTGCGCATGGCGGCGGTCGGACAGCCGCTGCAACACCATCTCGCCGCGACGCTGCGTCGCGACAACTGAGACGCGACACCTGAGACGCGAGTCGAGCGATCCTCGCGGTTCGGACGAAATTTTCCGAACCTACTTTTAGGTATGTGACCTGCATCACCACATGTGGACGGGTGTGCGGGAGCGCACTCATGGGTTGTGCCGTCAATGAGAGCGATCTAACGTTTTGTTTCGGCGGCAAACAGTCAGCCAATCCTAAAGCAGTACCGGTTTACCGAAACAGACCGTTCGGGTCTCCTCACTCGCCCCACATCCAGGGAGTAGGACATGCAACGTTCGGCTTTTCTGCTCATCACCACGGTGGGGATCATCCTCGCCGGAACCGGAGCCAGCGAGCTACTCGGTGACGAATCCAGTCCCGCGCCCGCGGTGCGCAACCTGTCCCAGCAACAGCCCGTCGTGCTCGAGGCCGACGGGGGCGTGGTGCGACCCGCCGCCTGCGTGAAGCTCGCCTCGGGCCGATATTCCATTCAGACGCAGTCCACCCGCTGATCGCTCCCGGGTCAATAACCCGGTGGCAGCGCTGTCAGCATCTCCCTGGTTACCGCCACGGCATTGTCCGAGCTGCCCGCTTCGACGAGCAGCGTCGCCCAGGCCATATCCCCGCGGTAACCGATGAACCACGAATGTGAGCCGCCCTCCACCTCGGCCTCACCTGTCTTCCCGTACACCTCACCCTGATCGGCGATGCGTTCCGCGGTACCGCCCGTCACCACCTGGCGCATCATCCGCCGCAATCCCGCCACCACCTCCGGATCGATGGGAGGCCGCTGCCCGTCGACGGTGGTCTTGCTCCCGGAGATCAGATACGGCACCGGGGCCGAACCGTGCGCGATGGTGGCGGCCGCGAGGGCCATGCCGAACGGGCTCACCACCACCTTGCCCTGGCCGATGCCGTCCTCCGCGCGCTGCACCAGGTCCTGCGACTCCGGCACCTGACCGGAGATCGTCGGCAGGCCGACCACCGTGTAGTCCGGTCCGATACCCAGCTGCGCCGCCGCCGACCGCAGGGCGTCGGCGGGCAGGCGGCTGGCCAGCTTGGCGAAGGAGGTGTTGCAGGAGCGCTCGTAGGCGGTGGCCATGGGCACATCACCGACGGTGAAGAGGTTGTAGTTCGGAATGGTGCGCTCGCCGATGATGATTCGGCTCGGACAGGGCAGCACGGTATCGGGCGTCGCCAGCCCGGTGTTCATGGCCGCGGCGGCGGTCACCGTCTTGAAGGTCGAACCGGGCGGATAGAAACCGGAGGTGGCCACCGGACCGTCCCGATCGGCCTCCCGGTTCTGCGCCACCGCGAGAATCGCACCGGTGGACGGCTGCAACACCACCATCATGGCCTGCTCCCGGCGCGCGTCCACGGCATGCTGCGCGGCGAGCTGCACGAAACGGTCCAGACTCAGCGAGAAGGACGGCGCGGGCTGCGGACGCACCTCGGTGAGCAGGCCGGTGTCCACGCCATTGCGGTTGCGGGTGACCACACTCCACCCCGCCCGGCCGTCCACATCGTCGATAATGCTCTTGCGCACCTGAGAGAGCAGGTCGGGGGCGAAATCGCGATCGGTGGCGACCATATCCCACTGCTGGGACACCGTGACCCCGGGCAGACCGAGCAGATTCGCGCCCACCAGGTTGTACTCCCATTCGGTGAGCACCTCGACCGGGTACACCCCGCCGTCGGCCTTGCGCGCCGCCTTCAGAATCCCGTCGCCGGTGAGTTTGGGCAGGATCGGATTCAGCGCGGCGGCAATGGCATCGGCGACGTAGGCGGGATCGCGGGCCTGCGCCGGGGTGAAGACGATGCGGTGCACGGTGCCCGGGATCAGCACGTCGCTGCCGGAGCGTTCGTTCACGCGGGCCTGCGGGGCGGGGATGGAGCGCAGTTCCAGGGTCTGGGTATCGCCCAGGCGCGGATGGATATTCGACGAGGTCCAGCGCACCGTCCAGCGGCCCTCGCTGCGGCCCAGCTGCAGCTGGCCGTCGTAGGTCCAGATGCGGTCGCGGGGCAGCCGCCACGCGTAGCTGTAGTCGACGGTGGCGGTGTCACCGGAAACGCGGGTGTCGCCGGTGGTCACCTCGAGCCCCTCGGCCTGTAGCTTCTCCCAGGCGGAAGCCAATGCCGGACCGGCCTTTTCGGGCAGGTTGGTGAGTTCGGCGGCGGCGGTCACATCATGGCGGGCGAAGGCGTCGAAGAACGCCTCGGCGGTGGTCACCGGACGCTGTCGGGCGGTGGAGCATCCGACCGCGGCGAGCGTCACCGCCGCGGCGACGAGCAGGGTCAGCAGTCGCGTCGACATCGGCACCGAGGGTAGAGGCAACCACCCGCAAACCGGCGGTGACACACTGCACGCGAACGGATTTCGCCGGACACGTCACACCGCGGCGCGCGGTCAGTCCAGCAGCACTGTCGCGAATGTAGCGATTTGCCGGAATCCGACGGTGGCGTAGGCGCGCCGAGCGACCTCGTTGTAGCAGTTCACGTACAGGCTCGCGGTCCGCCCCGAGGCCACCACCGCGTTGGCCACCGCCGCCGTCCCCGCGGTGCCCACGCCCGCGCCCCGCCGCTCCGGATGCACCCAGACACCCTGGATCTGGCCGGTGCGCCGGGACAGCGAACCCACCTCGGCCTTGTAGACCACCTCACCGTCCTCGAAACGCGCCCACGCCCGTCCGGATTCGATGAGACCGGCGACGCGGCGGCGATAGCTGCGGCCGCCGTCCCCCGCGCGCGGATCGACCCCGATCTCCTCGGTGAACATGGCGATGGCGGCCACCAGGTAGCGGTCCAGCTCCTCGGGTCGCACCCGCCGCACCCGTAGATCCGGCGCGGCGCTCGCGGTGCGATCCAGGGCCAGCAGCGGCTGTTCGGCGCGCAGCTCCCGCGCTGGACCCCAGCGCTGCGCCAGCAACTCCCACAGCGGCAGCGCCAGCTCCCGGCGGCCCACGATGGATGAACAGATGCGGGGGCCGCGGACCGCACGGTCGGCGAAGGCCCGCAGATCATCGGGGGCGCCGCGCAGCGGCACCAGATTCGCCCCGGAGAAGCACAGCGAATTCCCCGGTCCGCCGCGGCTCCACAGCTCCCCGTAGCCACCCCGGGTATCCAGGCCGTATTCCTGGAGCCGGGCAGCTACCATGCAGCTCGCCACCGGATCGGTGTCGAGCACGCGCAATACCTGCGTCAGATCGCGGTTTGCGAGTTGACGGACACCGGAGACCTTGGTCCGGCGAGTCGGCTCCAGCACACTCCGCACGTTCACAGCCTGCCACGAGTTGTGAAAATGCGCCCCACGTATGCCGAAAGCCTCAGCGTCTGCCCAGGTCCGCTCAGCTGACGCTGACCACCGGCTCGCCCGCACCGGCGGCATCGCCCATCTGCTCGGCCAACCGCATGGCCTCCTCGATGAGCGTTTCGACGATGAGGTGTTCGGGCACCGTCTTGATGACCTCGCCCTTGACGAAGATCTGCCCCTTGCCGTTGCCGGAGGCCACACCCAGATCGGCCTCGCGGGCCTCACCCGGGCCGTTGACGACGCAGCCCATGACGGCCACGCGCAGCGGCACCTCCATCCCCTCGAGCCCGGCGGTGACCTCGTTGGCCAGGGTGTAGACGTCCACCTGCGCGCGACCGCAGGACGGACAGGACACGATCTCGAGCTTGCGGGGGCGCAGGTTCAGCGATTGCAGGATCTGGTTGCCGACCTTCACCTCCTCCACCGGCGGGGCGGACAGGGAGACGCGGATGGTGTCCCCGATGCCCTGGGATAGCAGTGCGCCGAAGGCGGTGGCGGACTTGATGGTGCCCTGGAAGGCGGGACCGGCCTCGGTCACGCCGAGATGCAGCGGGTAGTCGCACTGCGCGGCCAGCTGGCGGTACGCCTCCACCATGATCACCGGGTCGTTGTGCTTGACCGAGATCTTGATGTCGCCGAAGCCGTGTTCCTCGAACAGGCTCGCCTCCCACAGCGCCGACTCCACCAGCGCTTCCGGGGTGGCCTTGCCGTACTTGGCCATCATGCGCTTGTCGAGCGAGCCCGCGTTCACGCCGATGCGGATGGGGATGCCGGCGGCTCCGGCCGCCGCCGCGACCTCCTTGACGCGGCCGTCGAACTCCTTGATGTTGCCGGGGTTCACCCGCACCGCGGCACAGCCCGCGTCGATGGCGGCGAAAATGTACTTCGGCTGGAAGTGGATATCGGCGATAACCGGAATGGGGGACTTCTTCGCGATGGCGGCGAGGGCGTCGGCGTCCTCCTGCCGCGGGCATGCCACGCGCACGATATCGCAGCCGGACGCGGTCAGCTCCGCGATCTGCTGCAGGGTGGCATTGACGTCATGGGTCCGTGTGGTGGTCATGGACTGCACCGAGACGGGGAATTCGCTACCCACCCCCACTTTGCCCACCATCAGCTGGCGGGTCTTGCGCCGGGGCGCGAGGGTCGCCGCCGGTGCGGACGGCATCCCCAATGCGATGGCACTGCTCACGATCGGCTGCCTACTTTCGTGTTGCGATCTTGTCCTCACCCGTTCCGGTTCCGAGTCTAACGACGTCGGGTTACCGGCCGCCCTGTGACAGCGGCGACAAGCGTAGCCTGCGCCGACGCCTGCCCTGGAAGCGGTGTTGCCCTGCGGTCACTTGCAGCCGCATACAGTAAGTATTCGATTCTCGAGGGCGAAAGGTAACCCGGCGGAAGTGAAAGTGCAGATTCCTGATTCGTGGCCGGTCACCCCCGATGAGGCCATCGCCCTCCAAGACCGTCTCCGGCCGCTGGTGATCACGGAAAACCCTGCGCCACCGCACTTCCGGACGATCGCCGGACTCGACTCCGCCTACGACGACGACGGCAATGTGGTGGCCGTCGCGGTGGTCCTGGACGCCGCCACGCTGGAGACCGTCGACACCGCCACCACCGTCGGGACCACCGATTTCCCCTATGTCCCGGGCCTGTTGGCCTTCCGCGAACTCCCCACCACCCTCGCCGCCCTCGAAAAGCTCTCCACCACACCGGATCTGATCGTCTGCGATAGCCAGGGCCTAGCCCACCCCCGCCGCTTCGGCCTGGCCTGCCACCTGGGCCTGCTGGTGGACCTGCCCACCATCGGGGTGGCCAAGAACGCCTGGGGCGACTACGCCGAACCCGCCCCCGAACGCGGCGGCACCGGCGAGATCACCATCGACCGCGAACCGGTCGGCCGCGCCCTGCGCACCCGCACCGGCGTCAAACCGGTCTTCGTCTCGGTCGGTCACCGCATCGACCTGGACACCGCCTGCGCCCAGGTGCTGGCCCTCACCCCCGAATTCCGCCAGCCCGAGACCACCCGCCGCGCCGACCGGCTCTGCCGCCGCCTGCTGCGCGAGCTCTCGGCCACCGAAACAGCGTGAGCGCCCCGGCCCGGCCTACCGCGGCTTCAGCAGGTGCTCGAGATAGCGCTCCGGAGCGGCGAGAAAGTCCCTGGTCATGCGTACCGGCAGCGCGTCGTCGTAGCCGACGGTCTCGATGCCGTCGGCATCATCCAATTCGTAGATGGTGGCGCCCGGCAGCGCCAGCAGAATCGGCGAATGGGTCGCCACCACGATCTGACACCGCTGCGCGACCAGGTCCGACAGCAGCGCCAGCACGGCCAGGCAGCCTCGCGGCGACAGCGCCGCCTCCGGTTCGTCCAGCAGATAGAGCCCGTCGGGGTGGAATCGGTGGGTGATGAGATCGACGAACGATTCGCCGTGCGAGCGCTCGTGCGGTGATCTGCCGCCCATGACCGCGAGCTGCTCCGGCCCCAGCCGTTCGGTTTCGGTGGCCACGTTGTAGTACGACTCGGCGCGCAGGAAGAACCTGCTGCGCGGTTTGCGGGTGCCCCACCGCAGCACCAGGTGGTCACCGAGTTCCGACTCCGACGCGCGTGTGGCGAACCGGTAGTTCTGGCTGCCGCCCTCCGCGTTCATCCCGGCCGCGACCGCGATGGCCTCGATCAGCGTCGACTTGCCGCTGCCGTTCTCACCGACGAGAAAGGTCACCGTCGGTGACAGCGCCAGCGCGCCGACCCGATCGAGATGCCGCACCACCGGCAGATCGAAGGGGTACCCCGACGGCCGCGGCGTCGGAGCCGGTACCACCTCGCGGATGAAACCGCCCGCTCCGAATCCGCTGCGCACACCCGATGGTAACCAGCCCGACCCGTCGGCTTCCGCTACGGGAACAGCGTGATCGGATTGACGATGTCGGCGGCCAGCGTGAGCAGCATGTACGCGCCGCCGAGTACCACCACCACATAGGTGGCGGGCATGAGCTTCAGGTAGTCGACCGGTGCGCCGTCGGGCAGGCCGCGGCGATTGCGGAAGAGGTTGCGGATCTTCTCGTAGACGACCACCGCCATGTGTCCGCCGTCGAGCGGCAGCAGCGGCAGCAGGTTGAAGACGCCGAGGAAGAAGTTCAGGCTGGCCAGCACCAGGATGAACATGCCCCAGTAGCCGCGTTCGGCGGTCTCACCGCCGATGCGGCTGGCGCCGTAGACGCTGACCGGGGTCTCCGGATCGCGCTCGCCGCCGCTGACGGCATCCACCAGGGCGCCGACCTTGGCGGGCAGTTTGGCCAGCGATTCCACGGTTTTCACACCGAGTTCGCCGGTGAAGGCCGCGGCGGCGGGGAAAGCGCCGGGCAGGCTGTACTCGACCGGCGGGCCCGCGGTGGCCTGGCCGACGCCGACCTTCGAGACGGTCTCGGACCGGCCGTCCTTGTCGTATACCGTCACCCGCTCCGGGGTGATGGGAATGGTGAGGGTCCGACCGTCCCGCTCGACCGTGTAGGTGAACTCACCGGTCTGCTTCTCGGTCAGGGCGCGGAAGTCGTTCCAGGTGTCGACGGGGGTGCCGTCGACCGCGGTGACCAGGTCGCCGGGCTGCAATCCGGCGCGCTGGGCGGGGCCGTCGCCGGTGCACTCCTGGCGCGTGCCGTCGGGCGCGTAGCTCGCCACGCAGCCCATCGCACCCAACTGGGTCTCCGGCGGCTGCGTCAGATGCGGTAGTCCCCAACCCACCGCCAGCACCACGATGAGGAGGTAGCCGAGCAGGAAGTTCATCATGATGCCGCCGGACATGACGAACAGGCGCTTCCAGGTGGCCTGCCGGTACATGGCCCGATCCAGATCCTCCGGCTCCAGCTCGTCGAGGGCGGTCATGCCCGCGATATCGCAGAAACCGCCCAGGGGCAGCGCCTTCAGGCCGTACTCGGTCTCGCCGCGGCGGAAGGAGAACACCTTGGGGCCGAAGCCGATGAAGTAGCGCCGCACCTTCATCCCGGTGGCCTGCGCCGCCCACATGTGGCCGCATTCGTGCAGGGCAACCGAGAAGGTGATACCGAGCGCGAACAGTGCGAAGCCGATCGCGAACACCATGCGGTCTCGAATCCTCCTACCTAGTTGCGCACGAAGGCGCGGGCACAGTCACGCGCCCACGTATCCGCCGCGAGCACCTCGTCCAAGGTACTGGGTTCCGCGGACCAGCGGTCGGCGGACTCGACGACCCGCGCCACCGTGCGCACGATGTCGGGGAATCGGATCACGCCGTCGAGGAACGCCTGTACCGCGATCTCGTTGGCGGCGTTGTAGACCGCGGTCACGCAGCCGCCCGCCCTACCCGCCCGGCGGGCGAGTTCGACCGCCGGGAACACCGTATTGTCCACCGGCTCGAAGGTCCAGGTCGCCGCCTGGGAGAAATCGCAGGCCGTCGCCGCGCCCGGCACCCGGTCGGGCCAGCCCAGTGCCAGCGCGATGGGCAGCCGCATATCCGGCGGACTGGCCTGGGCCAGGGTGGAGCCGTCGGTGAAGGTGACCATGGAGTGCACGATGGACTGCGGGTGCACGGTCACGTCGATGCGGTCGTAGTCGATGCCGAACAGCAGATGCGTCTCGATGAGTTCGAGCCCCTTGTTGACCAGGCTCGCCGAATTCAGGGTGTTCATCAGCCCCATGGACCAGGTCGGATGCGCCTTGGCCGCGGCGGGATCGACCGATTCCAGCATCTCGGTGGTCCAGCCGCGGAAGGGACCGCCGGAGGCCGTGAGCACCAGCCGCTCCACCTCCTCGGCCCGGCCGCCGCGCAGGCACTGGGCCAGGGCGGAATGCTCCGAGTCGACCGGCACGATCTGTCCGGGCGCGGCCGCGCGAGTGACCAGCGAGCCACCCGCCACCAGGGATTCCTTATTGGCCAGGGCCAGCCGTCGACCCGATTCGAGGGTGGCGAGGGTCGGCTCCAGCCCGAGCGAGCCGACCAGCGCGTTGAGCACCACATCGGCGTCGGTATCGCGCACCAGTTGCGCCGCCGCGTGCGGACCGGCCAGCGGCACACCGAGTTTCGCGGCGGCCTCGGGATCGGCGACCGCCACGTTTCCGGTACCGGTGGCGGCGATCTGGCTCGCCAGCAGTTCGGTATTGCCGCCGCGCGCAGCCAGGCCCACCACTTCGAATCGATCCGGATTGGCGGCGATCACCTCGAGCGCCTGTGTGCCAATGGAACCGGTGCTGCCCAGCAGCAGGACTTTCACAACGTCGGACACGCGTTCATTGTCTCCCGAATCGAATCCGGCCGATCCCCCGGCCGCGTCACCGCCACCCTGCTGGCTACGACGCATGGTCGTATGCCACCATATTGGCCAGCAATCAATCGAGCCATCAAGGAGCGAAAGTGGCCGCCACGGAACTGGAACCCACCCACAGCGCCGGTGTCGTCACCAAGGTCGATCCGGCCGAGGTTCCTTCCGCCGCCTGGGGTTGGAGCGGTGAGTCGAAGCGCACCTTCCGCATCGCGGGCTGGGTGGTCGTCGTGATTCTGCTCGGCATGCTGTTCGAGGGCCCGCAGGGCGCTTCCTCCGGTTCGGGCAATGTCGGTTACCTGTTCACCATCGGCTTCGCCGCGCTGCTCGCGTTCGTGCTGATTCGCGACTCGATCATTTCCCGCAAGCCGCGGTAGACGCGCCGGGACGTACGCGTCGGGCCGGGTCGCTGTGCGCGACCCGGCCCGTTTCGCCGTAGCAACCGATAGGAACTACCGGTTCCCGGTAGGACTTACTGGTTCTCGGGGGCGTTGATGCGCTGCACGAAGCCGATGCCGACCACGATCGCGGCGGGCACGCCGGTCAGCACCAGACCCGCGGCGGCACCCAGCGGAATGCCGATGCCCGCACCGGTGATGCAGCCCATGAGGGCACCCGGAATGATCGTGACGCCACCGATCGCCAATGCGGCACCACCTGCCAGCGCACCGAGCAGGCATCCCGCGCCACCGCCGACAATGGTGCCGATGAGGGTGCCGATCGAAGTGATGATGCCGAACTGGGTCGCGGCCGCGGACACCGCGTCATCGAACGCGTCCTGGCGGACCACATCGTGGCGCAGCGGGTTGCCGTCCGCCGCGACCGGGTGCGCGGCATCGGTGCGCGGGGTCAGAGTGGCACGCAGACCGTCGATGGCAGCGTCGATCGGGTACTCGAGATCACCGATCGTGAAGGCGAGCGGGAGTCCGACGACGACGTTTCCGGCGTCGTCGCGCACCTGGAACTGGCCGTTGTCATTGGCGAGGGAGCCATGGTCGGTCTCGACGACGACGGCGTCGCCCTCGATGCGAGTCTGCCAGTGAATTCCCGGCAGCACCTGGTTCACACCCTGGTTGACACCGTCGATCAGCGAGGGGATGACGCCCGGCGCGGGGGCCGGAGCCGGGGCTGGCTCCGCGTAGGAGGTGCCGGTGGCAATGCCGAGTGCCGCGATGACCAGGGCCGAGGTTGCGGCGACCTTCGTGAACTTCATATGTGTGCGTCGCTTTCGAAACAGCGTTTCGCGCATCCAACTTCTGGAGCGCGGGTCCTCGGTGAGCACCCGTGGTCAAGTGTCCAGCAGATTGTTGCTGAAAAGTAACTTAGAAAGTGCTGAATGTTAGGAAAGCGTCAATAGAACCAGACCGCAGGTCTGAAAAGTCCCGTAGTGGGCCAACTTTCGGCATTCGAGGAAGTGTGCATGATCTACGTCACAAAACCATCGAAAACGGACCGAAGCGGTATAGCTCACAGGCTATAAGCGCAGCTAGCGACCTCTGCGCCGACCGTTACGCCCACCCGCGGCACGCCCCCGGCCGGCTCCCGCACGCTGCCCGGCAGCCGGTCGGCCACTCCCCGTCTTCTGCCGCTTCTGCACCGACCGCTTCGGCTGCTCCCCGGTTGCCTCACGTCCGGACGGCGATCGGGAGCTGCGCTCGGTCCGGCCGCGCACGATGCCGACGAATTCCTCGGTGGTATCCGAGGTCGCCTCGACCGGCCAGGCCAGCGCGATCTGGGTGTCGGGTGCGTCGGTGACCGTCCGGAACACCACATCCCGGCGGTGATGCAGACGGGCGATGGAATGCGGCACGATGGCGACCCCGACATTGGCGGCCACCAGTTCGATGGCACCGGCGGCGGCATCCAGATCGGCGGTGTCCTGCACGCGCTCGTCGGCCAGGTCGGCGGTGCTCACCTCGTCGTAGACCGAGATGGGGTGGTCCTTGGGCACCACCACGACCGGCACCTCACGGTAGAGCGGGATGGCGTGCATACCCTCCCGGTCGATGGGCAGCCGCACGAAGCACATGTCGACGCGTCCGGACCGCAGCGCCTCGTCCTGCTCCCCCTGGGCGACGACGACCAGTTCCAGGCGCTGTCCAGGAAACCGCTCGCCCCACTTGCGCTCCCATTTTGTGGGCGTGACACCGGGAACGAACCCGACCCGCAGCGCAGGAGCGTCGGCGGACGCGTCGTCGTTGGTCATTCCCGACAGCGTACTGAACCGCCGGATCGGCCCCGCCGACCCGCCCGATAGGCTTGGTCGGTGAGCCCGGACCAGAATTCCCAACTGATGAAGCCGCTGACGGCGGCCGACAAACTCGGCGTCTACCTCCCCGCCACGCCGGAGGAGTTCCGCGGCACTCCGATCTCCCGCGCCCAACTCGACGAACTGCGCGAGAACCCGCCGCAGTGGCTGACCGACCTGCGCGCCAACGGCCCGTTCCCCCGCGACATCACCGCCCGCAAACTCGGCATCACCAACAGCGGCCTGAGCCGCGCCGAGGTCGCCGACGCGCTGACCGCCGCCGAGATCGCGGAGCTGCTGGCGGATCCGCCGGACTGGCTGGTGCGCGAACGCGCGAACGCCGAGCAGGTGCGCGCCGAGGCGCAGCGGGTGCAGGCCCAGCGCGAGGAGCGCCGGGCCACCGGCAACCGGCCCCGGCGCGACCGCGGAACAGGATGGTAGAACGCCCGTTCCCGATGCGGCCGATCAGGCTCCCGGCGGACCGGAGTACGGGCCACCCGCCGTGGGCGGGGTACCGGATCCGACGTACGGAGCCCCCGGTTGCCCGGGATAAGGCGCTCCCGGCTGCCCCGGGTACGGCGCTCCCGATTGGCCGGGATACGGATTCGCAGGTTGCCCGGGGTACGGCCCTCCCGGCTGTTCGGGATACGGCATTCCCGCCGGTCCGGCGTAGGGCGCGTACCCGGCGGGGGCCGGGCGGAAGTACGCCGTGGACTGCTTGTTCCACAGCAGGATCACCGCGGCGAGGCCGACGCACCACAGCACCACGCTGAACACCGTGGACACCACCGTGGTGCGCGCCTCCGGCATGAAGATGCCGATCACGGCGAACAGCATGGACGCCGTGTAGAGGCCGAAGAGGACCGTGGCCGTGACGCGGGCCCAGTTCTTCCCGGCCCGGTTGGCGAAGGCCATCCACACCCACAGCCCCACCGAGATCAGCGAGAACACCACGCCGACCCCGAACGAGACCGCCACCAGCGTGTCCAGCTCACTCTGGGTGAACACGCCCTCCGTGGTCTCGGCCATCTCCTCGCGCAGCGACGGCAGTTGCAGAAAGCCGATCAGCGTACTGAGGACGGTCAGCACCGCCCCGGCCAGCATGAGGTAGTAGGCGTTCCGGACCGGACGCGGCGGCCCCGGCGGCGTGACCGCGGCGTCCGGATACGGCTGGTACGCGGCCGGATACGGTGGCGGCGCGGCGGGATCATGCCCGGGTGCGGCCGCGTACGACGACGGCGCGCCGGGGAATTCCGGGTATCCGGCGGAATAGGACGTCGGTGCGGCGGGGTAGGAGGGCGGCGTCGCCACCTGCTGTGTGGGTGCGTCGGCAGGTCGCGGGGGGTGCGCGCCGCCGGGCGGGGGCAGGTGCGGCGGGGGCGTGGACATGTACTGCGTGGGCGGGTCGACGGGCGGTGGGTTCCCATCAGCCCGCGGGCTCGGGTTCGCCCACGGGTTCGCGTCGGCATGCATGTTCGCCTCGGTCCGCGGCGGTGACGTGGACACCTGCCCCGTCGACGCATCGACAGCCTGCGGATTCGCCGCGGTCCGCGGCGACGCGGTGCCGGGTCGGGTCGACGCCTCGGAAGGGTACGGCTTCGTCTCGGCCGGTGAGTTCGCTTCGGCGCGCGGTGGAGTATCGGCAGGCGGCGGAGTATCGGCAGGCGGCGGAGAACCGGCAGGCGGCGGAGAACCGGCAGGCGGCTGTGCGGCCGCGGACCGGCGGTCGTCCGGTGCGGCGGCGGCCTGCGGTCGCTCGGTAGCGTGTGGCCGCGCGGTCCGATCGTCCGGAGCCGCCGCCGAGTGCCACGGCTGCTCCGGATACGGCGGGCGTAGGTCCGGGTGCTGGTTCGGCTGCGATTGTTCGCTGGTCACGGGCTCTCCCCCTGCGGTCGGTGTCCGCCGCAGCATATCCCGGGCCGGGTGGCGTCGCGGTCAGGCGTCGGGGCGGTGGCGGGCCACGTATTCGCGCAGTGTGAGCGGTGGTCGGCCGCCGATATCCGCGATGGCCTCGGTGACGCGGTAGAGCTGGTGGCCGGATCCGATGGCGGCGAACATGCGCCAGAGGTGGGAGAGGTGTTCGACGACGACCTCGTCCCGGTACCGCGCGGCGGCGGTGCGCTCCCACTCCCGCGGGTCGACGTCGACGTAGCGCACGCCGAAGGCCGCTGCCGCCTCGCCCGCGGTCAGCACCTCTCCGGTGAGCCAGTACACCGGGTCCGCCTTGTCGGCGCGCAGCAGCAGGCCGGCGCCCACCCGCGCGACGTCCTCGGCCGCGATCAGGGGCAGCACGGTATCGGGTGAGCCGAGCGGCAGCGCCAGAGCGCCGCTGTGCTCGACCACCACCCGCAGATTCTCGAAGAACACCGCCGCCCGCAGGTGCACGGCCCCGATCTCGGCGCGGTCGAGGACCTGTTCGGCGACCCAGTGCCTGCGCATGTGCGGGGTGCCCGCCTGCGGATCCGAACCGAGCTGCGATACCGCGACCACGCGTTCGAGCTGTTCGCGATGCGCGGCCGCGGCGAAAGCCGCCGTGGCGTCGAGCATTCCGGCGGTGACCGGATAGGTGAAGTACGCGCGGCGCACCCCGTGCACGGCGGGCAGCACGGTGGTGATCTCGCGGAGATCGCCCACGGCGACCTCCGCGCCCAGCTCCCGGAGTTCGGCGGCGCGGGCGTCGTCGGCGCGCACGAGGGCGCGGACCGGCCGATCGGCACGACGCAGTGCCTCGACGACCCGGCGACCGGTGGAGCCCTGGGTGCCGCCGGCCGCGCCGGTGACGAGTATCGGTTCCATGCCGTCCTCCTCAGGATCCGGTCGGCAGGTCGACGGTGAACGCGCCCCGATCGGCCAGTGCGCCGAGGAATTCCGGCGCGTCGAACGCTTCGCCCGGGCTGACGACGCCGCTCTTCACCGCGCCTCCGGTGACGCGGACAGCGGCCTCCACGGAGGCGAGCGCACCCGCCCGCCAGAGATCACGTCCGCGCAGCGTGCCGGATGCCGATCCCGATGCGCCGAGAACCTGTGCGGCAATGGTGAATTCGCTGTCGGCGCGGTCGGCGGCGTCGAGGTGTTCACTGGCGAACGCCTGTTCCTCCTCGAAGGTGCGGGCGGTGAGCTGCGCTTCCACCGAACGCACGGTGGTGTGCCGGGGCACGGTGAACGCCTCCGGGAACGGGACGGGCGCGATGACGGTACGCGGTCCGACGGGTGGCGGGAAGGCGAAGACCGCATTGCGCGGTTCCACGAATCCGATGCGCAGTTCCCCGTTCTCGAAGCCGACGCGCTCGGTGTCGGCGAACAGCAGCCGGGCCGTATTCACCGCTCCCGTGGTCATCTTCCAGTTGGTCACCGCGTACGCCACGGTGATGCGGTCGATGTCGGCGACCCCGCGCGCCACCGCACCGGCGAGCAGGTCGCCGAGGCCGCCGTAGAAGCTGAGACTCGGGATCATGGTGATCCCGGCGCGCTGCGCGGTCTCGGCGAGGGTGTCGTACAGCTGCCGCACCGGGTGCACCTCGACGGAATGGTCGATGTAGTGGCAGCCCGCCTCGGCCGCGGCCCGCGCGACCGGCATACCGGTGACGGCGAACGGGCCCGCGCAGTTGACGATCACATCGGCGGTATCGGCAAGTGCGCGTAGCGATTCGGCGTCGTCCACGGCGGCGGTGTGCGTTGCGATCGAGCCCGCCGTGCTGATCGAATCCAGGGCGGCCAGTTTGTCGGGACCGCGGCCGGACGCGATGACGTCCTTGCCGCGGGAGAGGAGTTCGGCGATGACCAGTCGGCCGGTGTGGCCGGTGGCCCCGTAAATGGCGTAGCTCGTCATGGTGATCAACTTCCATACTCTGGGTACGCATTTCGAGACTTGCATACCCCGAGTACGCAAGTCAATGATCCGTCGGCGGATACATTGAGTGCGTGAGCACGCGCCGCACCCAAGCCGAACGGTCGGACACCACCACCGGCAAACTCGTCGCAGCCGCCCGAAACCTGTTCGGGCACAATGGCTACGCCGCCACCTCCATTGCCGCCATCGCTACCGCGGCCGGTGTCACCAAGGGCGCGGCCTATCACCACTTCACCGATAAGCGAGCCCTCTTCCGCGCCGCGTTCATCGCCGAACAGGAATGGATGGCAGCCGAACTGGAGCAGGTCGCCGCCGCCGCTCCCGACTCCTGGACCGCCCTGCTGACCGGCTGCCGCACCTTCCTCGAACGCAGCCTGGAGCCGCGCTTCCGCCGCATCGTCGTCCTCGACGCCCCCGCCGTACTCGGCTGGGACACCGTGCGCGAGATCGAATCCGACCACACCCTGCGCGTACTCACCAGCGGACTGGCCCTGGCGACCGCCGAGGGCGAGCTATCCCCCGGCGACCTCCAGATCCGCCGCCATCTCGTCTTCGGCGCGCTCTGCGAGGGCGGAATGATGCTGGCGCGCACCGAGGATCCCGCCACCGCCCTACCTCTCGTCGTCGCCGAGGCGGGCAGGCTGCTCGCGGCGCTGCGGACCACCGCTACGCACGCCGAGCCGCTACCGGACCCGTGCGGGCCAGCGGCCGACCCACTCGGGCACGAGCGTGTGCCCGGTCGGCGCCCGCACCGAAGCTGAAGTTCTCGCGGGCCCGTCGCGTGCCGGGATGATCTGGCGCAGTGCGGACTTCACATGCTGAGCACTCTCAGCAGCAGCACGGCCACCGACAACGCCGTCATCGCCAGCGGGGCCACCAGGTTCTTCCAATCCGTGGCGCGAACATGGAATCCGATCGCGCCGAGGAAGTAGGCGATGAGCCCGATGGCGGCGGCGATACCGATGGGCACCCACCAGAGCCCGACGATCAACCCGGCGGCCCCGGCCAGCAGCGCCCCGGCCAGCCACGGCAGCCAGGTATCCGGTACGCCGATGGCCGTGTAGCCCTGGACGAAGGGCTCCCGCCGGGTGAGCTTGACGAACGCCGAACCGGACAGCAGCACGGCCAGCAGAATGGAAACGATCACGGTAGCCACGAACACGGCGGCCTCCTCGACGAGCCTGGCGCCTACGCTCTCGACGTTACCGCGCGGCGCGCGCCCCTGGCCAGGTCATCCACGCACATAAGCGCTCACTCGATGAGCACTTATGTGCGGAGGATAGTTCTCGACATCCATCGAGAAGGAGACGAGAAGATGACCACCGTCGTCGCACGCGATGCGGCCGAATGGCGCGCCTGGCTGGCCGAACACAGCCACACGACCACCGAGGCGTGGCTGGTGATCCGGCATGTCGGTTGCGGCATTCCCAGTGTGCGCATGCACGAGGCCATGGAGCAGGCGCTGTGTTTCGGCTGGATCGACAGCGTGCACCGCACCTACGACGCGGACAGTTCGATACTGCGATTCACACCGAGGGGCCCGCGCAGCACCTGGAGCAAGGTCAACCGGGACCGAGCCGCGCGCCTGATCGAGCAGGGACTGATGACCGAGCGAGGTCGAGCGGTGATCGAGCGTGCGCGCACCGACGGAACCTGGCAGCCGCTGCCGGATGCGGCCGCCACCGCCATCCCCACCGACCTGCGACGCCCGCTGGAGCGAAACACCGTGGCCGACGCGAACTTCCGCCGCTTTCCACCGTCCTCGAAACGCCTGATCCTGGAATGGATCGCCAGCGCGAAACGCCCCGAGACCCGCGCTCGGCGCATCGCGCGCACGGTGGAACTCGCCGCCCGCAACCAACGCGCCAATCATCCCGGTGTGCGCATCGCCGACGCCTGAACGCGCTCATCGGTGGACGGGGCCACGGGTCCCGGCCGTCCCGGGTGCCGCGCGTCCCGCCGCGCCACCCCGAGACTCGAACGCTCGGGCTAGAGCGTCTGTGCGGCTTCGGCTTCCACCAGCGACCGCAGGAATCCGTCCGGCACCTCGGGCCATTCCGGCCGCCATCGACCGGCGACCCGATCCTCGTGCAGGGCGGCCAGCGTCGCCACCACATGCGGCCCGCCGTCGAGGATGTAGCGCACCGACCCGTGCTCCGCGCACTGCGCGCACACGGTGGCCAGCAGTACCTTCGCGGCCTCGGTGCGTCCAGTGGCGGCCAGGCAGGCGACGAGCATGCGCCGGGCCTTGAGCAGTTCCCTCGGCCGGTGCACGGATTCGAGCCGATCCACCCACTCCCGCGCCCAGCGGTACGCGAGTTCGGCACGGGCGGGCGAGGATTCGGCCAGCAGCAGCCGGATGGCGGTGAACTCCTCGTAGAGCACCGTGAATTCGTCGATCTCGTCCATCGGCTCGCGACGCCGCTCGTAATCGACCACCGGCAGCGGACCGAAGTCGGGATGCGCGGGCAGGCCGAGCCGCAGCCGCTCGTTCTCCACTTCGGCCCGCAGTCGGGGCAGCGACATCGAATGCGCCACGCGCGCGCCCTCGTTCAGTCGGCGAATGGCGGCGGCACGGTCCCCGCGCAGGGCCTTGATCCGCGCCCCGACCACATAGCGGGCCAGCTTGAAGTCGACCACCCCGGCGTCCGGCCCCAGTTTGTAGCCCTCGTCCAGCAGCCGTTCCGCCACACCGATCTCGCCTCGCTCGTACAGCAGTTCACCGAGCAGCGATCCGGCGAGCCGAGCACCGTAGGAGTGGCTCCCGCCGGACTGCTTCGCCACCTTCAGCGCGGCCCGGAAGTAGTGTTCGGCCCGTTCGATCTCGAGTTGCAGACTCGCCGCCAGACCGAGGAAGCACAGGCCGTGCACCTTGTTGTAGAACCCCTTGTTCCGGCGCATATACGGTGCCGCCCAGTCCTGGATGCGCACCGCCTCGTCGAAGTCGTAGCGGTAGGCCGCCGCGAAACAGGCCACATTGGCCCCGATCGCCACCACATAGGGCGAGAGTTCGTCGGCGCGCGCGAAGCACGGCGCCAGCATCTCCTCCACCCCGATCAGCACATCCCGGCGCACGCTCACCACCGCGTGCACCACGCCCGCCTCGGCGCGCAGCAGGGCGGTGGCGTCGGCGTCGAGGCCGTCGTGGTCGAAGGTCGATTCCGCAAGGCGCAGTGCGCGTTCCGCCGCGTCGGCGCGGTGCAGCAGGATATTCGCCCACGCCAGATCCAGTTGCAGTCGGGGATGCGATTCTATGACCGCCGGGGGCAATTTGTTCACCAGCCCGATGAGGCTGGCCATCTGCCCGTACTCGAGCAGTGACATGCCGTCGCGTTCCACGATGTCGACGGCGCCGGTCTCGTCCCCGGCCAGCAGCGCGTGATCCACCGCCTCGCTGACGTGCCGATGCTCGGCGAACCAGCGCGAGGCGTTCCGATGCAGCAGGTCGATACGTTCGGGCAGATCATGTTCGAGCCGCTGCCGCAGGAAATCCCGGAACAGATGGTGGTATTGGAACCAGCGACCACCGTCGAGACGGCGCAGGAACAGGTCCTGCTGTTCGATCCGCTCCAGCAGCACGTGCCCGTCGGTAACTCCGGTGAGCGCGGAAGCCAGATCGCCACAGACGCGTTCGGTGATCGAGGTCGCCACCATGAAGTCCAGCGTCTCGGGTTCCAGGGTGTCGAGCACGTTCTCGGCCAGGAACGCGCCGATGGCGTGGTGGCGGCCGGTCAGCTGGGCGATGAGGCGTCCCGGTTCGTCGCTGCCGCGCAGCGACAGTGCCGCCAGTTGCAGGGCAGCGACCCAGCCGCCGGTGGACTCGGTGAGGTCCTCCACATCGCCGCGATCCAGGTCCAGCCCACCCAGCCGCACCAGCAGGTCGTATGCTTCATCGGAGTCGAAACGCAGTGCGGCGGGGCCGATTTCGACCAGCTCGTGGCGGGCCCGCATGGCGCTCATGGGCAGCCCGGTCTGGTTGCGGCTGGTCACCACGAGGTGCAGGACGGGGCTGGAGCCTTCGATCAGGAAGCGCAGTGCGGCAACGGTGCCGGGGTCGGCGACGCGGTGCCAGTCGTCGATCACCACGGTCAGCTGCTCACCGCGCCGGTCGATATCGTTGATGAGCTCGGTCAGCACGAAACGTCCGGCCTCGTCGCCGTGTTCCTCGAGCAGTTCGCCGAGTTCCCGCGCCAGCGCGGGCCGGACCGCGCGCACGGCCTCGATGAGATGCGAGAGGAACCACACCACATTGTCGTCGTCACTGTCGACGGTCAGCCACGCCACCGACCCGCCCTCGGCACGCACGGCCGCGCACCACTGCGCGGCCACGGTGGTCTTGCCGAAGCCGGTGGGGCCGTGGATGACCGCGAGCCTGCGGTCGCATCCGTGCCGGAGCGGTGCGAGCAGACGGGGGCGTTCGACCAGCGGCCGGGTGCGTTCCGGTGGCCGCAGCCGGGTGGCGGGTACCGGCGGGGTGGTGCGGGTGGTGGTGCGGCGCCGTCCGGTCGGGGTGGTGGCCGGGCGCGGAGCGAGCGAGTCCGCGGCGGGGACGGGCAGCGGCATCTCGTCGGGTGCGAGCCCGAGCCGGAGCTGAACCTCGCGCAGCGCAGTCCCGAAATCCGCTGCGCTGGGGTAGCGTTCACCGCGATCGCGGGCCATGGCGGTTTCGATCACGCCGATCAGGTCGGGCGGTAGGCCGGCGTCACCGAGGTCCGGCAGCGGCTGCCGGGTGATCCGCACGAACTGCGCGACCAACTGTTCACCGTTGCGGCGTTCGAACACCGCGTGCCCGGTCCCCGCGCAGAACAGGGTCGAGGCCAGGCTGTACACGTCGGCCGTGGCATCCGGCACCTGCCCCTGTAACACCTCGGGCGCGGTGTAGGCGGGCGATCCCGTGATGGTGCCCGCCGTCGTCTCGAAACCGCCTGCCAGCCGGGCGATTCCGAAGTCGGCCAGTTGCGGCTCGCCGTATTCGGTGAGCAGGATATTGCCGGGCTTCACATCCCGGTGCAGCAGTCCGCGCCGGTGCGCGGTCTCCAGCGCACCCGCGATCTTCACCCCGATACGCAGCACATCCGGCCATTCGAGCGGGCCGTGCTGGTGAATCCGCGCATCCAGCGACCCGTGCCCGTGGTACGGCATCACGATGTAGGGCCGCCCCGTCGCGGTGGACCCCACCTCGAATACGGTGACGATGTTCGGATGCCCCGACAGCTTCCCCATGGCGAGCTGTTCCCGCACGAACCGTTCGAGCGCCTCGGAATCCAGATCCGCCGTCAACACCTTGATCGCGACGGTCCGGTCCAGGGCCGCCTGAAAACACCGATACACCACCCCGAACCCGCCCCGCCCGATCTCCCGAGCCGCACTGAACCCGCCCGCCTCGAGCTCCGCCGCGAACCCTGCGCTCAGGTCGCGTTGCGTGGTGTGCGGATCGATATGCGCCACGACGACCTCGATACGAAACGTGCCAGTTACCACGAGCATATGCCTGTCGAGGTATTCGCGCGGCACCTCACGCGGCATGGCGGCCGCGGTCCGCGCCCAGCAGCCGCTCAGCCCACCACCGTCGGGTCAGTCCAAGCCGAGATCGAGTTGATTCCAGCTGATGGTCACGGTGAGTGGATCCGCAGCATCGATCGCCGTCGCATCTCCACGCGCCCGCAACGACATCCTCTCCAGGACGTAGATCCCTTCGGCGGTGAGCCGCAACGTTTCGATCGACGCCGCGGGACCGTCGTCTTGCACCATGCGCACGATCCAGTAGTAGGGGATGCCCAGCCGCGCGTACTCCGCGCGCTTCTCCACCAGATCCGCGGTCACCGTATTCGGTGATACGACCTCGACGACCAGCAGCGTGTCCGATGCCGTCGGCCTAACGTCATCACCACGCCCCCCAACCGCGAAGACTTCGCCAGCATCGAGACCCCCGGCATGATCAACCCGGTTGCTCGGTCCGGGAGGGCCACGCCCATGCCTTCGATCAGCGCGAGCCGCTGGTCGAGGCCGCGAACAATCGCGGACCCGGCCATCGCTGGTGTCGATGCGGTGGCGGGTGGCCCTATTGACCGGCGGTGCGCAGCCGGGAGAGCCACCACAGGTCCCGGCAACCCTTCAGCAGGTGGTCACGGACGGTCCGCCCCATGGCCGGACGTCGGCCGTACTTGGTGAAGTACTCGCCGTCTTGCAGAAGATCCCGGACACAGCCGTCGGTGATGTCGATGCCGTAGAACGTCGTGCTGGACATCGCGAACGGGATGGTCGGGAGATATCCGACCCGTTCGACCAGCGGGGCCGGCTTGTCTCGCTGTTGCCCGGAGGCCAGGATCTGGGCGGCCTCGGCGGTCCAGGCGGGCGGATCATACCGGTAGTCCTCGTCGCTTTGCTTGCGCGCCAACTCTTCTCGCCACCGAACCCCGTCACGGATGTCCTGTACCGACAGGACGTCCCCGAGGCCCCAATACGGGGTGGCAAGTCCATTCGACTCCGACAGCAGCTCCCGATGTTCGGGGTGCAGCCTGCCGCCCAGTTCACGGTCGAGCGCGTCCAGCTCCGCTACCGTCGCACCGGCCCGCAACGGTGCGGGGCGGTCAGGATTCCTGCTCTGGATCAACTCGCCGATCTTCGCGACGATCTCGGCCATTGTCGGCGGGGCGGCACGGAGGTTGCGGCCCTGCCAGGGTTCCGAATACTCGCCCAACGTGGCCTGATCGGCGTCGGCGGTCATGCTGTCGAGCTGGGCGCGGACGTAGCTGTACAGATCGGGGTAGGTCATCTCCGGTGGCAGCGGAACCGCCGCACCGATCGGCAGATCCGACGCCGGGCCGACGAACAGGAATACGTTGCCGCTGTAGCCGTTGTCGTTCTCGACCACCAGTTGAAAGCTGGCCGGGTCGTTGGGAGCGCCGATCTCGTCTCCCCAGTCGTTGTCGTCGAACCAGATCCCAGCCTGCGTCAACCCCGATTCCCAGCGCGGACCTGAGCCGATGTCCTCGGTGCCCAGCAGGCTGTAGCTGATCCAGAAGTGGTCCCATCCATTGGCCACCGAAAGCAGTTCTCGATACTGCGGATCGAGCCGACGCCCCAGCCTGGACTCCGCCGCCCGCAGCTGCTCCTCGCTCGCACCCGGCTTCGGCATCGTGTCCGACTCATGGTCTCCGAACGTCACAAGTCGCCGCTTCTGCTCGACGAGCCCGTCGACCAGCTCTCGCCACGCCTTCCGATCAACCGCTGTGCCCATATCAGCTCCTGGTTCGCGACGCGTTCTATCAGCACAGGTTCTGCACGAATTGGACCGATCGAACGGTACCGCAGACGCCGACTGATCGGATCGAGGAGCTGCGCCCCGCGCCATGAAGTCAGCTCCCGGAGTCCGGACGGGAAGCGGCTTCGCCGTGCGCTGACGGCCACACGGCGGCCAAGCGCTCGAGCCGCTTCCGATACTCGGCTGATCCAGGATCTGGCGACTCATCGGCGACGAGGGAACCCAGAAAGCGGATATCGGGGTCGGTGATCCGTCGTAGTACGGCCGGGCTGTACACGAGGCGCACTCGCCAGTTCGTCAGATGCTTCGTCGGCATGTCGGCTCGGACCAGGCGGGGGCTCCGGCCGCGGCCACGTCCGATGACTGTGACGACCTCCATGCCCGTGCCGGGATAGCCGTTCACCACGTACACCTTGGCATTGGGACAAAAGACCTTCGTCCCGGCGCGAACCTCGGATCCACCTGGACCGTAAGCTCTTTCGGCGACCAGCGTGCCGCGTCCAAGCTTCGGCGAACGGCCAGCGGTTGTTCACCGGGACCAGGGTATCCGCGAGGTTCGTCGTCCGGGGTGACGGCGAACTCTCCGGCGACCCGCTCGAAGGAACCGGGCTGTGACCCGTCGAGCCAGGGGCGTTCTCGACACAAGCATCGTCGCGGCCTTCTCTCTGTTCGATCCGGCCGAACTTCCTGTCGAGTCCGCCATCACCGCCGTCACACTTGGCGAGCTCTCACGCGGGCCGTACGCCACCGACGATCCTGGCCGCCGCGCCCGCCGGATCGCTGTACTGCAACACGCCGAAGCCACGTTCGGCGACACGCTCCCCTACGACAGCGAAGCCGCACGACTGTTCGGGTTGATCTGCGCCTCGGTCTACGCAATCGGCCGACAACCGCGCCGACGGACGGCCGACCTCATGATCGCGGCGACCGCAGCGCGTCACGGACTGCCCCTGTACACCACCAACCCCAACGACTTCGCCGGCATCGAGGACCACGTCACGATCGTCCCGGTCACCCGCCCAGCGGGGGCTACCGGCTGACGCTGGGATCCGCGAGTCACCGGTCGAGTGTGGGTCCGGAGAGGACCGCTTTCCCTCCCGCTGACCTCCTCGACGCCTGGCGATCTCGCGATGACCAGTCCTGATTCGACGAACGCCACCGTTCTTCTCTCCCGGCCTACCGGTGTACCCCTATCTCGCCGATCCGACGACTCCGCCGGTCGCTTTCACCCTGCCCGAGCGCGCGGGGAAATTCCGGGCGACCGGAGGTTCGGTACCGCCCTTCTTCGCCGGTCTGCTTCCCGAGGGACTGCGCCTGACCGCCATCACGAGAGGCCACCCGAACCAGCGAGGACGACCACTTCGCCATCCTGCTCGCGGTCGGCGCCGATACCATCGGCGATGTTCAGGTACTGCCCGCCGGCGCCCGACCCGCCGCCTGCCCCAAGAGGATGCCTGCCAGATCCTCGGCCGATACCCTGCCGCGAGGTATCGGATCACGTTGCAGGAAGCGATCAAAGCTCTCGCGGATGCGGTCGCCGAGGGCCGCGGCTCACGCCCCCTGGCTACGCTGCAACTGCTCGAAATCGCCGCGTTCAGCTACCTGATCGGCAACGGCGACCTGCATGCGCATGGAGAATCCACACCGAGCGCCGCGGGCAGACCATGGGCAATGATCAAGCGCTGGATAGCGTGGTCGGCGGGGCCACCGAGATGGCCCCACGGACTCGACGCCAATTCGACCAGCGCGTCCGCCACCTCCAGATCACCCAGCATCCCCCGCGCGGTCAGAATCGCGACGCGAGACGCCACATATCGAACGGATTCCGAATCCACACTCCGCAACCACGCAAGCAGCTGGGGATCGATAGCGCGCGTCCCGCCAACGCGCGAACACACTTTCGCCGCTGATGCCAGGAATTCCTGGCGTCCACGATGAACTCGACCAGGTCGTCGGTCGAAACGAATGCCAGCCGTCGGGCGAGTTCGTCGGGCGAGACCCATTTCGACGGCCGGTCCTTCGTGGAACCGAACACCTCGGGGTCGAGTCCGCTCATCCTTCCGCGGCGAGCTGCCCGCAGGCAGCGGCGATCTCCTGACCACGGGTATCGCGAACCGTACAGGGCACGCCCTGCGCCTCGACGCGGCGGACGAACTCGCGCTCAACGGGTTTCGGGGAGGCGTCCCATTTGCTGCCCGGAGTCGGGTTCAGCGGGATGACGTTCACATGGACGCGGGAGCCCAGGGCCTTGTGCAGCTTCTTACCGAGCATATCGGCGCGCCAGGGGTGGTCGTTGATGTCACGGATCAACGCGTACTCGATCGACACGCGGCGACCGGACTTGTCGGCGTAATAGCGTGCCGCATCCAAGACTTCGGCGACCGGCCAGCGGTTGTTCACCGGGACCAGGGTGTCGCGCAGTTCGTCGTCGGGGGTGTGCAGGGAAACCGCGAGGGTCACCGACAGATTCTCGTCGGCGAGTTTGCGGATGGCGGGGGCCAGGCCGACCGTGGAGACCACCACATTGCGCTGGGAGATACCCAGTCCGTCCGGAGCCGGAGACGTGATGCGGCGAACGGCGTTGACCACGCGTTTGTAGTTGGCCAGGGGCTCGCCCATACCCATGAAGACGATATTGGACAGGCGGCCGGGCCCACCGGCGACCTCGCCGTCGCGCAGCGCCGCGGCGGCGGCGCGCACCTGGTCGACGATCTCGGCGGTGGAGAGGTTGCGGTTCAGGCCGCCCTGGCCGGTGGCGCAGAAGGGGCAGGCCATACCGCAGCCGGCCTGGCTGGAGATGCACAGCGTGGCCCGGTCGGGGTAGCGCATGAGCACCGACTCCAGCAGGGTGCCGTCGCCCGCCTTCCACAGTGTCTTGCGGGTGCTGCCGTCATCGCAGGCGATATGCCGGACCGGGGTGAGCAGCGGCGGGAACAGCGCCTCACCCACCTTGGCGCGCATATCGGCGGGCAGATCGGTCATCTGCTCGGGATCGGCCTGCAGCCGCCCGTAGTACTGGCGCGCGATCTGGTCGGCGCGGAACTTCGGCAGCCCCAGGTCCGCCATGGCGGCGCGCCGCTCCTCGGCATCGAGGTCGGCGAGGTGCCGCGGCGGCATGCCACGGCGGGGGGCGTCGAAGACGAGCGGCAGGGGGGCAGTCATAACCTCTCCAGTGTCCCATCCGACTGCCTTCCCGCGGCTGCCGGGGCGGGCGGTGCTGATCACACCACCCGGCCATCCCCGGCGAGTCCGACATACCTGAGACAACGGGCAATATCCGTGCACTGGCCATAGCTATCCGCAATGATCGAGGGTATGACAGCCGACGCCGTGAACCCCGGGGACGCTGAACACCCGGAGCCCGAAAAACCGATCGCCGAAAAGCAGATCGACGAGAAACAGACCGATACGAGAAAACCGGATACGTCCATCGACCGGGCGCTGAAAACCCGCACCGGCTACACCTGGCTGGCCCTGATCATCGCCGCGCTGCTGGGCATCGTGCTGCTGGTCTTCATCCTGCAAAATCTGGAGACGGCCCACGTCGAGTTCTTCGCCTGGCGGTTCCAGATGCCGATCGGCGTACTGGTACTGCTGTCGGTGATCATCGGCGCGCTGGTGATGGCGCTGGTCGGCGGCTGGCGCATCTTCCAGTTGCGCCGCGCGGCCAAGAAGGCGGGCTGACGGGACGGGGGCTCCACCGGTACCGGAGCCCCCGACCTCACAGCAGCGCGGTCAGCACCAGCCAGGACACGAACGCCGAGGGCAGCATGGAGTCCAGCCGGTCCATGATGCCGCCGTGCCCGGGCAGCAGCGTGCCCATATCCTTGATGCCCAGCTCCCGTTTGATCTGGGATTCGATCAGATCGCCGGTGGTGGCCACCAGCACCAGACCCACGCCCAGCAGCACGCCGATCATGGAATTCGCCTGCAACAGCAGGGTCACCGTGAGCAGACCGCCGATCACCGAGAACACCAGCGAACCGCCGAAGCCCTCCCAGGATTTCTTCGGACTGATGGCGGGAACCATGGGATGGCGGCCGAAGAGCACCCCGGCGACATAGCCGCCCACATCGGAGCAGACCACCAGGATCATGAAGGTCAGCACCCGCAGATTGCCGTCGTCGTCGAGCAGCATGAGGACGGCGAAGGAGGCCAGCAGCGGCACCCAGGCGAGAACGAAGATGCTGATCGCGGTGTCGCGCAGGTAGTTTCGCGGCGTGGCGCGCAGCCCATGGTCGAACAGCCGCCACACCATGAGGGCGAGCACGGTCGCCGCGAAGGCCCCCGCCACCCCCTCGGTGCCGAAGGGCCAGGCCAGCCAGATGACGGCCTGACCGCCGACAAGCAGCGGAATGCGCGGCACCAGCACATCGGCCTCACGCAGCCGCTTGGCGACCTCCCAGGTGGCCACCGCCATGGCGACCGCGATCACGCCGATGAGAACCTTCGGCACGAACAGCAGGATCGCGATGAGCGACAGCCCCAACCCGAAACCGACCACCAGGGCGGCGGGCAGGTTGCGGCCCGCCTTGGACTTGCCGCCCTTGTCGCCGTCGGACGCCGGGACCGGATCCGGTATGGCGGCCGACGAACCCGTGCGCGCTGGATCGCCGGATGTGCCCGGGGTCGCGGGCTGCCGCGCCGCCCCCGTAACCTCCGACGGCGTCGCATTGTCTGCGGCGGCAGTATCTTCGGCCACGATTGTCCTGTCGCTCACTTGTCGTCCGTTCGTCCCTACCCCCGGCCGGCGCCGCCGACCGGCTCAGACCTCGAGCAGTTCCGATTCCTTGTGCTTGACCAGTTCGTCGATCTGCGCGACGTACTTGTGGGTGGTCTTGTCCAGTTCCTTCTCGGCGCGGCCGACCTCGTCCTCGCCCGCCTCGCCGTCCTTTTGGATGCGACCCAGCTCCTCCATGGCCTTGCGGCGCACATTGCGGATGGAGATCTTGGCGTCCTCACCCTTGGACTTGGCCTGCTTCACCATCTCGCGGCGGCGCTCCTCGGTGAGCTGCGGAACGCTCACCCGGATGATGTGGCCGTCATTGGTCGGGTTCACACCCAGATCCGAGTTGCGGATGGCGGTTTCGATGGCGCCCAGCTGCGCGGCCTCGTAAGGCTTGATCACGACCATGCGCGGTTCGGGCACATTGATGCTCGACACCTGGGTGATCGGGGTGGGCGACCCGTAGTAGTCGATGACGATCCGGGAGAACATGCCCGGATTCGCGCGACCGGTCCGAATGGACCCCAGGTCGTCCTTCGCCACCGAGACAGCTTTCTCCATCTTTTCCTCGGCGTCGAAGAGCGCTTCTTCAATCACGGCGTTTCCTCCACAGCGTCATCGTTCGTTTCGGTCGGCGCGGTCCGTGCGGTTCACGTCCGCACCAACGTGCCGATCTTCTCACCGGCCACGGCGCGGGCGATATTGCCCTTGGTCAACAGATTGAACACCAGGATGGGCATCTGGTTGTCCATACAGAGGCTGAACGCGGTGGCATCGGCCACCTTGAGACCACGCTCCAGGACTTCCTTGTGCGTGATCTCGGTGAACATGGTGGCGGCGGCGTCCTCGCGCGGATCCGCGGTGAAGACGCCGTCGACGGCCTTGGCCATGAGCACCACCTCCGCACCGATCTCCAGGGCGCGCTGCGCGGCGGTGGTATCGGTGCTGAAGTACGGCATACCCATACCCGCGCCGAAAATGACGACGCGGCCCTTCTCCAGATGCCGCTTGGCGCGCAGCGGCAGGTACGGCTCGGCGACCTGCCCCATGGTGATGGCGGTCTGCACCCGGGTGTCGATCCCCTGCTTCTGCAGGAAGTCCTGCAGCGCAAGGGAATTCATCACGGTGCCGAGCATGCCCATGTAGTCGGAGCGGGCCCGCTCCATCCCGCGCTCCTCGAGTTCGGCGCCGCGGAAGAAGTTGCCGCCGCCGATCACGACCGCGACCTGCACACCGGTGGAGACCACCTCGGCGATCTGCTCGGCGACCGTCTGCACGACATCCGGGTCGAGCCCCACCTTGCCCCCGCCGAACATCTCACCACCCAATTTGAGGAGTACTCGGCGATAGCCCTTGCGGTCGGGCGCCGTATCCGGGTCCGTCATCGGTCTCCTTCTCCCTCGGCAGCGAGCCTGCGCACGCACATGAAAAGACCATCCCGATATGCGTATTGCACGGGACGGCGACGAGCTTTATCTATCCTGCCTCACGCGCGGGCGCGAGGGTGACCCGACCCTCGTTCCCGGTGAGAATTTCGAGGCAGTTTATCCGGTTTCCGCGCGGGCCGACAGCGCAGCCGGACACGCCGCGGCCGCCGCGGTGGCGGTCACCTGCACGACCAGCGGCGATACCGGATTCGCCACCGGTCACGCGTGACCCACGGCGTCGTGCGACCGACTCGGCACCGCCGCCGCTTCCCACCGCGGCATGCGCATCCGATTCCCGGTGCCGGTGAACATCATCCGGCACGGATCGCGGTGTCCGCCAAGCCTCGGACCGCTGACGGCCTACGTGCTCCGGCGTAGCATCGGCACATGTCCGTCGATGTCGCGACCACCATCGAGATCGCTCGCCCGCGAGCGGAGGTGGCGGCCTTCGCGGCCGATCCGGACAATGTCACCCGGTGGTACGCGAATATCCGCTCGGTTCAGTGGCTCACCGCGAAACCGGCGACCGTGGGTTCGCGGATGGCGTTCGTGGCGCGGTTCCTCGGACGCGAAGTCGCCTACACCTACGAGGTGCGGGAACTGGTGCCCGGGGAGCGGTTCGTCATGAGCACCGCGGCAGGGCCGTTTCCGATGGAGACGACCTACACATGGCAGGACACGGCGGACGGCGGGACGCGCATGACGCTGCGCAATCGAGGCGAGCCGTCCGGTTTCGCGAAGATCGCCGCACCCGTCGTGGTAGCGGCCATGCGTTCGGCCAATCGGAAGGATCTCGAGCGGCTGAAGGAACTGCTCGAGGGACGATGAGGCTCGAGGGACAATGAGGGCGGCCACGCGATCGGCAGGCGTCACACCGCGACTCGCGCACGGCCGACTCGCCGCCACCGGTCGACTGGCTTCGCGGTGTCGTACTCGCCGTCGCGCGGGGCGGTGTCCGCCCTACCGACGACGTCCTTGTAGAACTCGCATGGCGTCCCGCCCCACGAACTCGCCGGCGTCATGCCCCACAAAACAGCCCCTCGCGCAATCTCGTTGCGCGAGGGGCTGGCTCGTATCTCAGGCGATTACGCCTGGCCGACCTCGAAGCGGGCGAAGCGGGTGATGGTGACACCGGCCTCGTCCAGCAGCTGCTTCACGGTCTTCTTGCTGTCGGTGACCGACGGCTGCTCCAGCAGGACGACGTCCTTGTAGAAGCCGTTGACGCGACCCTCGGTGATCTTCGGCAGCGCGGCCTCGGGCTTGCCCTCTTCACGAGCGGTGGCCTCGGCGATGGAGCGCTCCTTCTCGACCACATCGGCCGGAACCTCGTCGCGGCTCACGTACTTGGCCTTGAGCGCGGCGACCTGCATGGCGGCGGCGCGCGCGACCTCGGCGGCGGCGTCGCCCTCGCCCTGGTACTCGACCAGCACGCCGACGGCGGGCGGCAGGTCGGTGGCACGCTTGTGCAGGTACACCGTGGTGGTGCCGTCGAAGGCGGCCACCCGGCGCAGCTCGAGCTTCTCACCGATCTTGGCGGCCAGCTCCTGCACGGCCTGGTCGGCGGTCTTGCCACCCAGGTCGACGGCCTTGAGGGCGTCCAGGTCGGCCGGGCGGGCCTTGGCGGCCGCGGTCACGACCGCGTTCGCCAGATCCTGGAACTCCTGGTTCTTGGCGACGAAGTCGGTCTCGGAGTTGATCTCGATCATGACGCCGTCCTGCGCGGCGACCAGACCCTCGGCGGTGGCGCGCTCGGCGCGCTTCCCGACATCCTTGGCGCCCTTGATGCGCAGGAACTCGACGGCCTTGTCGAAGTCGCCGCCGTTCTCCTCGAGAGCCTTCTTGCAGTCCATCATGCCGGAGCCGGTGAGCTCGCGGAGCCGCTTCACATCGGCGGCGGTGTAGTTCGCCATCTGGGGCGAGCCTCCTGTTGTGAGTAAGTCTGTGGTGGTCACACCTTGCCGACCGCTACCCAACGGAAACGGTCGGCAAGGTGAACAAAAGCCTCGCGGCTGAGAATCAGAAGTCGGCCGGGGTCTTGGTGGCCGGGTTCTCCTTCAGCTCCGCCTCGGCGGCGGTCTCGGCGGCCGGGGCTTCGGCCGGAGCCTCGGCGGTCGCGCCCGCCAGCAGCTCCTGCTCCCACTCGGCGAGCGGCTCGCCGGCGCCGGCCTCGGGCTTGGCATCGCCGGTGGCGCGCGCGGCACGGGCCTGCACACCCTCGGCGACGGCGGAGGCGACGACCTTGGTCAGCAGCGCGGCCGAGCGGATGGCGTCGTCGTTGCCCGGGATCGGGTAGTCGACCAGGTCGGGATCGCAGTTGGTGTCCAGGATCGCGATGACCGGGATGTTCAGCTTGCGCGCCTCGCCGACGGCGATGTGCTCCTTGTTGGTGTCGACGACCCAGATGGCCGAGGGCACCTTGGCCATATCGCGGATGCCGCCGAGGGTGCGCTCCAGCTTGTTCTTCTCACGCGTGAGCATGAGGATTTCCTTCTTGGTGCGACCCTCGAAACCGCCGGTCTGCTCCATCGCCTCGAGCTCCTTGAGGCGCTGCAGCCGCTTGTGCACGGTCTGGAAGTTGGTGAGCATGCCGCCCAGCCAGCGCTGGTTCACGTAGGGCATGCCGACGCGGGTCGCCTCGGAGGCGATCGACTCCTGGGCCTGCTTCTTGGTGCCGACGAAGAGGACGGTGCCGCCGTGCGCCACGGTCTCCTTGACGAACTCGTAGGCCTTGTCGATGTAGGTCAGCGTCTGCTGCAGGTCGATGATGTAGATGCCGTTGCGGTCGGTGAAGATGAACCGCTTCATCTTCGGGTTCCACCGACGGGTCTGGTGACCGAAGTGCGCGCCGCTGTCGAGCAGCTGCTTCATTGTTACGACAGCCATGGCTCCCGTATCTCCTCTTATCGCTGGTTGACGCAGAAATCGGCGATCTCTGCCCTGGCGCCCGCGGCCACCGGAACCCACGACGCACCTGCTGAACAATCGATGTTCAGCGGAACGCGATGGGACCAGCCGGCGACCCTCGATGCGGGCGCGCGAAGTCGGTCTGCGTACGCAAACCGCTGGACCAGTCTACGGGGGTGACGGGTCAGACAGAAATCGGGTCCCGCGAGGGAAGAGACGGATATTCACACCGGCGCGTGTCATCCACACTCGCCGATACCGGGATTCCATTGCCGACCTGCCGATACGACGCTGGATACATGCATCGGATCGCAACGCCCCGCCAGGGCCGGGTCGCCCGCGACCGGCTCGTACTGGGCCGGGTCGCTCTCCACCGGCTCGTACTGAGCCGCGTCGTCCTCGGCTGGCTCGTGCTGACCGCCGCGGTATCGCCTACCGTATCGGCCACGCCGAAGGACGCGTTCGACTGGCCGCTGCGTCCGCGTCCGGCGGTCGTGCGGGGTTTCGACAATCCGGAGCACGACTGGCTACCCGGTCATCGCGGGGTGGATCTGGCCGGTGCCGCCGGGCAACCGGTGCTCGCCGCGGCCGACGGGGTGGTGGCTTTCGCCGGAACGGTGGCGGGCAAGCCCGTGGTGTCGGTGGACCACGCGGGCGGCCTGCGCACGACCTACGAGCCGGTGCGGGCCACCACGGCGGCGGGGCGGCGAGTGACGCGTGGGAGCGCGCTCGGCGTCCTGGAGCGCGGCGACCACGGCTGCCCCGGAGTGTGCCTGCACTGGGGACTGCGGCGCGGGCGGACGTACCTGGACCCGCTGCCACTGGTCAGGCACACGCCGCTGCGCTTGAAGCCACTGGCTGAAAGCACCGGCGGAACGCAGGGCTCGGCTCACGGTTCGAGCCGCGACAGGCCGAGGGTGAACACCGCCACCACGCAGGTGACCGCGATGATGGCAAGGGATACCACGACCACCGCGAACCGGCCGTCGCTCCAGTTCGCCCGGGGGCGGGTGTGCAGGATGTGCGCGCGGCGCACCCCGACCGCCACCACCAGAACGAGCGCGAAGGCCGCGGCCACCGGGGCGACGGCCGCGGGCCGCCAACCGCTGACCGCGGCCGCGTGCAGCAGGAGGACCGCATTCGCCATGGCGGCCACCACGGTGCGCCACCACGCCAGGGCGGTCCGCTCCGCCTGGAGGCCCTGTTCGGTCGTCGGAACTCCGCTCACGACAACAGCATTCCGATACCCGACAGCACCGAGATGACGGCGATGCCCGCCGACAGGATGGGCACCATGACCGTGCGCGGCAGCGGTTCACCGCGCCGCATGGCGGCCGTCACCTGCCGCCAGCGCCCGTACGCGCCCACCGCGATGGCGATCGCGAGCACGATGCAGCTCATCCCCACCGCCGTACGCAGCCCGTGATGCCGGAACGGCCGCACCAACTCGTGCACCGCCACACCGCCCGCCAGCAGCCCCAGAGCCGTCCGTATCCAAGCCAGAAAGGTGCGCTCATTGGCGAGGGTGAAGCGGTAATCCACCTCTCGTTCGTCGTCGTCCACGGGCGTGGGGTGACTCATGGCACCAGTCTCCCCCGGCCGTCGAGCCGATGTCGGAGCACACCTCGGCGAGTCCGATGTGAGCAGGCGTCTATCCGGTGCCCCGCAGCGAGCGACCTACGGCTGCCGGTGCGCGGGTTCGCGGTGGTCCGATGGGGGTGTTGGCCAGCGATTCGTCTCGGCACCGGAGCAGCGCGCGGCAGCTGTGGAATTCGGCCACGGAGCCGACGGAGCTGCGCCGCCGCGTTGGCCCGATGCGCTTGCCGACAGCAGGATGGAGCCATGTCGATCCGTCCCGCTCCCACCCCGTTCACCTATCCCGAGGTCGGTGCGACCAACGGTGAGTTCCCGTCCGGCTACCACCATTTCCGGATTCGCCGCCGGATCGGGTCCGGGCGGGAGCTGTTCGAGCGGGCGGGTGCGGACATTCGGGCGTATCGCAAGCAGCGGGGTACCGGGATCTTCCGGGAGGCGAGTACGCCGGTTGCCGAGGTGGGGACGCGGCTCACGGTCCGGCTCGGGGCCGGACCGGTCGCCATCGTCGCGCCGTGCCGGGTCGTCTATGTGCTGGCGGAACCGAACCGGCTCGGCTTCGCCTACGGCACCCTGCCCGGGCATCCGGAGTGCGGGGAGGAGCTGTTCGCCGTCGAGTACGACCCGGCCGACGAGTCGGTGTACGGCGTGGTCGCGGCGTTCTCCCGGCCCGGCACCTGGTACACCCGGCTGGGTGGCCCGGCGGTGCGAATCATCCAGCGCTACATAGCGGGTCGGTACATCGACGCCGTCCGCCCCGGTCAGGCCTGACCGGTCTCGAATCGGCTGATCTTGTCGCCGTCCACCTCGAACCGCCAGGCGGTGCGCATGGCGCCCCAGCGACTGTTGGAGTAGTCGGCGACCAGTGCCCGCCCGCCTTCGCTCACCGACTGGATGTCCATCCGTCCGGCGGTATCGAAGATCTCGCTCGCGGTCCACTGCCGTAGATCGCGGTCGGACCCGTCGTCGGACATGGTCGCGTCGGCGGTCAGCACGCCGTAGAAGGCATCGCGGTCGCCCGCATTGAGCGCGTCGACGAACAGCCGCACCGCGGGATCGAGTTGGTCGGCCATCGCAAACCCTTTCGACTCGGTGTTCACACATTCCGGTCAGGTACGACTGCACTACCTTCAGCTAACGTACCGCAACCGACGCGAGCACCTACCGAGCCACGGCGGCCTCCACCTGTTCGCGCTCGGCCAGATCGGATTTCCACTGGCGGAAGCCCTCTTCGGTGCGGCCGCGCCGCCAGTAGCCGGAGATGGAGGATGCCCACTCCGCGGAGATGCCGCGTTCCTTGCGGATATAGGGCCGCAGCTGATGCATGACCGCCTGGGCCTCACCGTGGATGAACACCTGCACCTGCCCGTCGAGCCACGGTTCCGCGCGCACGGCCGCCACCAGCTTCTCCCCGGGTGCGGCCGTGCCGCGGTGGATCCAGGTGAGGCGGACGCCGTCGGGGCGTTCGAAGTCGAGTTCGTCGGCGGGACCGGCGATTTCCACGAAGACCCGGCCCACGGCCGCGGCGGGCATGGCCGCGCAGGCCGCCGCAATGGCGGGCAGCGCGGATTCGTCGCCGGCCAGCAGATGCCAGTCCGCGTCGGGGCGCGGGGCGTACGCGCCGCCCGGACCGAACATCTCGATGACGTCGCCGGGGCGGGCGGCCGCCGCCCAGGGTCCGGCCACACCCTCATCGCCGTGGTAGACGAAGTCGATGGCGATCTGCTGGGCCTGGGGGTCGACCGAGCGCACGGTGTAGGTGCGCATGGTCTCGCCGTCCTCGCCGGGGAACAGCAGTTTGACGTAGGCGTCGGTGAAATCGTTGGGCTGGAACGTGGCGAATTCGGGTCCGCCGAGGTGTACGCGAATCAGGTGGTCGGTGAGCCGGGTGGTGCTCTGGACGACGAGTTTCGTCCGAGGACGTGCGGGACGAGCCAAGTGAATCACCTCCGTATTAGGATTACCTAACAAACCATACGCCTGGCTGACGATAGTTCGCCGATACAGTCGCGATACGACGGTGAGGGATGGATCACAGCGACCTCAGGCGCGCGGGTGAGCCTGGTCGTGCACCTTCTTCAGACGGTCGATGGAGACGTGGGTGTAGAGCTGCGTGGTGGCCAGACTCGCGTGGCCGAGGAGTTCCTGGACGACACGCAGATCCGCGCCACCCTCCAGCAGATGGGTGGCGGCGGTGTGCCGCAGGCCGTGCGGCCCCATGTCGGGAGCCCCGGGGATAGCCGAGATCACCTCGTGCACAACGGTTCTGGCCTGACGCTGATCGATGCGGCGGCCACGGCGGCCGAGCAGCAGGGCACGGCCGGAATCGGCGGTGGCCAGGGCGGGGCGACCCCGACGCAACCAGTTCTCCAGGGCGGTGTCGGCCGGGCCGCCGAAGGGCACCGACCGCTCCTTGTTGCCCTTGCCCAGCACCCGCACCAGTCGGCGCTCCCGATCGACATCGTCGACGTCCAGCCCGCACAGCTCGCCCACCCGAATTCCGGTGGCGTACAGCAGCTCCACGATCAGCCGGTCCCGCAGGGCAAGCGGATCCTCCTGCGCCGCACCGGATTCCGCCGCATCCATGGCCGATCGCGCCTGCTCGCGTCCCAAGACGGCGGGCAGCACCCGATGTGCGCGCGCCGACCCCAGCCGCGGCCCCGGATCGACCGCCAATCGCCCCGTGTGCGTCAGCCAGGCGGTGAACGTCCGCGCCGAGGACGCCCGCCGCGCCATGGTGGTCCGCGCCGCCCCCTTGGCCGCCTGTGCGCTCAACCACGACCGCAACAGCGCCACGTCCACCTCCCCCACTCCGGAGTCGGCCGACCGCTGCACCAAATGCTCCAGCAGCGACCGCGCATCCCCCACATAGGCCCGCGTCGTATGCTCCGACCGGTTCCGCCCCAACCGCAGATGCCGCCCGTACTCCACCAGCAACGCATCCAAATCCTCGGGCAGGCCACTCATATCCCCATGATTCCCCCTTCCCCTGCCACTCCCGCAAGCGACGCGCCACCGGACCACGCGGCGTCGCGAAGCAGCACACCGCTACGCCGACCACCAGCCGCGGGGCCAGCGGCCTTCGGCCGTGCGACGCTGCGAGTGCCGTGGCACCCCGTCGGCCGACCGTGACGCGGCCGATTCTCAACTGTCGGGTCCTGTCGGGCCGCTCCGGCACCACGTTCGGCGGCATCATGCACCACGAGCACGACGGGCGCGACGGCCGGTCCCGACGCCGTCGGCTTCCGGCTCCGCACTCCGCCAAACATCCGGCCCACCGCGCGATCAATACACCGTAGACGGCGTCGCGCAAGTCCTCCGGGGTGAACCCGTCCGGCTCCAAGGTGTCCTGCCAGGCTTCGTATTCGCCGGTAGCACAGCAGACTAACGAGGGGATCATCGGCGACTGGTACGTCACGGCGGTGGAGCACGCGTACGCGGCGGGCACGCGCACGCGGGCGACACGAGCGACACGAGCGACACGAGCGACACGACCGTGGACGACACGGGCGTAGTTGATCGGATCAGCCGCGACGGCAGGGACAGTGGACCGCCGAACCACGACGTGACCGGCATCTTCACGGCCGCGCGGCGGCAGCGAGTCGGTACCAGCCGTTCTCGTCGCAGGACACCAGACCGGCGAGTTCCAGGGCACACAGGGCGGCGCGGACGGCGGGCACGGATAGTCCGGCGTGCTCGGCCAGCAGGCGGGGCAGGCGGGATCCGGTTGTCGGCAGGGCCGTGTAGACGGCTGCTTGGTCACCGGTCAGGTTGTCCTCCGGGTTCGGCGGGACACTGCCCGGCAGGGAGAGCCGGAGTGGGCCCACCTCGTCGACGATGTCCTCCGCGCCGGTGGTGAGCAGGGCCTCGCCCTCGCGGATCATGCGATGGCAGCCGACCGAGGCCGCCGAGGTCACCGGGCCGGGGACGGCGAGGGCGGGGCGGCTCAGGCGGCGCGCCCACTTCACGGTATTGCGGGCGCCGCTGCGCAGCCCGGCCTCGACCACCACCACGCCGTCTGCCAGGGCGGCTATCAGCCGGTTGCGGGCGAGGAAGTAGTGCTTGCGCGCGGTGACGCCCGGCGGGTACTCGCTGATCACCAGCCCGGTGTCGGCGATCTCGGCGAGCAGCCGGTCGTGCTGTACGGGGTACGGGCGGTCGACCCCGCATGCCAGGACCGCGACCGTGACGCCCCCGGCCGCCAGCGCGGCCCGATGCGCCATACCGTCGATGCCGAAGGCGGCACCGGAGACGATCGTCCACCCACGAGCGGCCAGCTCACCGGCGATCTCACCCGTGACCTGGTTCCCGTATCCGGTGCTGCACCGCGCGCCCACCACCGCCACCGCCTGCTCCGTGCACTCCGCCAACGACAGCGGCCCGCGCACCCACAGCACCAGCGGCACCGCGCCGCCCTCATCCGCACCCGGATCGAGCTGGCTCAATCCCAGCACCCGCCACGCGGGCCATTCGGCGTCATCGGGCGTCACTACCCGTCCACCGATCCGCTCCATGAGCTCCAGATCCCGTTCGGCCCTGTCGATTCCCCGACGCGACTCGGTCGGCCCCCGCAGCGTGTCCGGTAACGCGCACTCCCGCACCGCCCGCGCGGCCTCCACCACCCCGACCGATTCGATCAGCGCCGAGAGCGGCGCGCACGGCCCTTCGACAACCCGAGACAGGTACACCCACGCCAACCGACGAGCCTCCGAATCAACCTCAGATACAACGATTTCGGTGCTCAACCGCACGCCAGCAACGTCGGTTCCACCCACCGCAGCGCTTGCGCTCACCGCACCGGACACGCCCGCCTCCCGCGCCGCGCCCAATCCACCCTGCACTCCCGTGGCACCCGCCACGCCGTTCATGCTCGCCACGCCGTTCATGCTCACCACGCCGCTCGCACCCGCCACGCCGCTCGCCACGCCGCTCGCGCTCACCACGCCGCTCGCACCCGCCACGCCGCTCGCCACGCCGCTCGCGCTCACCACGCCGCTCGCGCTCGCTGTGACTCTCGTGCGGAACCCGCTTGCCGCGCTGGCCACGTCGGCATCGGAGGTCTCCCGCTGGCGACGGAGCGCGGTATCCCGACCGTCCGGCGCGCGAGTCTGCCACGCACCCGTAGCGGTGCCCGGGTCGGCCGTACCCGAACCGGAAGCGGCTGACCCTGTATCTGGTTCGGTCGAACCCGCATCCGCGCCACCCGCACCCGCCCCTACCCCTGCGGCCGCACATCCAGACGCAGACGCACACGCATCCGAATCCGGCATCGGTATAGACGTCGTCGGCGGCGGCGTCGGCGTCGAACACAGTGTGGGAGGCGGTGCGGGCAGCGGCTCGCTCATGATGTCCCCCGCTGCCGAAAGGTCAATGCCTGCAATACATCCTGCGCGGTGGGCACCTCGCCGCCGCGCAGGTCGCAGATGGTCCAGGCGACGCGAATGGCGCGGTCCGCACCGCGTGCGGACATCCGGCCGTGTTTGAGCGCGTTCTCCACCGGGGCCAGCGCCTCGCGCGGCAACCGGAAGCGCTGCCGCAGCACATGTCCCGGCACTTCGGCATTGAGCGACCAGCCGACCGCCTTCCAGCGGTTGGCCGCGACCTCGCGGGCGGCGGTGACGCGGGCGCGCACGGTTTCGCTGCTCTCGGCCTTCTCGCCGCTGAACGCACCCGCCGCCTGCGCGTGCATCTGCACCCAGAGATCGATGCGGTCCATCAGCGGGCCGGACAGTTTGCCCAGGTAGCGGCGGCGGGCCAAAGGGGCGCAAATGCAGTCGATATCGCGGGCCGGGGCGCACGGACACGGGTTGGCGGCCAGGATCAGCTGGAACCGCGCGGGGAAGCGCGCGACCCCGTCGCGCCGCGCGATACGCACCTCGCCTTCTTCCAAAGGTGTTCGGAGAGCTTCCAATACGGCCTTGGAGACCTCCGCGCATTCATCGAGGAAGAGAATGCCGCGGTGCGCCCGGCTGACCGCCCCGGGCCGGGCCGAGGGTGAGCCGCCACCCACCATGGCGCTCACCGACGACGAATGATGCGGCGCGACGAAGGGGGCGACCGTGATCAGCGGATGATCGCCCGACAGTGTGCCCGCCACCGAATGAATGGCCGTCACCTCGAGTGACTCACGTTCGCTCAGCGGCGGCAGCAGCCCCGGAAGTCGCTGGGCCAGCATGGTTTTGCCGATGCCGGGCGGGCCGGTGAGCAGCAGATGGTGCCCGCCCGCGGCGGCCACCTCCAGCGCCCACCGCGCCTCGTCCTGACCGACCACCTCGGTGAGATCACCACCGGTCCAGGTCGGTGCGGGCTGCACGCGGTCGGGGGCGAACAGATCTCCGTCGCCTCGCAGCCAGTCCAGCAGCGCGCGCAGGGTGGGCGCACCCAAGACCTCGATGCCGTCCACCAGTCCGGCCTCGGGCAGGGCCGCCATGGGCACCACCACCGTGGATCGTCCGGCCGTGCGCGCGGCCAGTACGGCGGGCAGTACGCCCCGCACCCGGCGCACGCGACCGTCGAGGGCCAGCTCACCCAGCAGCACCGCCTTCGCCAGCCGATCGACCGGCACGGCGCCCGCCGCATCGAGCACCGCCGTGGCCAGCGCCAGGTCGTACACGCTGCCGACCTTGGGCAGCGTCGCCGGTGACAGCGCGAGCACCACGCGCCCGTCTGGCCACCGCTCCCCCGAGTTGGTGACCGCCGCCCGCACCCGATCCCGCGACTCCTGCAACGTGGTGTCGGGCCGCCCCACCAGGTGCAGGGACGGCAGCCCCTGCCCGATATCGGCCTCGATCTCGACCAGCTGCCCGTCCACCCCCGCGACCGCCACCGAATACGCCCGCCCCAGCGGCATCAGAACACCCCCGGCAGATGTGTGATCTCCGGTTCCCCGCCGGGCGGCAGCAGCACGGAGACCACGTCGAAACGGATGCGCAGCCACGGCCCGGTCTGCTCCCGCAACCACAGCAGCGCCAGCTGCCGGATGCGCCGCTGCTTGGTGAAGGTCACCGCCTCGGCGGGCAGTCCGAATCCGACACCGCTGCGCGTCTTCACCTCGACGAAGGCCGTGACCTCCGCATCACGCACGATGAGGTCGAGTTCGCCGTAGCGGCACCGCCAGTTGCGGGCGAGCACCTCCATACCCGCGGCCCGCAGGTACCGCGCCGCCAGCTCCTCCCCGCGCGCACCCAGCACCTGATTGTGCGGCCCACCGTCCAGAACTCGATCACGCGGCTCACCACCGGTAACGCGGTCGTGCGCCCCGCCGCCACCACCACCCCGACCGCGCGCCACAGCCCCCGCCGCCCCACCGGTCGGCGGAACGGAACCCGGCAGACCAGCGCCCGGCGGAATGCCACCCGGCAGACCACCCCTTGGCAGCCCGCCACCCGGCGGGACGGCACCCGGCAGACCGGCGGTCGACGGATCGCTGCTCAGCAAACCCTCTCCCGGCAGACCGCCCCCCGGCGGACCACCGTCCGGGAGCAATACCGGTGTATGCGCGCCCTCGAGCGCCGGATGCTGTGCCAGCGGATTCTGTGCCATAACGACCAGCGTGGGCGGGACCGCGATGGTCCCGCCCACGCCGAGCTGGGAAAACAGAAAGTCTGGGGATAGTCGGCCGGGTTGTGGACAACCGGGCCTCCGGACCGCCTACTCAGGCAGCCGCAGGTCGGGTTTCTCCAGCTCTTCGATATTCACGTCCTTGAAGGTGATGACTCGAACATGCTTCACGAAGCGGGCGGGCCGGTACATGTCCCAGACCCACGCATCGGACATCCGCACCTCGAAGTACACCTCGCCGTCCGCGTTCTGCGGCCGCAACTCGACCGAGTTGGCGAGGTAGAAGCGGCGCTCGGTCTCCACCACGTACGAGAACTGGCCGACGATGTCCTTGTACTCGCGGTACAGCGAGAGTTCCATCTCGGTTTCGTACTTCTCGAGATCCTCGGCGCTCATCGGGTGGAAAATCCTCCTTCTCGCCACACTGGCCACACTGGCTTATCAGAACATCATCCCGCATACGCGGTATCGGTAGCCACCCGGCCGGTCTCTCGTACGTTTCGCCACGATCGGCGATGCTCGGAGGTGGGTCCGAGCCGGTTCAGCGCCTCGGTGTGCTCGGTGGTGTTGTAGCCCTTGTGCGCGGCGAAACCGTACCCCGGGAACTGCCCGTCCAATTCCACCATCATGCGGTCGCGGGTGACCTTGGCCAGCACACTCGCCGCCGCGATACAGGCCGCCGAGGCGTCGCCGCCGATCACCGGCAGCGAGGGTACGGGCAGGCCGGGGACCCGGAACCCGTCGGAGAGCACGTACCCGGGCGCGGGATCCAATCCCGCCACCGCGCGCCGCATGCCCTCGATATTCGCCACGTGGATGCCGATGGCGTCGATCTCCCAGGCCGGAATCACCACCACCCGCCACGCCAGCGCCACCCGCCGGATGACCGGGAACAGCTCCTCCCGCACCGCTTCGGTGAGTTTCTTGGAGTCGTCGAGTCCGGCCAGCACGGGCAGGGGCTTGGGCGGCAGCAGGCAGGCCGCCACCACCAGCGGTCCGGCGGAGGGGCCGCGCCCGGCCTCGTCCACTCCCGCGACCGGGCCGAGGCCGCTGCGGATCAGCGCCGATTCGAGGGTGCGCAGCCCACCGGCCCGGCGCATCACCACCCGCGGCGGCCAGTCACCGCCCTCCCATCGAATCTTCTTGCCGCCCTGTGCCTTCGCGTTCCTGGTCGCCTTCGCGTTCCTGGTCGATGTCGTCCCGCCACCGGCCCGTGCAGCGGCAGGCTGGCGTCCACCGTCGCGCGCGGCACCCTGGGCCGCGCCATTGCCCGAAGTCCCCACCGGTCGATTATCTCTCCGTGTTCAGTTGGTCTGGGGGTTCTGCGACCGGATCAGTCCGATATGGCTCAGCGGCCAGATCTTGACCACCGCCTTGCCGCGCACATCGTCGATCGGCACGGTGCCGTCCAGTTCGTCGTCCATATGGGCGCGGGAGTCGGCCGACTCGTTGCGGTTGTCGCCCATGACCCACAGGTTGCCCTCCGGCACGGTGACGGGTCCGAATTCCCGCCCCTGGGGATTCTGGCGGCCGTACGGCAGACCGGGCACATACGGGTACAGGTACTGCGCGTACGGCTCGTCCAGCGGCTTGCCGTCCACGATCACCCGGCCCTGGTCGTCACAGCACTGCACGGTCTGCCCGCCGACCGCGATCACGCGCTTGACCAGGTCGTTCTCATCCGGCGGCACCAGGCCGAAGATGGAGAAGAAGTTCTGCACCCCGCGCACCACGGTGTTCTCGGAGCGGATCGACCGATAGTGCTGGTTCCACGAGTCGGTCGGGCCGACGAAGACCACCACGTCACCGGGCTGGGGATCGCTCCAGTAGTAGCTCAGCTTCTGCACGTAGATGCGGTCGCCGGTGCCGTTGCGGCCGTGCAGGGTCGGCTCCATGGACTGCGAGGGAATGACGTAGGGGCGACCGATGAAGGTCACGACCACGGCGGCGATGATGGCCGCGATACCGATGAGCAGCGGCAGTTCCTGCCAGAACGGCCGCTGCTTCTTCTCCTTCTTTCCCTTCCGCGACGACCGGCCCCTGGGCTGTCCGTCGTCGGAGGAAAGGTTCACCGAGTCGCTCTCGTCTGCCACGCGGAACAGAGTAGCCCGGCACCGCGACGAACCGTGCGGTGCCGGGCTACTCGGCAGTTCCGGTGAGCGCCGTTGCGGCTGCTCGGGAAGGCTACTTCAGCGCTTTTCCTTGATCTTGGCGGCCTTGCCGCGCAGGTCGCGCAGGTAGTACAGCTTGGCACGACGCACGTCACCGCGGGTCACGACCTCGATCTTGTCGAGGTTGGGGCTGTGCACCGGGAAGGTGCGCTCCACGCCGACACCGAACGACACCTTGCGCACGGTGAAGGTCTCGCGGATGCCGCCGTTCTGACGCCGGATGACGACGCCCTTGAAGACCTGGATGCGCTCCTTGTTGCCTTCGATGACCTTCACGTGCACATTCACGGTGTCACCCGGGCGGAACTCGGGGATATCGCTGCGCAGCGACTTTTCGTCGACGAAGTCGAGGGTGTTCATGTCCGTCCTTTGGGAAGTTCGCGCGAGCAGAGGAACCTGGCGGCACTGGTCGTGCTCGACCGGTTCGTACTCCGGATAATTGGGCGGTGCGTCGGGCGCGATGCGCCCAAGGCAACCTGAGCATTGTGCCAGATGGCCGGGCCGCCCCGGTAATCGGGTCGCCTTCGTCACCGGTATCCGCGCACAACACCGGCCGCGACCCGGCAGCTCAGTCGGCGACCTTCCGGCTACCGAGCCGATGCGTCGGCGGCGGCGCGGACGGGGCCGGGAGCACCGTGTGCTCCAACTCCTCCTCGGTGGCCTGCCGCACATGGACGAGATCCGGCTTCCCGGCGATGAGATCCTGGACGAAGATCTTGGCCTGGATGACCGGCCGCCGGTATCGCCGCTCGCGAATGATGGCGCGCCGCATGGTCCTCGGACGGGACCCGTAGCGCCAGCGCGCCCACGGCGATCCGGGCCGGGCCAGTCGCAGCCAACCGATGACCAGCAGCGGCGGGAAGAACATGCCGAACAGACCGGTCCAGATCTTCCCCTTGGCGATGACGATGGCCGCCAGCAGCAGATTCGTGATGGCGAACAGGCCGACGAGCACCCGCGCCGCCGTATCGGGCTCGTGCCGGACGTCGCCGAGGTCCAGCAGCCACAGCGGATGGAAGCCGAGCAGCAGCAGCCCGGTCACCGCCACCGCCACGAAGACCGCGTCCACGGAGGTGCGGCCCTGCTCCTCCCAGTACACGTCCCGGAGGTAGTAGATGAGCGCGAACTCGTCCAGCACCAGCGCCGCGCCCAGGCCGAACACCGCCGCCAGCGCGCTGATGGTGCCGACGCCGCTCTCGTACATGGTGACCAGACCCACCCCGGAGGCCAGCACCATGATCACGCCGAACACCATGTGGTGGATATGGGTGTCCCCGGCCCGCACGTTCCCCGGCCACCACCGCACCTTCGCGCGGATGAGCCGGACGCTGACGCGGATCAGCACGAACCCGAGAATGAAGCCGAACAGCAGGCACAGCAGCGGCAACCGTCCGTTCGGGATCACGACATCGTCGAGCCACCGCCGCATTTCGTCCATCAGCCCGCTGACTCCGCTCCGTGCCCACCTGTGCGGCCGCCGACGGCACGCGCCGTCGTCACGATCCGTTCGGCCGCCGAGCACCGGACCGCCCTGCCCATTGTGCAGCGGTCGCGAGCCACCGGCCAGCAACGCGGGTGCGGCCGACGACGCGGGCGCGGTCCGCTCAGCCACCGCCGCGGTAGCCGGGCTGCTGCGGTGATCCCGTGTGGCCGTGGCGGTACCGCGGGACCCGGCTGCCCACACGGATGCGACGGATGGTGGCCGCGCGAGCGGCACTCGCGGCGGTCGCCGCTCCGTGTGCCGTTCGACACCCGGAGCGGCGACCGCGGCCCTCGGTCCGCCGACCGTCTACCCCGGTGTCCCCTACTTGCCGAATCCCGCGCGGCGCAGGGCATCCGCCATGGCGCCGCTCGGCGCGGGCTGGTTGCGGCGGTCCTGACCGCCGCGCCCCTGACCACCGCGATTGCCGCCCTGGCCGCCGCGCTGCTGCGGACGTCCGCCGCCGTTCGAGCCGCGCTGGCCCTGGCCACGCGGACGGCCGCCGTCAGCCTGCTTGGCCTGACCCGGCTCGTCGTCGAGGCGCAGCGACAGGCCGATGCGCTGGCGCTGCACATCCACCTCGAGCACCTTGACCTTCACCACGTCACCGGATTTGACGACCTCGCGCGGGTCCTTGACGAAGTTGTGCGACATGGCCGAGACGTGCACCAGACCGTCCTGATGCACGCCGACGTCGACGAACGCGCCGAAGGCGGCGACATTGGTGACGACGCCCTCGAGCACCATGCCCGGCTTCAGATCGGCGACCTTCTCGATACCGGCGGCGAATTCGGCGGTCTTGAACTCCGGGCGCGGATCGCGGCCGGGCTTCTCGAGTTCGGCGATGATGTCGGTGACGGTGGGGACACCGAACTTCTCATCGGTGAACTCGGCGGGCCGCAGTGCGCGCAGCACCGTGGTGTTGCCGATCAACTCGGCCATACCCCGGCCGGTGGAGTCGAGAATGCGCCGCACCACCGGGTACGCCTCCGGGTGCACCGCGGAGGTGTCGAGCGGATCCTCGCCGCCGCGAATGCGCAGGAAGCCCGCGCACTGCTCGAAAGCCTTGGGGCCCAGGCGCGGCACCTCCTTGAGCGCGGCCCGGCTGCGGAACGGGCCATTCTGATCGCGGTGGGCCACAATGCTTTCCGCCAGCGAGCCGGCGATACCGGAGACCCGCGACAGCAGCGGCACCGACGCCGTGTTCACGTCCACGCCGACCGCGTTCACCGCGTCCTCGACCACCGCGCCGAGCGACCTGGCCAGCAGGGTTTCGGACACGTCGTGCTGGTACTGACCGACGCCGATGGATTTGGGATCGATCTTCACCAGCTCGGCCAGCGGATCCTGGAGACGGCGGGCGATGGAGACCGCACCGCGCAGCGACACATCCAGATCCGGCAGCTCCTGGGTGGCGTACGCCGACGCCGAGTACACCGACGCGCCCGCCTCGGACACCACGATCTTGGTGGGCTTGTTCTCCGGAATGCGCGAGATCAGTTCGGCGGCAAGCGCGTCGGTCTCCCGGGAGGCGGTGCCGTTGCCGATGGCGATGAGTTCCACCCCGAAGCGGGCCACCAGTGCGCCCAGCACGGCCAGGGACTTCTCGGTCTGCCCCTGCGGCTTGTGCGGATAGATGACCTCGGTGGCGACCACCTTGCCGGTACCGTCCACCACGGCCACCTTGACGCCGGTGCGGTAGCCCGGATCCAGGCCCATGGTGGTGCGGGTGCCCGCGGGCGCGGCCAGCAGCAGATCGCGCAGGTTGGCGGCGAACACGTCCACGGCGTCGCGTTCGGCGGACTGCCGCAACCGCATGCGGGTGTCGATGCCCAGGCTCACCTGGAGTTTGGTGCGCCACGCCCACCGCACGGTGTCCAGCAGCCAGGAGTCGGCGGCGCGGCCCTGATCGGCGATGCCGAACTTGTGCGCGATCCGGCCCTCGTAGATGGTGCGTTCGCCGGGGGCGGGCTCGTCCGCATCGGGTTCGAGATGCAGGGTGAGCACCTCTTCCTTCTCCCCACGCAGCAGCGCCAGGATCCGGTGCGAGGGCAGCTTCTCGAACGGCTCGCTGAAGTCGAAGTAATCGGCGAACTTCGCGCCCGCCTCCTCCTTGCCCGCGCGCACGGTGGAGGTGATCTGTCCCCGGCTCCACATGAGTTCACGCAGTTCACCGACCAGGTCGGCATCCTCGGCGAAGCGTTCCACCAGGATGGCGCGGGCGCCGTCGAGCTGTTCGGCGGTGTACTGGGCGGGGTCGGTGGTCGGGTCGGTCAGCAGCGCGTCGGCCACCGGCTCGTGCCCGGCCTCGCGGGCGATCTGCGCCTTGGTGCGCCGCTTGGGCTTGTACGGCAGGTAGATGTCCTCGAGCCGCGCCTTGGTCTCGGCGAGCATGAGCTGCGCGTGCAGCTCGGCGTCCAATTTGCCCTGGCCGCGAATGGATTCGATGATCGACGCCCGGCGCTCGTCGAGTTCGCGCAGGTAGTGCAGGCGTTCGTCGAGCTGCCGCAGCTGGGCGTCGTCGAGTCCGCCGGTGACCTCCTTGCGGTAGCGCGCGACGAACGGCACGGTCGATCCGCCGTCGAGTAGTTCGACTGCGGCACGCACCTGCTCGTCCCGCACCCCTAGCTCATCGGCGATCCGGCGGCTCACGCTCGCCAGCCCGACGGTGCTCGGAGTTCCGGTGCTGTCTGCGTTGACGGTTTCGGAGGCTGTCGTCACGCCCGCAGACACTACCCGCGGCGGGTGACGCCGCGTCGAGGTGCCACTCCCGAACCGCCGTGGCGGCACGCGAAACCGGTGCGCCGAATCCGCGAGCCGACGGCCCACCGCGGCGACGAGTCAGTCCGGCGGCAGCAGATCGGGGCGGCGTTCCCGGGTGCGCCGCAACGATTGTTCGCGACGCCAGGCGTCGATCTTGGCGTGATTGCCGGAGAGCAGGACGTCCGGGACGTCCAGACCGCGCCAGGAGACCGGGCGGGTGTAGCTGGGCCCTTCGAGTAGGCCGTCGGAGAACGAATCCTGTTCGTGGGACTGCTGATTGCCCAGGACGCCCGGAATGAGGCGGACGACGGCCTCGGTCATCACGAGGACCGCGGCCTCGCCGCCGATCAGCACGTAGTCGCCGATGCTCACCTCTTCGACCCGCACCCGGCGGGCGGCGTCGTCGAACACGCGCTGGTCGATGCCCTCGTAGCGGCCGCAGGCGAAGACGAGATGCTTTTCGGCGGACCATCTTCGGGCGGTCGCCTGGGTGAACGGCACCCCGGCCGGGGTGGGGACCACGAGCAGCGCGTCGTCCGGGCACACCGCGTCCAGCGCGTCACCCCACACCACCGGCTTCATGACCATGCCGGGGCCGCCGCCGTAGGGCGAATCGTCCACGGCCTTGTGCACGTCGTGCGTCCAGTCGCGCAGATCGTGCACGCCGACCTCGAGGATGCCCTTCTCGACCGCCTTGCCCAGCAAGGCCGTTCGCAGCGGCTCCAGATATTCGGGGAAGATGGTGACGACGTCGATACGCATGGCGCTCACTCCGCGTCCAGCAGCCCTTCGGGCGGGTCGAGGACGATCCGGCCCTCGGCCACCGACACCGTCGGCACGATGGCGGTGACGAACGGCACCAGGATCTCCCGGCCTGCGGGCGGGAAATCCTCGGACGCCTTGATCGACAGCAGTTCTCCGGCGGCGGAGTGCAGCACCTCGGCCACGGTGCCGACGACGGTGCCGTCGGTGAGGGTCGCGGTGAGCCCCTCGAGTTCGTGATCGTAGAACTCGTCCGGATCCGCCGAGGGCGGCAGATCCGCGGTGTCCACCACGAACAGCGTGCCGCGCAACGCATCCGACGCCGTGCGGTCGTCGACGCCCACCAGACGCAGCAGGAGTCGGCCCGAGTGCTCCCGGGCCGACTCCACCACGTACTCCTGGGTCGCCGTCGCCCGCGGCAGCCGGCCTTTCAGCACACTGCCGGGCGCGAACCGCAGCTCCGGTTCGTCGGTGCGGACTTCCACGACGAGTTCGCCACGCACCCCGTGCGATTTGGCGACCCGCCCGACGACCAGTTCCATCTACTGATCCGTGTCGACAACGTCGACGCGGATGCCCTTACCGCCGATCCCGGCGACCAGGGTGCGCAGCGCGGTCGCGGTGCGTCCGCCGCGGCCGATCACCTTGCCCAGATCGTCCGGGTGCACGTGCACCTCGACGGTCCGGCCACGTCGGCTGGTGATCAGCTCGACGTGGACGTCGTCGGGATTGGCGACGATGCCGCGCACCAGGTGCTCGACGGCATCGGCGACAACGGCACTCATTACTCGGCAGCCTCGGTGGCGGCCTCGGCAGCGGCGTCGGTGGCGGCCTCGTCCTTCTTGGCGGCCTTCTTCTTCGGGGTGACGGCCTCGGTGACCGGCTCGTTGTCGGCGGCGGCCAGCGCGGCGTTGAACAGGTCCAACTTGGACGGCTTGGCGGCCTTGGTCTTCAGGGTGCCCTCGGCGCCCGGCAGGCCCTTGAACTTCTGCCAGTCGCCGGTGATCTCCAGCAGCCGCTTCACCGGCTCGGTCGGCTGCGCGCCGACGCTCAGCCAGTACTGCACGCGCTCGGAGTCGATCTCGATGAGCGAGGGCTCTTCCTTCGGGTGGTACTTGCCGACGTTCTCGATGGCCCGGCCGTCACGGCGGGTACGCGCGTCGGCGATGACGACGCGGTACTGCGGGTTGCGGATCTTGCCCAGACGGGTCAGCTTGATGCGAACAGCCATGTGCTGCGCCTTTCGTTTTTCGGCCGCCCCGAGGGGCAGCCGGAGTGGTCACGGCCGCAATTCAGCAGCCCACCCGCGGGTGGACCCGGTTTTGCGTTGAGTGTTGTGACCGCCGCGCGGTACGTAACCGGAGACGGGCTGACACTGTCCTCGATGAGGACGGTCGTCCATTCTGCCAGACACCGCGGACGCCGAGAAAATCGGCCTCGCCGGCGACCCGCATCGCCCTGTGGTCCGCGCAGCCGCCCGCCGTCGACTACGGAGGCGACCACGGGCAGCCCACCTGGTCGGCGACCGCGATGGGCTGCGAGTGCGGCATCGTCAGTCGGCGCTGCCGGTCAGGAACTTCACGATCAAACCGGCCAGCACGGCCGTGAGCAGGCTTTCCACGGAACCCACGGTGTTCACCTCATCAGGTTGGAGCTACACAAACATGTGAAGCATGAATGATTCACTTCGGGTTCGTGGCGGATTCGGCGGATTCCGGCTCAGCGGTGGCCGGTGACCGGCGTGTGGCGGGCGTAGACCCGGCCGCGCAGGACCACCCAGGTCGGGTGGGCGAGGACTTCCGGATGGGTACGCGGGTCCCGCTCGTAGACGACGAGGTCGGCCGGGGCCCCGGGTTCGATACCCGGACGGCCGAGCCAGGCGCGGGCATTCCAGGAGGACGCGCCCAGGGCGTCGTGCGGTGACAGGCCCGCGTGCATGAGGGCGGTGATCTCGTCGGCGATGCGGCCGTGGCGAATGGAACCGCCCGCGTCGGTTCCGGTGTAGATGGGGATTCCGGCGGCGTGCGCCGTGGCCACGGTGTCGCGGGATCGACGGTGCAGATCGCGCATATGGGCGGCGTAGGTGGGGAATTTGGTTGCGCTGTCGGCGATTCCGGGGAAGGTGTCGATATTGATGAGGGTCGGCACCAACGCGGTGCCGTGGGCGGCCATGAGCGCGATGGTGTCATCGGTGAGCCCGGTGCCGTGTTCGATGCAGTCGATTCCGGCGTCCAGCAAGCCGTAGAGGGCGTCCTCGCCGAACACATGCGCGGTGACCCGGGCCCCCTCCCGATGGGCGGCGTCGATGGCCTCCTTCAGGATGGCGTCGCTCCACAGCGGCCGCAGGTCGCCGACACCACGGTCGATCCAGTCGCCCACGATCTTGACCCACCCGTCGCCGCGCCGGGCCTGCTCGGCGACGATCTCAGGTAGGTCGCGCTCGTCGTCGAGTTCGATGCCGAGTTCGCGAATGTAGCGCTTGGGCCGGGCGATATGGCGGCCCGCGCGAATGATCTCCGGCAGATCCGCGCGCTCGTCGAGGAAGCGGGTGTCGATCGGGGATCCCGCGTCGCGGAGCAGCAGCGCCCCCGCGTCGCGTTCGATCTCGGCCTGGGCCACGGCCCCGTCGTGATCCTCGTGGCCGCCGCCGTAGCGGATGCCCACATGGCAGTGCGCATCCACCAGTCCGGGCACGATCCAGCCGCTCTCACACAGGGTTTCGGCCCCTGGCACCGGTTCGGCCGCGATGCGCCCGTCGCGCACCCACAGCTCACGAACCTCCCCGTCCGGCAGCACCACGCCCCGCAGCCGCATGCCGACCTCCTGTCGAGAGCACTCAGTTCTTCGGGAACTTCAGCTTCGACAGATCGAAACCCTCCAGCCCCGGCGGCAATTCGTTCAGACCGGCGGGCATGTTCGAGACATTGGGCATACCCGCGGGCATACCGCCCGGCAGGCCCGGCATGCCGGGGAAGCCGCCCTTGACCTTCGGCGGGGTCGGTCCGCGGCCGCCCTTCTTGCCCTTCTTCCCCTTCTTGCCCTTGCCGCCGCCACCGCGGGAGCCGGGCAGGCCGAACTGGCGGCTCATCATGCCCATCATCTTCTTGGCCTCGAAGAAACGGTCGACGAGCTGATTGACCTCGGAGACCGAGACGCCGGAGCCGTTGGCGATGCGCAGGCGGCGGGAGGCGTTGATGATCTTGGGGTTATCGCGTTCGGCGGGTGTCATACCGCGGATGATGGCCTGGACGCGGTCGAGCTGCTTGTCGTCGACCTGGGCCAGGACGTCCTTCATCTGACCGGCGCCGGGCAGCATGCCGAGCAGGTTGCCGATCGGCCCCATCTTGCGGATGGCGAGCATCTGGTCGAGGAAGTCCTCGAGGGTGAGCTCACCGGAGCCGATCTTGCGGGCGGCCTCCTCGGCCTGCTTCTGGTCGTAGACCTGTTCGGCCTGCTCGATCAGGGTGAGCAGATCGCCCATGCCGAGAATGCGGCTGGACATGCGGTCCGGGTGGAAGACGTCGAAGTCCTCGAGCTTCTCACCGGTGGAGGCGAAAAGGATGGGCTGGCCGGTGATCTCGCGCACCGACAGCGCCGCACCGCCGCGGGCGTCGCCGTCGAGCTTGGTGAGCACCACGCCGGTGAAGCCGACGCCGTCGCGGAACGCCTCGGCGGTGGTGACCGCGTCCTGACCGATCATGGCGTCGAGCACGAACAGGGTCTCGTCGGGCTGCACCGCGTCGCGAATGCCCGCGGCCTGCGCCATGAGTTCGGCGTCGATGCCGAGGCGGCCCGCGGTGTCGACGATGACCACGTCGTACTGCTTCTGCTTCGCCTCGGTGATACCGGCCTGCGCCACCTGCACCGGATCGGCGGCGGTGATCCCGAGCGGGTTGTCGCCACCGCCGATGGAGGTGCCCGGATGCGGTGCGAAGACCGGCACACCGGCCCGCTCGCCGACGACCTGGAGCTGGGTGACGGCGCCCGGACGCTGGAGGTCGCAGGCCACCAGCAGCGGCTGATGCCCCTGCCCCTTCAGCCATTTGGCGAGCTTGCCCGCGAGGGTGGTCTTACCGGCGCCCTGCAGACCGGCCAGCATGATGACGGTCGGCGGATTCTTGGCGAACCGCAGCCGCCGGGTCTCGCCGCCGAGGATGTTGACCAGTTCCTCGTTGACGATCTTGACGACCTGCTGGGCCGGGTTCAGCGCCGCGGAGACCTCCGCGCCCTTGGCGCGTTCCTTGATCTTGGCGATGAAACCGCGCACCACGGGCAGCGCGACGTCGGCCTCGAGCAGCGCCAGCCGGATCTCACGCGCGGTCGCGTCGATATCGGCCGGTGACAGTCGCCCTTTGCCACGAAGGTCCTTGAGGGCACCGGCCAACCGGTCGGACAGGGATTCGAACACCGATCGCGCTCCTGATCTCGAGGGACGTCACTCGGGTACCAGGGTAGTGGGACCGGCGGAGAAGAGTTATTCCAGGTTGCGGCGCGCGGCCGTGGCGGGGCGGCACAGGTCGTGGTTCTCCTGCACCACCATGCCCACCGCCTCGCGCGCGGTGAGGCCGAGTTCGAGGGCGAGTCCGTCCAGCAGCGCCCATTCGGCCTCGGTGGGCGGCTGGGCGGCGACGGTCGAGGCGATGGTCATGGCGGTCACCGCCTGCTGTCCGGTGAGGGTGCGTCCGGGCAACCAGGAAACGACCCAGCGGTCGCCGCCGACACAGCGCGCGATGTGCTGGGTCAAGTCCGACGTCATCATTGACGCCGACACCACTTCAATTGCCACCGACTGCTCCCCTCATGCTCGCGATAGCTTTCTCTAGAGGGGGATATTAAAGCGCGGAACGGGGTACCCATACCTATTCCAGCAAATTGCACGCAACGATCGGATTAACTGGCAAACGCGGGGTTTGCCAGTTAATCCAACTACATGGCGACTGGTCAGAAAACTCTGCCGGAACCCATTTCCGTGTCCGATTCGGGCGATTTCTTCGGTTGCTGCGGCGGCACCACCGCGAGCAGCGCCGCCGCGATCTCCGCCCGCCGCTCCGGCGTATCCCCCGGGCCCAGATCCAGGCAGAATACGTCCACCACGGCCGCGCCGAGGGTCACCGCTTTCGCCCACAGCACATTAGCGCCCACCCGGGCCAGCGCGCCCGCCAAACGGCTGAGCAAACCGATTCTGTCCTCGGCGCGCAATTCCAGCAGCACCCGTCCCGGATCGGCCGTTTCGGACCAGATGATCCGTGGCGCCGCCTGCGCGTAGGGACTGCGCTGCCCCCCGCCCGCCTCGCGTTCCTTACGCGCCAACACGCCCGCCAGATCCAAATCGCCGTTGCGGGCCCGGATCAATTCCTGGCGCAGCAGACCGGGATCCGGCGGATCACCGAATCGGGGCGCCACCACGAAGGTGTCGATGGCCGATTCCCCGGCCCCGCCCAGCGAGGCCGACAGCACCCGCAGCGAATGCACGGCCAGCACGCCCGCCGCATCCGACAGCAGGCCGGGCGTATCGGGGGCCACGACCGTGACCACATGGGTGTAGCGCCCGTCCCCCGCGCGCAGGTCCACATGCACCCCGCCCGCCTCGGCCTTGGCGACCAGCTCCGCCGGAATCGGATCCGGTTCCGGCAGGTCCTCCCCCGCCATGGACAGCCGGCAGCGGCGCACCAACTCCGCGATGAGCGAGGCCTTCCAATCGCTCCACACGCCCGGTCCGGTGGCCAGCGCGTCCGCCTCGGCGAGCGCGTGCAGCAACTCCAGCAGCTGCGCGTCACCGTCGAGGGATTTCACCACCGTGAGCACCGTGTTCGGATCGTCGAGATCGCGGCGGGTGGCGGTCTCGGGCAGCAGCAGGTGGTGACGCACGATGGCCGACAGCGTCCGCACGTCGGAGGGCCACAGCCCCAGCCGCCGACCGATCTGGGTGGCCAGTTCCGCGCCGACCACGCTGTGGTCCTCGGGGCGACCCTTGCCCAGGTCGTGCAGCAGCGCGCCGAGCAGCAGCAGGTCCGGACGGGACACCCGCGTCGACAGCGCGCTGGCCCGCACCACCACCTCCACCAGATGCCGGTCCACGGTCCAGGTGTGGATGGCGTCGCGCGGCGGCAGATCCCGCACCACACCCCACTCCGGAAACAGCCTGCCCCACAGGCCCGTTCGATCCAGCGCCTCGATGGCGTCCACCGCGTTGCGCCCCGATCCCAACAGGACCAGCAGGTCGTTGAGCGCCTCCTTGGGCCACGGTTCGCGCAGTTCCGGCGCGTCCTCGGACAACCGGTTGAGCGTGGTGGCCGACATGGGCAGTCCGGTCTGCGCGGCGGCCGCCGCCACCCGCAGGATCAGTCCGGGATCGCGTTGCGGGCGGGCATCGCGGGCCAGCACCACCTCACCGGCGTGTTCGACCACCCCCTCATCGAGTGGTCGCCGTACCGGCATGCGGCGCAGCCGGGCGAGTCCGCGGCGCGGCAGGGCGTTCGCCGCGGTGCGCAGTCCGACGTCGACGGAGTAGCTCACCGTGCGCGCCGCGTCCGACAGGGTGCGGGCCAGATCGAAGCGATCGCCGATGCGCAGCGCCGCGCCGATCTCGTCGGCGTCCTGGGCGCGCAGCTGATCCCGCCCGCGCCCGGCCACCCGGTGCAGTTCGGTGCGCACGTCCAGCAGCCGCCGGTGCGCGATTTCGAGCCCGCCGCCCGGCACGTCCGGACCGAGCCCCGGCATGGCGTCGGTCAGCTGGGCGATGGCGAGGGCGTCGAGCAGTTGGATATCGCGCAGTCCGCCGCGGCCGTTCTTGAGATCGGGTTCGGCGCGGTGCGCGATCTCCCCGCTGCGGCGCCAGCGGGTTTCGGCCTGCTCGAGCAGACCGTCGAAGCGGGAGCGGATACCGCTGCGCCAGTCCCGGCGCACCCCGTTGACGAGCAGATCGCTCAGCGCCTGGTCGCCGACGATATGTCGCGCCTCCAGCATGCCGAGCGCGGCGGTCAGATCGTCGGCGGCCACGCGCAGCGCCTGCGGGACGGTGCGCACGCTGTGGTCGAGTTTGATGTGGGCGTCCCACAGCGGATACCAGAGCTGATCGGCCACCTCGGCGACGCGCTGCGGATCGACGTCGTCGTAGAGCAGCACCAGATCCAGATCCGAGTACGGCAGCATCTCGCGGCGGCCCAGGCCGCCCACCGCCACCACAGCCAGGCCGCTGTCGGGAGTGATGCCGACCTCGGAACCCTTGGTGGTCAACCACAATTCGAACAGATCGACCAGCGCCTGGCGCAGCGCCTCGGAGTCCAGGCGCGGGGTGCGCGCACCGCCGCCCGCATTCCTGCCCGCCTCCCCGAGCAGTTGATCGCGGGCACGGACCAGATCCGACGCCCCGTTGGCGACCACACCACCCGCGACCTGCTCGTTTCGCGCTCGCTCGAAACCCACGACCACACCACCCATCTCAGTTGTCCTGCCGCCGCGCGTCGGCGTGCCGACCCGTCACATCGGTCGTGCCGACCCGGTCACATCGGTCGTGCCGATCTGACACATCGGTCGTGCCGACCCGTCGGATCGGTCGCACCGACCCGTCACATGAGTGCGGCCCCGTTCCCACCGGTCCGGCGGGAGCGGGGCCGCCGCTCGAGCTGCTGTCCGCTTACAGCGCGTCGGAGCCGCGCTCGCCGGTGCGAACCCGGATGACCGACTCGACGGGGGTCACCCAGACCTTGCCGTCACCGATCTTGCCGGTGCGCGCGGCCTCCACGATGACCTCGACGACCTTCTCCACGGAGGCGTCGTCCACGACCACCTCGACCCGAACCTTCGGGACGAAATCCACGGAGTACTCCGCACCGCGGTAGACCTCGGTGTGGCCCTTCTGTCGCCCGTAACCCTGGACCTCGCTGACCGTCATGCCCAGCACGCCGGCCTGCTCGAGCCCGGACTTGACGTCCTCGAGGGTGAACGGTTTGACGATTGCGGTGATCAGTTTCATGCGTCATGCCTCCTTGACGGCGGTGGTACGTGTCGTGCCACCCACAGCAGCGAAATCGTATGCCGTTTCCGCGTGCTCCGACTCGTCCATGCCCGCGGACTCGGCTTCCGCGTCGGCCCGCAGGCCGATGGTGGCCTTGATCGCGAAGGCGATGACGGCGGCGACCACGAAGGAGTAGGCCAGCACCGCGACCGCACCCACGATCTGCCGCCACAGCTGGTCGACACCACCACCGTAGAACAGGCCGTCGACCGCGGTGGGCGCATCGGCGGTGCCGACGAAGCCGACCAGCACGGTGCCGATCACACCGCCGACCAGGTGGATGCCCACCACGTCGAGGGAGTCGTCGTAGCCGAACTTGAACTTGAGGCTGACGGCCAGCGCGCAGATCGCGCCCGCCACCAGGCCGACCACCAGCGCGCCGACGATGTTCACCGAGGCACAGGCCGGGGTGATGGCCACCAAGCCCGCGACGATGCCGGAGGCCGCGCCCAGCGAGGTGGGCTTGCCGTCACGGATCTTCTCCACCAGCAACCAGGCCAGCATGGCCGCGGCGGTGGCGACGACCGTGGTGACGAAGGTGACACCGGCGACGCCGTTGGCACCGACCGCCGAACCGGCATTGAAGCCGAACCAGCCGAACCACAGCAGACCGGCGCCGAGCATGACGAAGGGCAGGTTGTGCGGACGGAACGGGGTCTGCGGCCAGCCCTTGCGCTTGCCGATGATGATCGCCAGCGCCAGCGCCGCGGCACCGGAGTTGATATGCACGGCGGTACCACCGGCGAAGTCGATGGCCTTGACCTTCTCCATGATCCAGCCGCCACCCCAGACCCAGTGCGCGACCGGGAAGTAGACGACGGTCACCCAGACCGCGGCGAACAGGATCCAGGCGCCGAACTTCATCCGGTCGGCGACCGCACCCGAGATCAGGGCCACGGTGATGATCGCGAACATGAGCTGGAAGGCCACGAACACGGTCGCGGGCACGGTGCCGACCAGCGGCACACCGACCGATTCCTCACCGAAGCCGGACATCAGAGTCCGTAGGCCGAAGTATTCGGCGGGGTCGCCGAGCAGGCTGCCCTTGTCCGTGCCGAATGCGGCCGAGTAGCCGTACAGCACCCACAGCACCGTGACGATGCCCATGGCGCTGATACTCATCATGATCATGTTGAGCACGTTCTTGCTACGGACCATGCCGCCGTAGAAGAACGCGAGCCCGGGGGTCATCAACAGCACGAGGGCCGCGCTTGTCAGCATCCAGGCCGTGTCACCTGTGTCGGGCGCGCCGATTTCAGCGCCCGCCAGGATTACGGGATCCACCACCTTGTCCTCCTCATCTCGGGCCTCGCCGGTGTACTGCTAACGAAGCCTGCAACGAGGGTCCTCAGTCGGTGTTTCATCCGTGATCCTTCGGCGTTTCGCCTAGGTGAACGGATGAGATTGCACTGTTGCCAGCGTGTTTCCCGATCCGCACGGCTGTTACGAACACATTGTGAGGATGATGTTGATTCCCGGCGTCGCGCCAGGTCGGGGCGGGTTTACCCGAGCAGGGCGTCGACGAAGGCGCCGGGCTCGAACGGAGCGAGATCATCGGCCCCCTCGCCCAAACCAACCAGTTTCACCGGCACGCCCAGTTCGTGCTGCACCTGGAAGACGATGCCGCCCTTGGCGGTGCCGTCCAGCTTGGTGAGCACCACACCCGTGATATCGACGACCTCGCGGAAGACCCGAGCCTGGGTCAGCCCGTTCTGGCCGACCGTGGCGTCGAGCACCAGCAGCACCTCGTCGACCGGGGCCTTCTTCTCGACCACGCGCTTGACCTTGCCCAGCTCGTCCATCAGACCGGTCTTGGTGTGCAGACGGCCCGCGGTGTCGACCAGGACGGCGTCCACACCGCCCGCGATACCGGCGCTCACGGCGTCGAAGGCGACGGCGGCGGGGTCCGCTCCCTCCTTGCCGCGCACGGTCTCCGCACCGACCCGCTCACCCCAGGTCTGGAGCTGGTCGGCGGCGGCGGCGCGGAAGGTGTCGGCCGCACCGAGCAGTACCCGGCGGCCGTCGGCGACCAGCACCCGCGCCAGCTTGCCGGTGGTGGTGGTCTTTCCGGTGCCGTTCACGCCGACGACCAGCAGTACCGACGGACGGTCGTCGTGCGGCAGGGCACGGATGGAGCGGTCCAGTTCGGGACGCAGGGCCTCGATGAGGACATCGCGCAGCACGGCGCGGGCCTCCTCGGTGGTGCGCACGCTGCGGGCGGCCATCTCCTCGCGCAACCGCTCGACCACCGCGACGGTGGAGGCGGTGCCCAGATCGGCCATCACCAGGGTGTCCTCGATCTCCTCCCAGGAGTCCTCGTCGAGGTCGCCGCCGCCGAGCAGCCCGAGTAGGGACTTGCCCATGGCGTTCTGCGAACGGGAGAGGCGCCCGCGCAGGCGGGTCAGCCGACCCGCGGTGGGCTCGATCTCGGGGACGACCGGGGCCTCGGCCACGGTGGGGGCGGAGTCGGGGACGTCCACGGGGACCGGGGCGGACTGCACCGGGGCCTCGGGAACGGGGGTGGCGGTCGGGGTTTCCACGGCCGCGGCCGGTGCGGAGGTGCCGTCGGAAACCCTGGTCGCGGCCTCGGCGGCGGTATCGGGCGTACCGGCCCGCTCGGGCGCGGTGGTCTGCTCCGGCGCGGCGGTGTCGGATGCGGGGGCGGCGGGCGGGGCGACCAGATCCGGGGCGGTCCCTTGCTCAGCCACGCCCGGCTTCTCAGCCACGTCAGACTTCTCAGGTGCGACAGTTCCGGTGGCCTCGGGCTCGGTGGTCGCGCCGGGCGTGTCGGACTCGGGCGCGGGGGGAGCCTGCGGACCCTGCTCGGGCTCCGGCAGACGCACGTCGGTAATGCCGCGTCGGGCCGCGTCGCGAGGCACGGCCGCGTCGTCGCCGATATGCGGCTGGCCCTCGTCGTCGGTGCGCTCGACCGGCGGCGTCGGTGGCCGTACCGGTTCCGGGGTGGGTTTCGGCGCCGTGGCCGTGCCACCGCCCTGGCTGAAACTGAAGCCGCCCGCTGCCGTGTAACCGCCCGACTTGTCCGTGACCTCCTTGGTCTCGGTGGTGTCGGGGGTCAGCGAGATACGCCGACGCTTGTACAGCACGAAACCGGCGACGAAGGCCACCAGCAGCACCGCGGCGATCGCGGCAATCAGAATCCAGGCGTCTGCAGTCACGGCACCATCCTTTCAGAGAGTTCGCCGCCGCCCGATTCGCCCACCTGTCCGTCGAGGGCGCTCCGACCGGCCCGTGAGCCCTGCCGACATGCCGAATCGGACGACGGCGTGTGCAATAACACACAGGCCGGTACGGGAACCGGAGGACACGCCGGAACGAGTATGCGCGGAGGCTCCATCTACCGACCGGTTTGGACGACAACGTGCCGAGCCCGCGAAGCAGCGGCGAATCCGACACCAAGACAATAGGATCGGCCACGTGACCGATCGAAATGTGCTTGGGGGACCGCTGGAGGAGTGTGGCACCGATCCTCTCACCGGCTTCTATCGGGACGGCTGCTGTAGTACCGGCCCCGAGGATCTGGGCAGTCATACGGTGTGCACCGTCGTGACCGCCGAATTCCTGGACCACCAGAAGTCGATCGGCAACGACCTGCTGACCCCGCGTCCCGAGAACAACTTCCCCGGCCTGCAACCCGGCGACCGCTGGTGCGTGGTGGCCGTCCGCTGGCTGCACGCCCACGAGGACGGCGTCGCCGCCCCCGTGATCCTGGCCGCCACCCACGAGAACGCCCTGGAGGTGATCCCCATGGACACCTTGCGCAAATACGCCGTCGACGTCCCCGACGACGTCAGCGATCTGCTGTGAGAACGTGCGGGTTCGTCGGGGTCACGGTCACCGCCGGATACCGGCGCGACCTCGGCGGTATGCGATCGATTGTCACCGGGAGGGCAGCAGGCGGATCGCGGTGTCGCGAAGCAGGATCGCGGGGCGGGAACCGGGAATGAGCAAGGCGGCCGCGAGCCGCAGACCGCGCTGTTCGCCTCCGGCGACGCCGCGGTGCCGGTGCTCGTAACGGTACAACGCCGCTCGGGGCAGTTCGGGGGTGCGCGCCAGTTCCTCGGCGAGGGTGCGCGCGCCGACGATGGCCGTACTGGAGCCGTTGCCGAACAGTGAGACGCAGGAGGCGGCGTCGCCGACCAGGGCGACCCGGCCGTCCGACCAGCGGGGCAGCCGCACCTGGCCGACCGAGTCGAAGTAGAGGTCCGGCGCGGCGCGCACCTGGTCGAGCAGATCGGCGAAGATGCCGGTGCGGTGGGTGAATTCGCCGATGAGGATGCGCTTGTGCGCTGCGGTCTCGCGATAGTCCAGCCCCGGAATCTCCCCGCGCCGGAACATGAACGCAGCGAGCGGTCGGCCACCCGCCGGGTGCACGGAGACCGACCGGCCGGGTGTGTTGTACATGAGCACTTCGCGATCGTCACCGACCAGGCGTTCCACCGGCAGAGTGGAGACGTAGATCCCGCTGTGCCGCAGAAAGTTTCGTTCGGGCCCGAAGACCAGCCGCCGCACCGTGGAGTGCAGGCCGTCCGCGCCGACGACGTAGTCGAAGTGCTCGGGCGGTGCCTGGTCGAAGCGGACGCGCACCCCGGAGACATCCTGCACCAGCCCGGTTATCGTGTCGCCCCAGCGAATCTCGGCCCGGTCACCCGCCGCCGCGAGCAGGACGCCCGCCAGATCGGCTCGCGCCACCTCGATTTCGTCCTCACGCTCCCCGAATGCCGACGTGCGCACAGTGGCTCGCCGCCGCCCGGTGCCGTCCACGAAGGTGATCCGCTCGACATGGGTCGCGCCCGCACGCAACTCGGGCATGATGCCCATTTCGGTGACCACATCCACGGCGGCCCCGCGCACATCCACCGGACTGCCGCTGGTCCGCCGGTGCGTCGCCCGTTCGACCACGGTCACCGCGAATCCGTACTCGCCGAGCCAGTAGGCCAGCGTCGATCCCGCGATACCGGCACCGGAAATCAGCACTGTCGCGCTCATGACATCCACCTCACCCGCGTCGGGACGATCCCACCTGTGCCGCCCCCTACGAGGATGCGACGAAAAGCCGGTCGGCGCATGAACTTCGGCGATCACGGCAATCTGTCGGTGCTCCGTGCGATGATGCGCCCACACACGATCGGCGCGGGGAAAGCGGCCACGACGGGGGGCGGCGATGACGAGGGAGTTGGCGATGACGACATTCGACACCATCAGGGATGAGTTCTTCCGATTCACCGGCGAGATCGTGTGGTGCACCATCACCACCGTCGATGCCGACGGTCGCCCGCGCTCGCGCATCCTGCACCCGATCTGGGAGATGGAGGGCGACCGCCCGGTCGGCTGGATCTTCACCAGCCCCTCGCCGATCAAGGCGCGCCATCTGGCCGCCAATCCGACTGTGGCGTTCAGCTATTGGAGCCCGGCGCACAACACTGTATCGGGCGAGGCCGTCGCCACCTGGGTGACGGACGACGCCGTGAAGAAGCATGTGTGGGACCTGTTCACCACCACGCCGGAGCCGCGCGGCTTCGACCTCACCGCGTTCGGAGTGAGCGGCCCGGAGGATCTCAATTTCACCGTGCTTCGCCTGGATCCCGATCGCGTACAGGTCCTCGACGTGGCCAAGTCGTCCGGGACCTTCACGCCCACCGTGGTCCGGCTGGGCTGACGGCCCCGGCACCCTCGCCTCGCGCACGCGGCGATGCCGCCCGGGCCCGGGCGGCATCGCTTCTTCGCGTCGCGGTCGGGGTCAGCGATCCGCGCGCAGCGTGTAGGCCTGCACGGCGGCCATGGCGGCGGTGAAGGCGGCGATCACCAGGATGGCGGCCACCCCGAGGGCGGTGGGGTCGAGCCATCCGGCGGCCAGCACCACCAGGCTGTCGACCGCCCACAGCGCGTTCACCGCGATGATCACGGTGGCGGCGCGGCGCGAGATCACCGGGCGGGTGGCCATGATCAGGACGTCGATCGCGTAGAGGATGAAGAAGGCCCCGACACCGAGCAGCAGCGGAGTGGACAGGCCCAGTGCCGAATCGAGCACTCCGGCGAGCGCCGCAACGAGGATTCCGGAGGCCAGGGTGGCGACGCCGTCGAAGGTGTAGGCCAGGCGCAGCGGGCTCATGCCGGCGATGGTGCGGGTACCGGTGGCGGTGGTGGCGGTCATGGGAATCGGAACCTTTCCGTTCGGTGTCGGTGACTGCCGATACCGTCGCCCGAAATCCACTGCCGACCCCACCACATCCGCTGCCGAATACTGCCAACCGCAGGTCAGAGCCCTATTTCGACATACTGCCGAATCCGGATCGCAGTTGTGCGGCGATCATGCGCGCTGCCGAGTTCTGCCAGTTGTGCAGGGTCCGCTCCGGCACCTGGTCCACGAACCAGGCGAGCGCCTTGCGCGACACCGGGTCCAGATCGGTGCGTTTGGTACGCACGCTGTAGGGCCGAATGCCGACCACGTAGTAGAAGTACACGGCGTTGTAGTGCCGCCATTCCTCGCTGGTGCCGAACTCCTCGCCGGTGCGCGGCTTCAGCGCCGCGATGGCGTCGGTGAGCAGTGTCTTGAGTTCGGCGGCACGATCGAGCGGTCCCGGGGCGCTGTCGCGTGCGGCGAGGCGGCTGTCGATGGCGGGCAGGTCGATGAGCGGACTCGACACCAGCTTGCCCAGATCGGCGTAGTGACTGAGGGCGCGGCGGGTCAGACGTGCGAACTCGTCCTCGCCGAGCGCCGCCAGACCGGACGCGTCGGCTCCGGCCGATGGCTCGACCGCCCGTTTCCGCGGTAGTGCCTCCGCGGCGGTGCGCAACTCGTCGCGCGCCTCGCGCAGCTCCGGTGCGGACGCGAAGACCAGCCGGTCGACGGCCGCCTGCAGGGGCACGTACAGCACCTGCAGCGCGATGGCGGCGGCGATGGTGCCGAAGAACAACACCTCCAGGGCTAGCCGCGGCCCGGTCAGCACGATGGCGACAGCCGCCTGCCCGCCGAAGACAATGGCCGTCGCCTCAGCGACCATGAGGGAGCGCAGCATATCCGCCCGCAGCGCCTCCCCCTCCTCGAAGGCGTCCAGGACAGCGATGCCCACGCCCAGCAGCACCAGATCCACGACCACGAGCGCCAGCACCAGGGTGGCGGGCACCAGTTCGAGGCCGAGCAGGACGAGTGCGGCGCTGAGACCGAACATGATCGCGCCCACGGTGAACAGCCCCGCGACGGTCCCGCGCGCCGAGCCCGCGACGAGCGCCGAGCGATGGCGCAGCAGCGCGATCAGCGAGCCGAACAGCGCGAGGACCGCGCAGACGCCGAGGGCATACGCCGCCGCGCCGATCCCCGCGGCCGCGAGCAGGGCCACGACCGTGCACACCGGCACCAGCCCGAACCGCCACCACCGGTCGGCGCGCTCCCCCGGCGGCTCGGGCAGCAGCCGCACGAACACCCCGCTCCACGCCACCGCGGGCACGCACACCAGCACGGCGCGCACCCCGTCGAACCGCTCGTCCGCGCCGAAGAGGTAACCGAAGACGACCGCGACGGCGTAGCCGAGCAGTCCGGCTCCGGCCCTGCGCAGCACCGGCTTTCCCACGTCCCGCGCCAGCAGATACAAGCCCAGCCACCACGCGACTCCGAAAGCGGCCGCCGTCACCCACAACACGCTGTGAGCCTACTTCGCCGCGTACGACGGGCCGCCCCGGTTCCGGGCGGCCCGTCGACGTTCGCGGCAGTGGTGGCTCGGACGCGCCGACCGCGATCGATCCGGGTGTCGGTGCCGCGCGACGGGAGGGGCGCTGCCGGAGCATCCGTCCCGCGCGGGCATCCGACAGGCGGTCAGGAGAGCGCGCCGTCGTAATCGGGCAGTTTGAAGGTCTGCTGCGCATGCCCGCCCGCGAGGTCCGAGGCGCTGTTGCCGATATTGGCGACGATCGTGTAGCCGTCACCCTCGATATCGATGCGGGCGTTGGTCTTGTACTCCTGCAATCCGGCCGACCCCGCGGACAGCGTGGTGAACGGGCTGCCGTACAGGCCGTCGACGGGATAGCCCACCGCCGACAGGTTGATCTGCGTGTAGATGTTCATCAGTGCCGGACGACCGGTGACGAAGATGATCGCCGCACCCTGCCCCTTCGCCCACTGCGCCAGCGCCAGCATGGGTGCCATGGCCGGAGTAATCACGCTCGGGTTGTACTGCGTCTCCAGCACGGTGTTGTCGATGTCGAACACGACGGCTGGTTTGGTCGACCCGGGCAACGCCCCGGTCAGATAGTCCCGAGCCTGCGCCGCGACCGTCTGCACCTCGGAGATCCACTGGGAGTACGGCGGCAGCTCACCGCCACCGGACAATGACGACGAGCCGGAACCACCGGAGAGTGAGGACGATCCGGACCCACCCGACAGGGAGGACGATCCGGTATCGCCCAGTGCCGACGGCAGCGGTGCGGCCAGGGTGACGGTGATGCCGAGTGCTATACCTGCGATAGAGCGCTTCATGACTCGGGGACGCTAACCGGCAACGTTCAGACGCGCAGGCGTTTCACTTTGCGGCACCGACGAATTCCCGTTCACCGGGACACCTGTCGCCGCAGTCTTGACGCGCTGCCGGGACAACCGGTATCAGGTCGTCGCGCCCACCAGATTCTCCCCGCGCATACGCTGGGAGATCACCTGGGTGATGCCGTCGCCGCGCATGCTCACGCCGTAGAGGGCGTCGGCGATCTCCATGGTCGGCTTCTGGTGGGTGATGACGATGAGCTGGGACTTCTCACGGAGTTGCTCGAACAGGCCGATGAGGCGACGCAGATTGGTGTCGTCCAGGGCCGCCTCGACCTCGTCCATCACGTAGAACGGGGAGGGACGGGCGCGGAAGATGGCGACCAGCAGGGCCACCGCGGTGAGGGACTTCTCGCCACCGGAGAGCAGGGACAGGCGCTTGACCTTCTTGCCCGGCGGGCGGGCCTCCACCTCGACGCCGGTGGCGAGCATGTCGGAGGGGTCGGTGAGCAGCAGGCGGCCCTCGCCGCCGGGGAACAGGCGGCTGAAGACACCGACGAACTCGCGCGCCACGTCCTCGTAGGCTTCGGTGAAGACCTGCAGGATGCGGGCATCCACCTCGGCGACCACGTCGAGCAGGTCCTGGCGGGCCTTCTTGACATCCTCGAGCTGGGTGGCGAGGAAGTTGTAGCGCTCCTCCAGGGCCGCGAACTCCTCCAGCGCAAGGGGATTCACCTTGCCGAGGGTGGTGAGATCCTTCTCGGCGCGCTTGGCGCGGCGCTCCTGAGTGGCCCGGTCGTAGGGCATGGGCTGCGGCGGGCTGACCGCCTCCCCGCGCTCCTTGGCCTGCTCGTACTCCATCATCTCCAGCGCGGTCGGCGGCATGGGCACATCCGGGCCGTACTCGTCGATGAGGTCGTCGAGGGCGATGCCGAACTGCTCGGAGATGGTGGTCTCCAACTGTTCGATGCGCAGCGCCGCCTGGGCGCGCGCCACCTCGTCGCGGTGCACGGCATCGGTGAGCTGGGCGAGCTGGGTGGTGAGGGCGCGGGCGCGCTCCTTGGTCTGATCCACCTGCGCGGCGCATTCGGTGCGGCGGCGCACCAGGTCGTCGCGGCGGGCCCCGGCCTGGGCGACCACCTTCTCGAGTTCGGCGGCCACCCGTTCGGCCGAGTCGGCGACCACGGCGGCCACCGCGGCGGCCTGGCGGCGGGCGGCCTGGGCACGTTCGGCGCGGGCCCGGTTCTCCCGTTCGGCGCGGGCGGCGCGGCGCAGCGAATCCGCTTTGCCACGTACGGATTCGGCGCGTTCCTCGGCGGTGCGCACGGCGAGCCGGGCCTCCACCTCCAGGGAGCGGGCCTCGGCCAGCGCGGCGGCGGCCTCCTCACGGGCGTAGCCGGCGGTCTCGGTGCCCGCGGCCTCGGGATCCATATCGGACTGTTCGAGTTCGGCGTGGCGCAGCCGATCCTCGAGTTCGGCCAGCTTCTCCAGGGTTTCCGCGCGGCCGGCCTCGGTGTCGTCGCGCTGGGCGAGCAGGCGTTCGCAGTCCTTCTGGGCGGCGCGGGCGGTCTGGCCGAGGCGGCCGAGCCGGTCGTAGATGGAGACCAGCGCCTGATCGGATTCGTGCAGGGCGAGCAGGGCGTGGTCGACAGCCTCCTTGCGGTCCGCCTGCTCGGCCAGCGCTCCCGCCAGGGCCGCCTCGAACTCCTCGGACTGGCGCTGCCAGGACGCCAATTCCTGCTGGGCGGCATCGATCTCGGCCTGCACCTCGAGCTGGCTGGGGGCACGGTCGGAGCCGCCGAGCACCCAGCCGGAGCCGGTGAGATCGCCGTCGCGGGTGACGACCCGCAGCTCGGGTCGGACCGTGACGAGTTCCCGTGCGGCGGAGAGGTTCTCGACAACGGCGACGCCCGTGGTGAGGGCGGCGACCGCGGCGCGCAGGGATGCGGGGCAGTCGATCACGTCCAGCAACCAGCGCGCGCCACCGGGCAGTTCCCCGCTCGGCACCGAATTCGCCTGTGCGGCATCGGAGTAGACCACGGCGGCGCGTCCGCCGTCGGCCTCCTTGAGCGCTCGCACCGCACCGTGGGCGGAGGATCCGGTGTCGGCGGTGACGGCGTCGGCGAGCGGCCCGAGCGCGGCGGCCACGGCCGCTTCGAAACCGCTGTCCACCCGCAACTGCCCGGACAGCGGTCCGAGCAGTCCCTCGGCGCGGTGTTCGAGCAGCCAGGCGGCACCGTCGCGGCGCTGCAAACCCATGGTCAGCGCCTCGACGCGGGCGGCGAGCGAGGCGACCCGCTTGCCCGCCTCGCGGTCGCGCTCACGCAGTTCGGTGACCCGCTGGTCGGCCAGTTCGAGGGCCTGCGCGGCATGTTCGTACTGTGCGTCGAGCCCTTCCTCGCCCGCGTCGAGTTCGCTCAATTCGGCTTGGACGGACTCGAATTCGGCGTCGGCGGCCTCGCCGCGCTGCCGTGCCTCGGCGATGGCGGTCGAGAGGCGCTGGATCTCGCCGTCCACCGACTGGGCGCGAATCCGCAGCGAGTCCACCTGCCCGGACAGGCGGGCGAGACCCTCGCGCCGGTCGGCGATGGCGCGCACGGCGGCCAGATGCGCCTGCTCGGCGGCCTTGGCGGCCTGCTCCCGTTCGTGCAGCTGTTCCCGGGCGGCTTCCAGTGTTTCCGCGGCCATTTCGACGGCCGCGACCAGCTCGGCCTCTTCGGCCTCCACTCGATCCGCTTCGCGTTCCAACTGTTCGGGGTCGCGCCCGCTGCCGGTGGGCTGTTCGATGGTGAGGTTGCGGGCCCGGTCGCGGGCGATGCGGATGGTGGCGTTGACCCGCTCGGTCAGCGCCGAGAGCTGGAACCAGCTCTGTGCCGCCGCCTCCGCGCCCGGGGTGAGCTTGGACAGCTCGAATTCCTGCTGCGCGAGCGCCGCATTGGCGGCGTCGAGTTCGGCCTGCACGTTGATCTGCTGTTCGCGCGCGTACGCTTCCTTGCTCTGCTGCCCGTCCAGGTCGCGGCGGCGCGACACCAGATCGTCGGCGGCCAGTCGCAGCCGCGCGTCCCGCAGCTCGGATTGCACGGTCGCCGCCCGCCGCGCGACCTCGGCCTGCCGCCCGAGCGGTTTGAGCTGGCGGCGCAGTTCGGTGGTGAGGTCGGTGAGGCGCGCCAGATTGGCCTGCATGGCATCGAGCTTGCGCACCGCCTTCTCCTTGCGGCGGCGATGCTTCAGCACGCCCGCGGCCTCCTCGATGAAGGCGCGCCGATCCTCCGGCCGCGATTCCAGGATGGCCGACAGCTGTCCCTGCCCGACGATGACGTGCATTTCGCGGCCGATGCCGGAGTCGCTGAGCAGTTCCTGCACATCCATGAGACGGCAGGAGTTGCCGTTGATCTCGTACTCGCCCGCGCCGTCGCGGAACATGCGGCGGGTGATGGAGACCTCGGAGTATTCGATGGGCAGCGCCCCGTCGGAGTTGTCGATGGTGAGCGTGACCTCGGCACGACCCAGCGGGGCGCGACCCGCCGTCCCGGCGAAGATGACGTCCTGCATCTTCCCGCCGCGCAGCGCCTTCGCCCCCTGCTCACCCATCACCCAGGTGAGCGCATCGACGACATTCGATTTCCCCGACCCGTTCGGCCCCACCACGCAGGTGATACCCGGTTCGAACCGGAGCGTCGTCGCGGACGCGAAGGATTTGAAGCCCTTCAGCGTCAGACTCTTCAGGTGCACAGTCGGCCAGGTTACCCGCTCGGCTCGGGTAGCCATGCGTATGCCGGTGCCCGAGTCCGGCGGCGGGCGGCGGGATCAGCGCAGCAGGGCCGGATCGATACCGAGCAGATCGAACAAACCGGACTCGCCCGCGCCGGTGGCTCGCACGGCCCGCCCCCTCCCTATCCGCTCGAGCCAGCCCAGCTCGAGCAGACGGCGGCACAGCTGCGCCCCGGCCGCACCGCCGAGGTGGATGCGGCGTTCGGTCCAGTCGAGGCAGGGACGCACCACGGGGCGGCGGGTTCGGTGCAGCGCGGCCGGGTCGATGCCGAGCCGGTCGGTCAGCAGCACCATTCCGGATTCGGTGAGCGCGAATCCGGTGGTGGTCTCCAGGTGTCCGCGCGCGCCGAGCGCATCGGTGACGGCAACGCCGAGCCGACCCGCGAGGTGGTCGTAGCAGGTGCGTCCCCGAGCCAGTGTGGCCGCGACCGTACCGGCCCGCAGCCCGGTCACCGGCTCATCCGGCGCGTCGACCGCGGCCGCCAACGCCTCGAGCAGTTCGGCGATCCGGGGATTCGCCACCCGCACATAGCGGTGCCGCCCCTGCCGATGCTCCGCCAGCAGCCCGCCGTCGACGAGTCGGTGCACCTGCTCGGTGGCCGTCGACGCGGCCACCTCGGCGTACCGCGCCAGTTCCCCTACCGTCCAGGCGCGACCGTCCAGCAGCGCCAAGCACATGACAGCGCGGGTGCGGTCGGCCAGCAGAGCCGCCAGCCGAGCCAGTTCGGTTCCTCGGGAGAGCACCGGACCATGATCGCGCGCCGACACTTCGGCGCGCACCGAAACGTTCCGGCCCTACGGTCGGCCCATGCGCCGGACCTGCCCGATGATCACCGACCCGAACCGGGTGCGCGAAGCCTTGCGCACCATGCCCGTACCGACCTTTCCCACCGCGACGGCCGCCACCGGCACGGCCTGGCTGCGCGCCCACGTGCCCCGTTTCAGCGAAGGACCGGACCACGCGCGCCGCCGCGCCCTGGTGATCGCGGAACTCGACCGACTCTCCCCCACCGACCTGCGCCACCGGGTGCACGCGGTGACCGACCACCCGCTGCCGCACATCGAGGTGCTGCTGAAAGCGATGGGTCTGCACCACGTCCCGGCCGCCACCGTGGCGGTGATCGCCGCGCACTACCAGCCGCACGAGCCGGACAGCACCGCGGCCGACGCCGCGGTGGACGCCTTGGTCGCGGCGTGCGGAGGAGTAGCCGACGAGGTGACGGCCGCCCGGATCTGCGTCCTCGTCCAAGCCTGCGTGGCCACCGATGTACTGGTCACCCATGCCCGCGACCTGATCGCCCGCCACACACCCCGATCGTGGTCCCCCGACGAGATCCTCGCCCGAACCATGATCGAGAGCCCGCCGCTGCGCTCGACCCGACGTGTCATCGGAGGTGAACAGGTGGAACTCGATCTGCGCCACCCCGGATTGGGTTGGGGCGCAGGCCCACACGCCTGCCCCGGCCGCCCCCAGGCGATTGCCCTCGCCGCCGGAATCCTCGAAGGGACCACCGCGTGACCAAGTCCGAGATCTTCCGCGAGCTGCACTACGGCCCCGAACCCCTGATACTGTCCAATGCCTGGGATTTCGGCTCGGCGGCGCTCCTGGCCGCCGCCGGATTCCCGGCCGTCGGCACCACCAGCCTCGGCATCGCGGCGGCGGCGGGCCTTACCGACGGAATCGGCGCGACCGCAGCCGAAACCCGTACACTGGCACGGCAATTGGCGCGGCTATCGATTCCGGTGACGGTCGATATCGAAGCCGGATTTCACACCGACCCCGCCGAGATCGCGGCTTTCGTCGCCGAACTGGCCGAATTCGGCACGGCGGGCGTGAACGTGGAAGACGGTCGCACCGGCACCTCACTCGCGACCCTGGAACAGCAGGCCGACATCATCACCGCGATCAAGAAACGAACTCCGGACATTTTCGTCAATGCCAGAGTAGACACCTACTGGTTGAACCTGGACCTCGATTCAACGACTTCCCGAGCCGGGAGATACGTGACCGCCGGTGCGGACGGCGTCTTCATTCCCGGGGTCTCGGACATCACCGAGATCGCACGATATGTCCAGGCCGTGCCCGTGCCGCTCAACGTGCTCTATTCCACGGGAGGGCCGGCCATTTCGGAACTCGCCGCCGTCGGGGTACGGCGGATCAGCACGGGGTCACTGCTGTATCGACGAGCGCTGGGCGCGGCGGTAGCAGCAGCTCTCGCAGTTCGAACCGGCCAGGATGTCATCGGCGAAATGCCGAGCTATTCAGAGATACAATCGTCGATTTCCAATCCAGTGCCCGACGCGGTCGCACGCCGCCACATCGCGGAACACATTCAATAGCCTTTTGCTCTCGGCGGCTACACGTCCCGATCGCGTGCCCCCTGCACCAACTGCCGCCGCCACATGTCCAGCAGCACCACCCCGATCACGGTAGGCCCCAACCACGCAACGAGTTGCGCCCCGCCGCGCAGTGGCCCGTCGATGGCGAAGCTGACCACCACCGTCGCCGTGATGAGCGCGATGTAGGAGCCACCGAGACCGTGCACGTAAGCATGGGTCCACTTTCCCGCTCGCCCGGCCGAATACCGCCCCAGCCACGCCAGACCGAATGTCAGCACGGAGAGCGGAATCAGCCCCCACAGTTCGGGCCGCCACCACAGCACCAGGGCGACGGCCGAAAGGCAGACGGCGGCAACCACTCCCAGGTAGGCGACGCCGATGTCTCCCGATCGCCGCCAGTGCGCATCGGCCCACATGAGCACGGGGCCGAGCAGCAGTCCGGCCGCACCGACGAGAATGTGGAACGTCAGGACGGTCGCGTACACGGGCCTGCACCTACCTCGCTCGCGGATGCCTTCCGCAGGTGGACGATTCCCAGCCGGTGAGCATGCGGAACACCAGTACTCCGCCCCACGGCACGATGACCCAGAACGGCCAGAAGTAGGTGGGTTCGCCCGCCGCGATGGAGATCATGGCCCAGATGGCCAGGCACAGCAGGCCGACGCCGAACCAGGCGCTGCCCTCGATGCGCTGCCAGACGGGGATGCGCGGGGTGCGCTGCCGCACTGTTGTTTTCGCGAGTTCGGGCAGGTCGGCGAGGACCACGTGCAGCCCTTCGCGAGTGGGGGTGGCGTAGACCTGGGCCGCGCGCTCGTCGTATTCGGTGGTGGTGATGCGGCCTTCGGCCATGTGGCGACCGAGCTGTTCGATGACGGCCGCGCGCTCGGCGTCCGAGGCGCGGGTGCCGGAGGCGATGTCCATGTCCAGATCCTCCCGAGATTCTTCCATTGTGGAAGGTGAGACTCATATTAATACTCCACAGTGGAATGTCAAGGGTATTGCCGGTGGCTCAAGTGATGGCAGGTGCCAGCACATTTGCCAGCAGGGCATTCGCGATGAGATGGTTATGAGCAGTTCTCAGGCAAGGAGTCATCGTGGATCTGGACTGGTCGCCCGCCGATCTGGCGTTTCGTGATGAGGTGCGAAGTTTCCTCGACGAAAAGTTAACCCCTGATCTTCGTCGGGCCGGGCAGTTGGCGACGAGCGTCTACCCGGATCACGAAGCCAGCATGCGGTGGCAGCACATCCTGCACGAACGCGGCTGGGCGGCTCCCGCGTGGCCGGTGCGGCACGGCGGCTGCGACTGGAGCCTGACGCAGCACTACATCTTCAGCCGCGAGTGCACGCTCGCCGGTGCGCCCAACCTGTCCCCCATGGGCATCCGCATGGTCGCCCACGCCATCATGGCGTTCGGCACCGAGGAACAGCAGAACTACTTCCTGCCGGGCATCCTGACCGGCGAGGTGTTCTTCTGCCAGGGCTATTCGGAGCCCGAGTCAGGGTCGGATCTGGCCTCGCTGTCGATGGCCGCGGTCGACGACGGCGACGATTTCATCGTCACCGGCTCGAAGATCTGGACCACCCACGCCACCGAGGCCAACTGGATCTTCGCCCTGGTGCGCACCTCCAAGCAGGCCAAGAAGCAGCAGGGCATCACCTTCCTGCTCATCGATATGCGCACCCCCGGCATCGAGATCCGGCCGCTGGTCATGACTTCCGGTGAGCAGGTGCAGAATCAGGTCTTCTTCGACCAGGTGCGGGTGCCCAAGAAGAATGTGCTGGGCCAGATCGACGACGGCTGGACCGTGGCCAAATATCTGCTGATCTTCGAACGCGGCGGCGGGGCGGCCGCGCCCGCGCTCCAGGTGATGGCCGAGGAACTCGCGCAGGCCGCCGCCACCCAGCCCGGCCCGGACGGCACGCCGCTCATCGACGATCCCGGATTCGCCCGCCGGCTCGCCGACGCGCGGATCCGCGCCGATGTGCTCGAAGTGCTGGAATATCGCACCCTGTCGGCCATATCGCGCGGCAAGGATCCGGGTTCGGCGGCGTCGACCATCAAGATCCTCGGCACCGAGCTGAGTCAGGTGCTCACCGAACTCGCCCTGGAGGCGGCGGGCCCGCGCGGCCGCGCCTATCAACCGCACGCCACCATGCCCGGTGGCCCGGTCGTCGATTTCACCGCTCCCGCAGACGGATTCGTCAGCGGCGAGGAATGGCAGGCGGTCGCGCCGCTGCGGTACTTCAACGACCGCGCCGGTTCGATCTACGCCGGCAGCAACGAGATTCAGCGCAACATCATCGCCAAAGCCACCCTGGGACTGTAGTCATGGACTTCGAATTCACACCCGAGCAGAACATGCTCCGCGACGCCGTCACCGGGTTCCTCGCGGCCCGCTACGACCTCGAAACCAGCCGTGCCGCGGCCCGTCTGGGCGCGGGCTGGCAGCCCGAGATCTGGCGCGGGCTGGCCGAGGAGGTCGGCGTGCTCGGCGCGAGCCTGCCGGAATCGGTGGGCGGTATCGGTGGCGGGCCGGTCGAGACGATGATCGTCGCCGAAGCGCTCGGCGGCGCACTCGTGGTGGAACCGTATGTCGACACCGTGGTGGTCGGCGGCGGCCTGCTGCGGCGGTCGGACGGCAAACGCGCCGAGGATCTGCTCGCCGGCATCGCCGCGGGCGAGGTGGTCACCGCCTTCGCCGCGCTGGAACCCCAGGCCGGATACGACCTCGGGCAGGTGCGCACCACCGCGCGCCGCGAGGGTGACGACTGGGTGCTGGATGGCACCAAGATCGTGGTCACCACCGCTCCCCTGGCCACCCACCTGCTGGTCACCGCCACCGTCGACGATGGCATCGCCCTGTTCGTCCTCGATTTCGATGCCGCCGCCCCACCCGCCGGGCTCACCGTCGACAGCTACCGCACCATCGACGAGCGCCGCGCCGCCGACCTCACCTTCACCGGCGTACGCCTGCCCGCCGACGCGCTGCTGCTGACCGACGCCGCCGACGCGGTGACCGCCACCCGGGACGAGGCCATCGCCGCGGTCTGCGCCGAGGCCGTCGGGGCCATGCGCAAGGTGCTCACCGACACCGTCGAGTACACCAAGCAGCGCCAGCAGTTCGGGGTGCCGATCGCCAGCTTCCAGGCCCTGCAACACCGCATGGTCGATATGCATCTGGAGTTCGAACAGGCCGTCGCCGCAACCTATCTGGTGACCATGAAGCTCACCGCCGAGCCCGCCGAGCGGGCCCGGGCGGTCGCCGCCGCCAAGGCCACCGTCGCCCGCGCCGCCCGCACCATCGGGCAGGAGGGCGTGCAGCTGCACGGCGCCATGGGCATGACCGAGGAACTGGCCATCGGCCACTTCTTCAAACGGCTCACCGCGATTCAACACGAGTACGGCAGCGCCGATCACCACATCGCCCGCTATGCGGCATTGACCCGCCCCTGACGCCACCCGCGCGGTCCGCTCCGGGCGGGCCGCGCGGTCGGTGACGGACGCCACATTCGAACCCGTCACGCGCCACGCCCCTGCCTCGTCCAAGGGTTGTGCCGAACCGTTCGGCATCGACGAAAGGATGAGCACATGTCGCGTCTGAATCTGCCGAAGCTGGCCCCCGAGGTCTACCGGGCCTGGGCCGCCGCGGAGACGGCGATCGGGCAGGGCCCGCTCGACCCGGTGGTGCGCGAGCTGGTGAAGATTCGCGTCTCCCAGATCAACGGCTGCCTGTTCTGCATCGACATGCACACCACGCAGGCCCGCAAGGAGGGCGAGAGCGAGCAGCGGGTCTTCCACCTGAACGCCTGGCGGGAATCGACCCTGTTCACCGACACCGAGAAGGCCGCCCTCGACTATGCCGAGGCGGCAACCGAACTCGGCCCGCACGGCGTGAGCGACGAGATCTGGGCCGCCGTCGAAAAGCACTTCGACGAGGGCCAGCGCGGCGGCCTGGTCGCCATCACCGCGCAGATCAACCTGTGGAACCGGCTCGGCGTGCCACTGCGGCTCCAGCCCGGCGGCTACTGATCACCGGGCGCGGATCCCGACCACGCCGGCTGGCGACCACGTCGAGCTTCCCTGCCAGGTGCCGTCGGGCACCCGGGCAGGGAGTGCGATCAGGACAGATCCGCCAGTGCGGCCTCGATGGCACGGTGAAACGTGGGATACGCCAGGATCATTCGGCGCAGGGTGGTGACGGGTACCTCCGCGTGCACCGCGATCGACAGCGCGCTGAGCACCTCACCACCCCACGGGCCGACCGAGGTGGCGCCCACCAGCACGCCGCGCCCGGCATCCTCGACGACCTTGACGAAGCCCGCGTTACCGACCTTGTGTATCCACCCGCGCGTCGAGGCCGGTACCTCGACGCTGCCGACGCGCACCGACAGCCCGGCATCGCGCGCCTGCGCCTCGGTCAGACCGACCGCACCGATTTCCGGATCGGTGAAGGTGACCCGGGGCACCGCCCGGTAGTCGCCGGATTCGCCACTGCCGCCGAGGATGTCGTGCACCGCGATCCGCGCCTGGTACATGGACATGTGGGTGAACTCGCCCTTGCCGGTGACATCGCCGATGGCCCACACCCCGTCGGCGGCCCGCATCCGCCCGTCCACCTCGATGCGCTTCGCGCTCTCGTCCAGGCCGACCGCGCCGACGCCGAGCCGGGACAGGTCGGTGTGGCGACCGGTCGCGACCAGCATCCGCTGCGCGTAGTGCACATCGCCGTCGTCGGTGTGCACGACGAACCGGTACCCGTCGTGGTCCACCTGTTTCGGCGTGGTGCCCGTGCGCACTCGAATCCCTTCGGCGGCAAAGGCTTCGGCCAGCACCGCTGCGGCCTCCGGTTCGTCCCTGGGCACCAGTCGGCTGCGCACCAGCATGGTCACCGCGCTGCCGAAGCGCGCGAAGATCTGCGCGAATTCGCAGGCCACGGGCCCGCCGCCGAGCACGATCACCGATTCGGGGGCCGCGGTGACGGTCACCGCGTCCCGGTTGGTCCAGAACGGCGTGCGGTCGAGGCCGGGAATGGGCGGAATCGTCGGTGCCGTACCGGGATTGAGCACGATCGCACGTTCGGCCCGGAACACCCGCGCCCCGTCGGCGGTGTCGACGGTCACCTCCCCCGGCGCGCTGATCCGTCCCCATCCGCGCACGAACCGGCCGCCGGACTTCTCGAACCGGTGCACGGCCGCGGCGTCGTTCCAGTCGTCGGTGGCCTCGTCGCGAATGCGGCGCGCGACAGGAGCCCAATCGTGCCGCACGGTGGCCGACCCGGCCAGCGTGTCCACCCGCCGCCCCTCGGCCACGGCGGCGGCCGCCCGCACCATCATCTTGGTGGGAATGCACGCGTAGTAGGGGCATTCGCCGCCGACGAGCTGCCCCTCCACACCGACCACCGACAGTCCGGCCTCGGCCAGCCGGGTCGCGGCGTCCTCACCGCCGGGCCCCATTCCGACCACCACCGCATCGACCGTCTCGACCGCCATGCCCCGCTCCCTCTCACTGGATTCCGGCCACCCGCACGCCGTGCCGACGATACGCGGCGGCCCAACTCAATCCGAGGAACCGCCGCCGGAGCCGCTGTCGCTGGAACCTCCGCCGGAACTGTCGGAGGCACCGCCGCTGTAGCCGCTGTCGCCGACACCGCCGCCCGATCCGCCGTCGCCGGAACCGCCGTTCCACCAGCCGGAGTCGCCGTGGACGTAGCCGTGATTCGCGTGCCCGTGATAGCCGGTGTGGTGCTGGCCGTGCTGACCACCCGGGTGGTGGCCGTCGTCGTATCGGTCCGAACCGCCCCTCGGAAGGTCGGGATGCCATGCCGGGCTCCCGTCGTACCCGGACGGCCGGTATCCCGGCGGTGGTCCGCCCCGGCCGCGCTGTCCCGGCCCCTGCGGGGTGAAGGCCAGGGGGTCGACGCGTTCGACGCGCCGCCGCGTGCTTCGGGCGATCAGCACGACCAGCAGCGCCGCCAACGCGAGCAGTGCGAGAACCACGCCGATGATCATCACGAGTGACACCATGTCCGGATTATCTGTTTCGACACGCCTTTACGCATCAATTGCGCGACCGCGACCGCCGCGACTCCGCTCACAGCCCCGGGACCAGTGAGTTTCGGTCACACTCGCTAATTCGATCTTGACGTATTCTCTTCGCGTGATGGCCGGGCGGAGCGTCGTATCCTGCACCTATGCATGCCGCACAGTTGGCCGAGGAGTTCCCGGTGGTGTCCCTGGACACCGATGCGCTGGAGGCGGCCGGACTCATGGCGGAGCATCGGCTGCCGGGCATCATGGTGATGGGACCGGACGGCTGTCCGGCGGCCGTGCTGGCCGCCTGGCAGGTGGTGCGCTTCATCATCCCGAAGTACGTGCAGGACGATCCGTCGCTGGCCGGGGTGTTGGACGAGCCCATGTGCGACAAGACCGTGAAACGCCTGCGGGGCAAGAAGGTCCGCGACGTGATGCCGGACAAGCCCGGCGGTATTCCGACCGCCCGACCCGACGACACCATTGTGGAAGTGGCGGCGACCATGGCCCGGCACCGCTCGCCGATCGTCGCGGTGCTGGACGGCAGGCGACTGCTCGGCGTGGTCACCTCGTCGCGACTGCTGGCCGCCGCACTCCAGGTCTGACGGCCGTCCGCGCCCACGGGGTCGCCCGATGACCGCGGTGGCCGTGGCGGTTTTCCTCATCGCCTACGCCCTCATCGCCTCCGAGCGGGTGCACAAGACCACCGCGGCGCTGGGCGGCGCGGCCATCGTGCTGGCGCTGGGCGTGCTCGATGCCGACGACGTCTTCTACTCGCACGAGACCGGCATCGACTGGAATGTCATCTTCCTGCTGCTCGGCATGATGATCATCGTCGGTGTGCTGCGCCAGACCGGGGTCTTCGAGTACACGGCGGTGTGGGCGGCCAAACGCGCGCGCGGTTCCGCGCTGCGGGTCATGATCCTGCTGACCCTCATCACCGCCGTCGCGTCGGCCTTCCTCGACAATGTGACCACGGTGCTGCTCATCGCCCCGGTCACGCTGCTGGTGTGCGAACGCCTGGAGGTGTCGCCCGCGCCCTTCCTGATCGCCGAGGTGCTGGCGTCGAATATCGGCGGCGCGGCCACCCTCATCGGCGATCCGCCCAATATCATCATCGGCAGCCGGGCCGATCTGTCGTTCAACGACTTCCTGTGGAATATGGCCCCCATCGTGCTGCTGGTGCTGCTGGTGCTCATCGCGCTGCTGCCCCGGCTGTTCCGGGGTTCGTTCGAGGTGAATCCGGAGCGGGCGGCCGATGTGATGGCGCTCAACGAGCGCGAGGCGATTCGCGATCCGCGGCTGCTGGTGAAGTGCGGCATCGTGCTCGCCGCCGTATTCGCCGGATTTGTCGGGCATTCCGTCTTCCAGATCGAACCGTCGGTGGTGGCCCTGCTCGGCGCGGGCGTCCTGGTCCTGATCTCCGGCCTGCCGCAACGCGATTACCTCGCCTCCGTGGAATGGGAGACGCTGCTGTTCTTCGTCGGCCTGTTCATCATGGTCGGCGCACTGGTGAAGACCGGCGTGATCGAGCGGCTCGCCGCCCGCGCCACCGAGGTCACCGGCGGCGATGCCCTGCTGGCCACCATGCTCATCCTGGTGGTCTCGGCCGTGCTCTCGGGCATCATCGACAACATCCCCTATGTCGCCACCATGAGTCCGCTGGTGGCGGATCTGGCGGGCAGTATGGACCAGCACGCGGAGGCGCTGTGGTGGTCGCTGGCCCTGGGCGCGGACTTCGGCGGCAATCTCACCGCCGTCGGCGCGAGCGCGAACGTGGTCATGCTGGGCATCGCCCGACGAGCCGACACGCCGATCTCGTTCTGGGAATTCACTCGCAAGGGCATGGTGGTGACGGCGGTGAGCGTCGCGGTGGCGGCACCGTATCTCTGGCTGCGCTATTTCGTTCTCGCCTGACCCGCCCACCGGTGAGAATCCGCACATTACCGTCACGATCTGCGTGGCGATTTCGTGCTGAGGCGTGCGATACTCCAGAATTGCCGCGCCATGTCTGTCTCTTCCACGTCATCGTCGACCACGCCGGGCACCGGGTCCGGCGACGCCGCCCCGCGCCGCCGCGAATACCGTCTCGACCTGGACGGCCTACGCGGAATAGCCATCGCGCTGGTGGTGGTGTTCCACATCTGGTTCGGCCGGGTGTCCGGCGGCGTGGACGTCTTCCTGGTGCTGTCGGGCTTCTTCTTCACCGGGATGCTGCTGCGGCAGGCCGAGACGGGTTCGGTGGGTATCCGGCAGACGCTGCGGCGCACCGGACGGCGGCTGCTCCCGGCCATGGTGGTGGTGCTGACCGCCGTGGCCGTCGCGACGGTCGTCTTCCAGCCGTACACCCGCTGGTCCGATATGGCCGCGCAGACGCTGGCCTCGCTGTTCTACTACCAGAACTGGTACCTGGCGGCGGCGTGGACCGACTACCTGGCGGCCGATCCCGCCGTGAGTCCGCTCCAGCATCTGTGGTCGATGTCGGTGCAGGGGCAGATGTACGTGGCGCTGCTGGCCCTGGTCGCCCTGGTGACCTTCGTCTGTCGCCGCAACGATCGAACCGGGTCGGTGACCGCGTGGGTGGCCGCGTTGTTCGGCGTGCTGGCCGTCGCCGCACTTCTGCATGCGACGCAAGGGGTTTCGAATCAGCAGGGCTGGAACTACTACGACACCTTCGCGCGCGCCTGGGAGCCGCTGGTGGGTGCGCTGCTGGCGATGGCCGCACCGCACATCGCACTGCCTCGCCTGGCCCGCGCGGTGCTGGCGGTCGCGGGCCTGTCCGCCATCGTGGCCTGCGGTTGGCTGATCGACGGCGCCGCCCGCTTCCCCGGTCCGGCGGCGTTGCTGCCGGTGGGCGCGACCGTGGCCCTCATCGCGGCGGGCGCGAATCTCGGTGGGGCGCGGCAGCCGTGGGTGAACCGGATGCTGGCCAGCGCTCCGGCGGTGCGGCTGGGATCGCTCGCGTACTCGCTGTACCTGTGGCACTGGCCGATTCTCATCTTCATGCTCGGCGAAACACAGTCGCGCACAGCGGGATTGGTCGGCGGTTCGGCGGTGATCGCAGCCTCCCTGCTGCTCGCCTACGCCACCAACCGCTTCATCGAGGAACCGCTGCGGGTGCGCGGTGAACCCACCGCCGACCGCGACTACCGGCTGCGCACCGGCTTCGCCACCGCGACCGTCGGCATTCTGCTGGTCGGATGCGCGTTCACCTGGCAGGTGATCAACGGCTCGAAGCTGCAACCGGTGGGCGAGCTCGATCCGGTGCGCTACCCGGGGGCGGAGGCGCTCATCGCGCACGCGCCGGTGCCCAATGCCGAGATGCGCCCGACCATCGCGGAGGCGCCCGCCGACAACGCCTATCCCACCCGGGACGGCTGCATCTCCGACTTCGACACCCGCGCCGTCATCACCTGCGAGTACGGCGACACCTCGGCGACCCGCACCATTGCCGTGGTCGGCAATTCCCATGCCGAGCACTGGATTCCGGCCCTGCACCTACTGGGTGAGGAGCACGGTTTCCGGCTGGTCGTCTTCCTGAAGATGGGCTGTCCGCTGACCGTGGCCGCGGAGCCCATGTACAAGGGTCTGCCCATCGCCGACTGCCGCGACTGGTCCGCGGAGGTCATCGACCGGCTCGGCGAGGACAAGCCGGACTGGGTGTTCACCACCGGCACCCGCCCCGCCGACGCGGGCGGCGACGAGACGCCGACGGACTACCTGGATGTGTGGACCGCCCTGGAGGATCGCGGCCTGCACGTGCTCGCGATGCGCGACACCCCGTGGTTGCGCCGCGACAAGGTGCGCTACCGCGCCATCGACTGTCTGGCCGCCGGTGGCGATCGGGTGAGCTGCGGCATGAAGCGGGAGGACGCGCTGTCCAACGTCAATCCGGCCGCCGCGCCCGCCGAGGACTTCCCGAATGTCTTCCCGCTGGATCTCTCCGACGCGGTGTGCCGTCCGGACGTGTGCTCGGTGATCGAGGGCAATATCCTCGTCTACCACGACGAGCACCACCTGACCGCGAGCTACTCGCGGTCGCTGGCACCGGAACTGGGCCGCCAGCTGCAACCGCTGCTGGGTTGGTGGTGAGCTAGCGCGGCAGCAGCGGCACCAGCTGTTCCCGCACCTCGTCCAGCGGCCGGGTCGTTTTCAACGCCCGCGCCTGGATGATGGCCCCCTCGATGGCGCTGAGCATGAATCCGGCCAGTGACCGCGCCCGCTCCTCGGGGAGACCCTGGCAGGTGAGCGCGGCGGCGAGCCGTTCGGTCCAGTCGCCGAAGGCCAGTGCCGCGACGGCCTGCACGCGTGGCTCGTCCTCGGCCAGGGCGGCGCTGACCACCGGGCAGCCCGCGCCGAAGGCGCTGCGTTCCAGATTGCGCTTCCACCAGTCGAGCAGGGACACCAGCCAGTCCTCCGCGGTGCCGGTGGACATGAACGTGTCGATGAGCGCGGACATGCGGTCGGCCGCCACCCGGGTGGCGGCCTCCACGAGTTCCCCCTTGCCCTCGGGGAAGTGCTGGTAGAGCGAGTTGCGGGAGGCGCGGCTGCGATCCAGCAGGGCGGACAGTCCCGCACCGTGCACACCCTGCTCCCGCACCAGTTCGATGGCGCTCTCGATCAACCGGTCCCGGGGTCCGGCGCTCATGCGATCTCCTGACGGTCGTGCGGCACGGGTCTTGCGTGAACCGATCGGTCCATGGTCCAATCATGACAGATGTGAACCGATCGGTTCATCGAAAGGATGCCATTCATGACCGCCCCCGAGATCGACTTCGCCGCACTGTCGGGCCTGGAGCTGCTGCGGACCGCCATGAGCATGTCGGAGCGCCCGCCCTACATCGGCGATCTGCTCGGTATCGAGGTCGATTCGCTGGAGGAGGGTGAGGTCGTGTTCAGCCTGCGCACCCGCCCGGACTTCGCCAACCCGCTCGGCACCACCCACGGCGGCATCTGCGCCACCCTGCTGGATTCGGTCATGGGCTGCGCGGTGCACACCACCCTCCCGGCGGGGGTCGGCTACACCACGCTCGGGCTGGAGATCAAATACATTCGCGCGGTCCCCACCGACGGCCGCACGCTCACCGCCACCGGCACCACCATCCACGTCGGCCGCACCACCGCCACCGCCGAGGGCCGCGTCACCGACGACCAGGGCCGCCTGGTCGCGCACGCCACCACCACCTGCGTCATCTTCCGCTGACGCCCCAACCACGTGCGCGGCCCCACATGTCGCGCACGCCAGAGCCGCCCCGATCGCCCGCCCTGCGCGATCGGGGCGGCTCGCCCGCCACGGCCGATGCCACACGACACCGATGCCGAAACGATCAGCCACGCAGCGGGAATCGACTGTCCAGGTCCAGGTTCAGTTCGAGCACGTTCACCCTCGGCTCACCCAGGAAGCCGAGATCCCGGCCGCTGGTGTGGGCCGCCACCAGTGCGCGGACCTCCTCGGCGGAAACACCGCGCGCCCTGGCCACCCGCGCGACCTGAATCGCGGCGTACGCCGGGGAGATGTGCGGGTCCAGCCCGCTGCCACTGGCGGTGACCGCGTCAGCGGGCACGGCCGGAACGGCCGGGACATCACCCGCGATCGGCACGAGACGGCCGATCGAGTAGTCCTCCCCCGCCACCGCGCACTCCACCGTCACGCCCCGATACGTGGCGAGAAACGGTGTGGCCGGGCAGAGTTCGTTGACACTGACCACCGTGGTGGGATGCTCGACCGTACCGTCGGCCGAGCGCGGGCCGATGACGGACAGCACCGCGCCGACCCCGGCCGGGGTGCAGTAGGCGCGTCGCCCGTCCACACCCTCGCGCTCGCCGACTTCCTTACTGCGCGTGCACACCTCGGTGAGCAGGCTGGTGGTGTCGGCGGTGTCGACGATGTCCTCCGGGCCGAGATTGCTCGCCGAGGTCGACAGGGGATCGTAGCCGTCGCCGGCCACCGACGGGCGGCTCTGGAAGTACTGCGCCAGAGCGTTGCCGTCGGCATCGGTGAAGGACTGCCCGATCAGGCTGGAGCCCACCACGCCTCCGTCCCGCTCGAGCAGCGAGCCATCGGCTTTGTCGCGCAGGCCGGGCAGCTGCGCCACCGCGAAAACCGCGACGGGATAGACGATTCCGGTGATCACGGTGAGCACCAGCAGCGCGCGCAGCGCCGCGAGATGTTGCCGAATCCAGGTTGACGTACGCATATCAGGACATCCCGGGGAGGTATCGGACCACGAGGTCGATGAGCTTGATGCCGAGGAACGGCGCGATGATGCCGCCGACGCCGTACACCGCGAGATTGCGGCTCAACAGCTTCGACGCCGCGGCCGGTCGATAGGCCACACCCCGCAGCGCCAGCGGGATCAGCGCCACGATGACGACGGCGTTGAATACGACCGCGGACAGGATCGCCGACTGCGGGCTGGCCAAGCGCATGATGTTCAGCGCGTCCAGGCCGGGGTACAGCACCACGAACAGCGCCGGAATGATGGCGAAGTACTTGGCGATGTCGTTGGCGATGGAGAACGTGGTGAGCGCGCCGCGGGTGATGAGCAGCTGTTTGCCGATCTCCACGATCTCGATGAGCTTGGTCGGATCCGAATCCAGATCGACCATGTTCCCGGCCTCCTTGGCCGCGGAGGTGCCGGTGTTCATGGCGACGCCCACATCGGCCTGAGCCAGGGCGGGCGCGTCGTTGGTGCCGTCACCGGTCATGGCGACCAGGCGGCCACCGGCCTGCTCGGAGGTGATGAGCGCGAGCTTGTCCTCGGGGGTGGCCTCGGCGAGGAAGTCGTCCACGCCCGCCTCCTCGGCAATGGCCTTGGCGGTCAAGGGATTGTCACCGGTGATCATGACGGTGCGGATGCCCATGCGGCGCATCTCGTCGAAGCGCTCGCGCATGCCTGCCTTGACGACATCCTTGAGATGGATGACGCCGAGCAGCCGGGCCGTGCCGTTCTGGATCTCCGCGACCACCAGCGGGGTGCCGCCGGAGGCGGAGATGCCGTCCACGGTCCGACCGACAGCCTCGGGCACCTCGCCGCCGTTGACCCGCACCCATTCGGTGACGGCGCTGGCCGCGCCCTTGCGCAGCCGGTGCCCGTCGTGCAGGTCCACGCCCGACATGCGGGTCTGGGCGGTGAACTCCACCCAGGTCGCCCCGGTCAGCTCACCCGCGTGCCGCTCGCGCTTGTTGTATGCCTGCTTCGCGTACACGACGATGGAGCGGCCTTCGGGGGTTTCGTCGGCGAGGCTGGAAAGCTGTGCGGCGTCGGCCATCTCGTCGGGTGTCACGCCCGGCATGGGCACGAACTCCGATGCCTGCCGGTTGCCCAGCGTAATGGTGCCGGTCTTGTCCAGCAGCAGCGTGTTCACATCCCCGGCGGCCTCCACGGCACGGCCGGACATGGCCAGCACATTGCGCTGCACCAGGCGGTCCATCCCCGCGATGCCGATGGCCGACAGCAGCGCGCCGATCGTGGTGGGAATCAGGCACACCAGCAGCGACACCAGCACGATGCCGGTGATCCCGTCGCCGGTCAGCGCCAGGCTGTCGGGCACCCCCGGATTGTCGGCCTTGGCGTAGATCGCCAGCGGCTGCAATGTCACCACCGCGAACACGAAGATGATGGTCAGCGCGGCGAGCAGGATGTTCAGCGCGATCTCGTTCGGCGTCTTCTGCCGACTCGCGCCCTCGACCAGCGCGATCATCTTGTCGATGAACGAGCCGCCCGGTTCCTGGGTGATCCGCACGACGATACGGTCCGACAGCACCGTCGTGCCGCCGGTCACCGCCGAGCGGTCCCCGCCGGATTCCCGGATCACCGGCGCGGACTCCCCGGTGATGGCCGATTCGTCCACCGAGGCGATGCCTTCCACCACATCGCCGTCACCCGGAATCACCTGCCCCGCCTCGACCACGACGTGGTCGCCGCGCCGCAACTCCGGGGCCGCGACCTGCTCCTCGATGACGTGCGCACCGGGTGACCAGTCGATCAGCCGCCGTGCCACGGTGTCGGTCTTGGCCTTGCGCAGCGTGTCGGCCTGCGCCTTGCCCCGCCCCTCGGCGACGGCCTCGGCCAGATTCGCGAAAAGCACCGTGGCCCACAGCCAGAGCACGATGGCCCAGCCGAAGAAGCTCGGATCCGCCAGCGCCAGCACGGTGGCCCAGACCGCGCCGATCTCCACGATCAGCATGACGGGGTTGCGCCACAGGGTGCGCGGGTCGAGCTTGCGGAAGGCGTCCGGCAACGACTTCAGCAGTAGCTCGGGGTCGAACAGCCCCCGCCGCGCCCGCCCCCTGCTCGGCTGCTCGGCCGAGGTGTGTTCGATGCTAGGAGCAGTCATATCAGTGGATTCCTTCGGCGAGCGGCCCGAGCGCCAGCGCGGGCAGGAAGGTCAGGGCGACCAGGATGACGGTCACGCCGACGACCATGCCGACGAACTGCGGCCGATGGGTCGGGAGCGTGCCGATCGATTCCGGGGTGCGACCCTGCCGGGCCAGCGAACCGGCCAGGGCGAGAACGAGAATCATGGGCAGGAAACGGCCGCAGGCCATGGCCAGGCCTAGCGCGGTGTTGAACCACGCGGTGTCGCCGGTCAGTCCGGCGAAGGCCGAGCCGTTGTTGTTGGCCGCGGAGGTGAAGGCGTACAACACCTCCGACAGTCCGTGCGGACCGGAGTTGAGCATGCTCGCGCGTTGGCCCGGCATGGCCATGGCGAGCGCGGTGCCGACGAGCACCAGCAGCGGCGAAACCAGGAAATAGGCCGCGGCCAACTTGATCTCACGCGGAGTGATCTTCTTGCCCAGATACTCCGGGGTGCGCCCCACCATCAGCCCGGCCACGAAGACGGTGATCACCGCGAGGATCAGCATGCCGTACAGCCCGGAGCCGACGCCGCCGGGCGCGACCTCGCCGAGCTGCATGTTGAACAGCAGCATGAGACCGCCCAGGCTGGTGTAGGAGTCGTGGAACGAGTCCACCGACCCGGTCGAGGTCAGCGTGGTGGAGGCCGCGAAGACGGCCGAGTTCGCCACGCCGAAGCGCTGTTCCACGCCCTCCAGGGACGCGCCGACGGCCGATGGCACCGTACCGTGGTGCCGCAGCTGGAAGAACAGCGTCAGCGACCAGCTGACCATGGCGATGGTGCTCATGACGCCCGCGATGGCGAAGCCCTGCTTCCGGCTACCGACCATGCGCCCGAAGGTGCGCGGCAGCGAGAAGCTGATCACCAGCAGCAGGAAGATCTCCACCCAGTTGGTCCAGGTCGTCGGATTCTCGAACGGGTGGGCCGAGTTGACGTTGTAGAAGCCGCCGCCATTGGTGCCCAGGTTCTTGATGGCCTCCTGGCTGGCGACCGGGCCGCCGGGCAGCGTCTGCCGCCCTCCCGCAACGGTATTCGCCACCTGGTCGTGCACGTGGAAGTTCTGCACGGCTCCGCCGATCACCAGGACCAGCGCCGCCACGAACGAGATCGGCAGCAGAATCCGGATGGTTCCCCTCACCAGATCCACCCAGAAGTTGCCCAGCTCGCCGGTGTGCCGGCGAGCGAATCCGCGGACCAAGGCCATGGCCACCGAGATGCCGACCGCGGCGGAGACGAAGTTCTGCACCGCCAGGCCGCCCATCTGCACCAGATGCCCGTAGGTGGATTCGCCGCCGTAGTTCTGCCAGTTGGTATTGGTGACGAAACTGACCGCGGTGTTCCAGGCCAGTGCGGCGGTCACCTCGGTGCCCTGCTCGCCGAGACGCAGCGGCAGCCTGCCCTGGAGCAGTTGCAGGAAGAACAGGAAGAGCACGCTGATGGCCGAGAAGGCGAGCACGCTGCGGGCGTACACGCCCCAGCTGTGCTCGACCTCGGGGTGCACCCCGATGAGCCGGTAGATGCGGCGCTCCACGCGGGAGTGCCGGGTACCGCTGTACACCCGGTACATGTAGTCGCCCAGCGGCGCATGGACGAGGGCCAACGCCAGCACCAGGGACGCCAGGAAGGCGATCCCCGCGGTAGTCGTGTTCACTCAGAACCTCTCCGGAAACAGCAGCGCCGCAATCAGATAGACGGCGATGCCGAAGGCCAGGACCAGACCGACGACGTTCTGGGTCACAGCCGCTCCACCCCCCGCTGGATCAGGCCGAGCAGGGCGAAGACCGCGACGGTCAACACCGTGAACACCACGATGGACATATATCCGAACCTCTCTCCTCACGAGCGCATCCGTGGATGCGCCGGAGTGAGTCAAGCGCCCGCTCGGCCGGATTTCGATGCTCTTGACGCTTCCTTAGCGCCCCGGCCCGCCGCTTTGACGAGTCGTTGACAGCAAACTCGCCGCGTGTCGTCGAAAATCGTCAACGCACCCGCACTTCGCGTCAAGAAACCGCTAATCTCCGGCCGATCGATATTCGCGGCGGTAAACAGTGTGAGACCCGAACGCGCGAGACCCGCGCACCTACACAAGGAGATGTCAGTGCCCGACATGGCGTGCACCCTGCTGGTGGTCTTCGGCTTCCTCACGGCGGCCCTGTGCCTGCGCGTCCTCGCCGGAGCGACCGCGGCGCGGCGCGTGCGGGTGGCGCGCGTCCCGCGCCGCGACCCACGCGCGATGATGAGGCAGTGAAACGCGGGCAACTGCGGATTTACCTGGGGGCGGCCCCGGGGGTCGGCAAGACGTATTCGATGTTGGCGGAGGCGCATCGGCGGCTGGCGCGTGGGCGCGATGTGGTGGCGGCGGTGGTCGAGACGCACGGGCGCGAGAAGACCGCCGAGCTGTTGGCGGGGATCGAGCGGATTCCGCCTCGGCTGGTCGAGTACCGGGGCACCACGATGCCGGAGCTGGATGTGGCGGCGGTGTTGCGGCGGGCTCCGGCGGTGGTGCTGGTGGACGAGCTGGCGCACACCAATGTGCCGGGAAGCGGCAACGAGAAGCGCTGGCAGGATGTGCACGAACTGCTCGACGCCGGGATCGATGTGATCTCGACGGTGAACGTGCAGCATCTGGAGGGCCTCAACGATGTCGTCGAGCGGATCACCGGGGTGGTGCAGCGGGAGACCGTGCCCGACTGGGTGGTGCGCGGGGCCGATCAGGTCGAGCTGGTGGACATCACGCCGGAAGCGTTGCGGCGCAGGCTCTCCCACGGAAATGTGTACGCCGCGAGCCAGGTGGACGCCGCGCTGCGCAACTACTTCCGCCCCGGCAACCTGACCGCGCTGCGGGAGCTGGCGCTGCTGTGGCTGGCCGATCAGGTGGACGCCGCGCTCGCGAAATACCGTGCCGACCACCGCATCACCGACACCTGGGAGGCGCGCGAACGCGTCGTGGTGGCGGTGACCGGTGGACCGGAGTCGGAGACCATCGTGCGGCGCGCCAGCCGCATCGCCACCAAGTCCAGCGCCGAACTGATCGTCGTGCACGTGGTGCGCGGCGACGGGCTGGCGGGGGTGTCGGCGCAGCGGTTGGCGCGGCTGCGGGAGCTGGCCACCGGTCTCGACGCCTCGCTGCACACCGTCGCCGGGGACGAGGTGCCTACCGCCCTGCTGGATTTCGCGCGCCAGGTGAACGCGACCCAACTGGTGCTTGGCACCTCCCGGCGGTCGCGGTGGGCACGCACCTTCGACGAGGGCATCGGGGCGGCCGTGGTGCAGCAGTCCGGCAGCATCGACGTGCACATGGTGACGCACGAGGAGTCCCGGCGCGGCGTCCGGTGGTCGGCGCTGTCCCCGCGCGACCGCGCCCTCACCTCCTGGGTGGCGGCGCTGCTGGTGCCCACGCTCATCTGCCTGGTGAATGTGCTGTGGCTGGACCGGTTTCTGGATCTCGGCGGCGAGAGCGCGCTGTTCTTCATCGGGGTGATCGCGGTCGCGCTGTTCGGCGGCGTGGCTCCGGCAGCGCTGTCCGCGCTGCTGTCGGGCCTGCTGCTGAACTGGTACCTCACCTCGCCGCGGCACAGCTGGACCATCTCCGAACTCGACAATCTCCTCACCATCGTGGTGCTGCTGCTGGTCGCGGTCGCGGTGGCGGCGCTGGTGGACGTGGCGGCGCAGCGAACCCGCGAGGCGCGCAAGGCATCCCGGCAGGCCGAACTGCTCACGCTGTTCGCGGGCGCGGTGCTGCACGGCGCGGATCTGCCCGCGCTGCTGGAACGCGCCCGCGAGACCTACCGGCAGCACGCGGTCAGCTTCGTCGCCGCCGACGGTGTGGTGGCGAGCGTGGGTGCGGATGCGCCGCAACGGGTTCCGGACGCCGATACCGCCATCGAGGCGGGCGACGGCCGCCACCGGCTGCTGCTGCGCGGCCCCCGGATCACCTCCGCCGACCGACTGGTACTCGGCGCGGTCGCGAATCAGGCCGCCGGACTGGTGAATCAGCGACAGCTGCGGGAGGAGGCCAGCGCCGCGCAGGCGCTGCTGGCGGCCGACAAGCTGCGTCGCGCGCTGCTGTCGGCGGTGAGCCATGATCTGCGCACCCCCCTGGCCGCCGCCAAGGCGTCGGTGTCGAGCCTGCGCAGCGACGATGTGGAGTTCTCCCCCGAGGACACCGCCGAACTGCTGGAGACCATCGAGGAATCGGTGGATCAGCTCACCGCGCTGGTGGGCAATCTGCTGGATTCGTCGCGGCTCATGGTAGGTGTCGTGCGACCGCGGATGCGGCGGGTATACCTGGATGAGGTGGTGCACCGGGCGCTGCTCGGCATGGGCACCCGGGGTCTGCGGCGGACGGCCCGCGACCGGGTGCGGGTGGCGGTCGACGGTATCTCGGTCCGCGCCGACAGCGGGCTGTTGGAACGGGTGCTGGCCAATCTGATCGACAACGCGGTGCGGTACTCCCCCGCCGACGCGCCCGTGCGGGTGACCGCCGAGCAGACCGGTGACCGGGTGTCGCTCACCGTGGTCGACACCGGGCCGGGCGTGCCCACCGGGATGGAGGACCAGCTGTTCGAACCGTTCCAGCGGCTCGGCGACCGGGACAATTCCACCGGCGTGGGACTGGGATTGTCGGTGGTGCGCGGTTTCGTGGACGCCATGGGCGGCACCGTGCACGCGGAACCGACCCCGGGCGGCGGATTGACGATGGTGATCGACCTACCCGCGGGTGGTGGTGACTCCGAAGACTCCACCGAGACGGAATCCCCGGCGGGTACGGCTACAGAACAGGAGATCGGGTGACGACATCGGCGACTGCGCCGACCAGGGTCCTCGTGGTCGACGACGAACCGCAGATTCTGCGGGCGCTGCGCATCAACCTGTCGGTGCGCGGCTACGAGGTGATCACCGCCGCGAACGGGGCGGCCGCGCTGCGAGCGGCCGCGGAGAAGCATCCCGACGTGGTGGTGCTGGATCTGGGGTTGCCGGATATGGACGGCATCGAGGTGCTCGGCGGGCTGCGCGGCTGGTCCACCGCACCCGTGATCGTGCTGTCGGCGCGCACGGACTCCTCCGACAAGGTGGAGGCGCTGGACGCGGGCGCGGACGACTACGTCACCAAGCCGTTCGGCATGGACGAACTGCTGGCCCGGCTGCGCGCGGCCGTGCGCCGGGCCGCGACCTCCGGCGACAATGCCGAGCCGGTGGTGGAAACCGCCTCCTTCACGGTCGATCTGGCCATGAAGAAGGTGACCCGGCACGGCAAGGATGTGCATCTCACCCCCACCGAATGGGGGATGCTGGAGATGCTGGTGCGCAATCGCGGCAAGCTGGTGGGGCGGCGGGAGCTGCTGCGCGAGGTGTGGGGTCCCTCGTACGCGACCGAAACCCATTATCTGCGGGTCTATCTCGCGCAGTTGCGGCGCAAACTCGAGGACGACCCGTCGCAGCCCAAACATCTGCTGACCGAGGCGGGCATGGGGTACCGGTTCCAGGCGTGAGGCCGGGATGGCGCACGATGGGGCCATGTCATTCCAGGCGATCGTGTTCGACATGGACGGCGTACTGCTCGACACCGAGCCCATCTGGGAGGAGGTCCGGCGCGGCTATATCGACGAGCTGGGCGGCCGCTGGCTGTCCGACACCCAGGACCGGCTCATGGGCATGAGCACCGCCGAGTGGGCCGCATACCTGAGCACCAACCTGCTGGATGGGCGGCGCACGCCCGAACAGGTGGCCGCGGACGTCATCGACCGCATGAGCGACCGCTACGCCGACCACCTGCCGCTCATGCCGCACGCGGTGGAGACGGTGCGCGGCATGGGCGAGCATTTCATCCTCGGCCTGGCCAGTTCGTCGCCGCGACGGCTCATCGACGTCGCCCTCGACCACATGGGGGTGACCCGGCTGTTCCGGGCCACCGTCTCCACCGAGGAGGTCTCGCGCGGCAAGCCCGCCCCGGACGGCTATCTGGCGGCGGTGGCCCGGCTCGGCATCACCCCCGAATCCGGCGCGGCCATCGAGGATTCCAGCAACGGCCTGCGCTCCGCCCACGCCGCCGGACTCACGGTGATCGCCGTCCCCCACCCACGCTACCCACCGGCCGAGGACGCCCTGAACCTTGCCGCCTACGTCGCCGACGGTCTGAAAGACCTGACACCCGAACTGGTTTCGTCGCTGGCGAGCTAGTCCAAGCCCAGCCCGGCGGCGACCGGCGCACCGGGTGCCACGCCGGGCGGTACGGCGAAGAGGGCGCTACCGGTGTGCTGGATGACCGCGTTCATCCGATCGGACGCGGCGAGTGCCCGCTGCGCCCGGATGAACTGTGCCGGCGGGTTGTTCATGTAGGCCACGAACAGCAGTCCGGCATCCAGGGAGCCGTGCCCGCCGTGGGTGTGGTTCGGATCGGTGCCCTCGGGGTGGCTGTGCGGGCCGACCGGTTCCGGCTCGCCGCCCGCGTTCGCGACGAGGGTGCCGTAGTCGTAGTTGTAGCCGCGGCGGAACATCGGGATGTCGTGGACCAGGCGGATATGGGCGTCGGCCGGAATGATCAGCTCGCCGTCGGCGGAGCGGGCGTCGAGGTCCACCGGATCGAATTCCCCGGTGCCGCCGAGCGGCGCGCCGTCACCGCGCCGACGTCCCACGATGCGATCCTGCTCGGCCAGCGCCAACATGTCCCAGTCGGCGGTCTTCATGCGGATCTTGCGGAACACCAGATAGCTGCCGCCGTGGAACCACGCGGGTTCGGCGGAGCCGTCCACCCAGACCGTGCGCGCGAACTCCGGGGTGCCGGGGCGGGGGTTGGCGGTGCCGTCCTTGTGGCCGAACATATTTCGCGGGGTGCCGCCGTCCTTCGGACGGCTCAGGAAGCCGTGCTGGGTCCAGCGCATCCGTCCCAGGCCCGGCAGCCGCGCCCGCAGCGACCGGAAGGCATGGCTCACCACCTGGGCGTCGTCGGCGCAGATCTGTACCAGGACGTCGCCGCCGCACCAGGCGGGATTCAGTGCGTCGCCGGGAAATTCGGGCAGCTGCCGCAGGTGTTCGGGGCGGCGGTCGGCCAGACCGAAACGGTCGTCGAAGAGCGACGGACCGAGGCCGAAGGTCACGGTCAGGCGGGCGGGATCGAGCCCACTGGCGAAATCGGTGTGATTGCTGAAGCCCGGATCGGTGTCGGCGGTATCCGGCACCCGCTCACCCGCGGTGAGCGCGACCGCGGTCTCCGTGCAGGCGGCCAGCAGCTCGCGCAACACCCCGCGATCCGGGCGCGCGACATCGCAGGCCAGGAAGAGCGCGTGCGACTGTACGACAGTCTCGATACCGGCCTGATGCGGTCCGTGGAACGGTTCGACGGATGGGTCCGCCGAGCGCTCCGGCGCGCTCACCCGGCCCGCCACGATCCCGGCGCTCGCCGCACCCGCCGCCATCAGTGCCGAGCCGAGGAGCGTGCGTCGCGGCAAACGGCCGGAGCCGCCAGAATTACTACGCGCAGTAGTAGATTCGTCCATGGGCTCGCAGCGTAGCCGCGCACGGGCCAACCTTCAACCAGACTGAAGGCTACCGCGACCTGCCAGCGCGCCCCGGCAACCACCCCCGCGCCGGAGCGTGCGCGAAAATATCCCGGTGACCACCCAGAACGGCCTGCCCGAACCGCCACCCGCCAGCACCTCGATCATCGTGCTGACCTTGGCGCATCGCATCGAGGCCGAACTCGGCGCGGCACTGGCCCCGCTGAGCCTCACCGTCGCCCGCCTGGCGGTCCTCGGCCATATCGCCGCCATTCCAGGGGCGTCGTTCAGCGAGTTGGCGCGCATGGGCGGCATCAGCGTGCAGAGTGTGCACACCGCGGTGAAATCCATGGTCGCCGCGGGACTGGTGCGCGATCGCACGGCTCGCGCCGGATCGGCGTCGACCATCGAACTCACCGCGAAGGGCAGACGCTTGCTGCGCGCGGCCCAGCAGGTGGTCGACGAGGTGGACGAGCGCCTGTTCGGAGCCGAGGCGGATCCCGACCGCCGCCGGATCGGCGAGGCGGTGATGGCGGCCTTCCGGGCCGGAAGCGGTTCCTGACAGCCACTTTCCCCGCCCGCGGTGACGTTTCCCACCCCCTTCAGCCTAACTGAAGCCTACTGCTACGCTTCAGCCACCCTGAAGGTTGGAGTGATGCCATGCAGAAGGCACTGCTGTCGATACACGTGCTGGCCGGAATCATCTTCGTCGGCGGTTCGGCCGTCGCCGCGAGCCTGTTCCCGCGCTACGCACCCGTCGCCGCCACCGCGGCCGGACCTCCCGCGCCCGAACGAAACCCGGCCGTCGCCAAGGCTTTTCATCGGATCACCGGCACCTACGCGCTACTGGCCCTCAGCGTGCCGATCGTCGGCATCATCCTGGCCACCGTCCAGGGCCGGATGAGCGAGATCTGGATCGGCCTCGCCATGGCCCTCACCTTCACCGCGGGCGGCCTGCTCGCCGTCGTCATCCACCCCATGCAGCGCCAAGCCCTCGACGCCCCGGACGACGGCAAGCGCCTGCGCACCCTCGGCATGCTCGCCGGAATCTACAACCTGCTGTGGACGGTCGTGGTCGTCCTCATGATCGTGCGCCCCGGCGCGGAATAGGAGAAGCTCATGTCACTCACCCCCCCCCCCCGCGACCCCGCTGGCCGAAGCCGCCAACCAGCTGATGTTCGAGGCGCTGGAGCCCCATTTGTGCCACCACAGCCTGCGCGGCTTCTTCTTCGGGCGGGCGCTCGCCGCCGCCCAGGGACTCACCCCCGGCCGGGACTACGACGAGGAGATCATGTTCCTCATCTGCGTCCTGCACGATATCGGGCTGGCCGAACGCGCCAATGGCACACAGCGATTCGAGATGGACGGCGCGGACTACGCGGCGCGGTGGCTGGAAGGCCAGGGCGTCTCCGATGAGCGCGTCGACATCATCTGGGACGCCATCGCCGCGCACACCACGGGACTGAGTTCGTCGCCCGTCTACCGTCGCCGCCGCCCGGCCGAGATCTGGATCTCGGTCAGCGGTATCGGCATCGACGTGGGCGGCGGCCCGAATGATCTGCCGCCGGGCCTGGCCGATGCCGTGCACGCCGCCTACCCGCGCCTCGGCGGCACCCGCGCCCTCACCGAGTCCATCGCGAAACAGGTGATCGCGAATCCGCGCAAGGCCCCGCCGGGCAGTCTGCCGGGCGAGATCCTGCGGCTGCGGCATCCGGAACTGGTGCCGTTCACCTGGGATACCGTGCTCGACGCCAGCGGCTGGCGGGATTGAGCCGACCGGTGCGGCGGAATGCGGCCGACCCGATCGACGTTCGGCATATCCGGACGGGTCCCGCCGGGTCCGCCACCGAGCAATGGGAGGATCGTGTCATGTCCGAACAGACCGCCGCACCGCAGACCGCCGCTCCCACCCTGGCCGCCGAACCGGTCGAACTGTGGGTGGAGCGCACCGGCACCCGCGCCTACACCGGCCGCAACAATCGCGGCGGCGAGGTGCTCATCGCCTCCCAGGGCGTACCCGGCGCGTTCACGCCCGGTGAACTGCTGAAGATCGCGCTGGCGGGCTGCACCGGACTCAGCGCCGATTTCACCCTGTCGCGCCGCCTCGGCGACAACTTCGACGCCACCGTGCGCGTCTCCGGCGACGCCGACCGCGAGAACGAGCTCTACCCCGAGCTGAACGAATCCTTCGAACTGGATATGAGCGAACTCGACGAGGAGTCCCGGCAGCGGCTGCTGGTCGCCGCGCAGCGCGCCATCGACAAGGTGTGCACCGTGGGCCGCACCCTGAAGGCGGGCACCGTGGTCAACCTGTCCTTCACCATCGACGAATGAGCGCCGACCCCGTCCGGCTCAGCGCCTGGGTGCACGGACTCGTCCAGGGGGTGGGCTTCCGGTGGTGGACGCGGTCGCGGGCGCTCGAGCTCGGGCTCACCGGTTACGCCCGCAATCACCGCGACGGCCGGGTGCACGTGATCGCCGAGGGGCCGCGGCGGAATTGTGAGACACTTCTGACGCTGCTGCGCGCCGGTGACACACCTGGCCGAGTCGATCTCGTTGTGGAAGACTGGGGCGCCGCACAGGGTGGAATGAACGGATTCGAGGAGCGGTAGTGCGCGGGGTGGCCTGGGAGTCGAGCGGTGACTGACGAACATCCCGGCGGACCACCGAACCCCGCCGACGACGACCGCCCCGTCGCCCTGCCGACCCCGCCGCGCGGCAGCATGCAGCGCCAGGAACCCGGAGTCACCCAGCCGCGCCCGCCCACGGTGGCCGAAGCGCGGGCGCGCGAGAAGGCCCGGCGGCGAGCCGAGGAGCAGGCCCGGGCCGCGGCCGACGCCGAGGCGGCCAAGCAGAAGAAGCGCAAGAAGCTGCTCATCGGCGGTGTCGCCGTGGTGGGCGTGGCTGGCCTGGTCGGCGGCGGCTACCTCGCCTACAGCGCACTCACCGGACCCGATGTCACCGCCTACTGCACCGTCATCGTCGACAAGGGTGAGACGGTCGTCGTCGGCAACAATGGCGAGACCTACACCGCCACCAGGAACAATGAGGAGATCGTGGTTCCCGACCGGTACTGCGATGAAGCCTCCCGTTCCAGCGGCGGCAACAGCACCGGCGTCTTCATTCTCGCGGGCAACCAGTACCGCTACTACTACGGCGGCACGAACACCATCGGCAAACCGCCGTCGGGTGGCACCACGGTGAAGCCCAAGGGTGCGGAGATCAAGACCAAGAGCGGCACCACCATTCAGCGCGGCGGGCTGGGCACCCGGATCGGCGGCGGGTCGTAATGCGGCGACTGCGCGGCACCCCGCGCCCGGGCTGGAAGGACATCACCGCGGCGCAGGGGCTGGTATACGGCTCCCCGGGTCGCGACGCCAGCGGGCAGCCCCGCCCGTACTGGGACGAGTCGGTGCACTACGAGTTCGACATGGACGAGATCCTGGCCCTCGAGGCGCAGGTCGAGGTGCTGCACACCATGTGCCTGCACGCCGTCGAACAGGTCGTGCTCACCGAGCGGTTCGCCGATTTCGGTCTGCCGCAGTGGAGTTGGGAACCCATCGCCAATTCCTGGAAGCGTGCCGACCCGCACGTCTACGGCCGCTTCGACCTGCGCTACGACGGTCGCGGTCCGGCGAAACTGCTGGAGTACAACGCCGATACACCCACCTCGCTGCTGGAGGCGGCGATCGTGCAGTGGCACTGGCTCACCGACACCCATCCCGACGACGACCAGTGGAACTCCCTGCACGAGAAGCTCGTCGAGCGCTGGGGCGAACTGCGTGACGCGCTGCCCGGCGGCGAACTGCACTTCACCTGGTCCAGCGCCGACGCCACCGGCGAGGACAACGTCACCACCGCGTACATGCAGGAGACGGCCGCCGAGGCCGGATTCGACACGGTCGCACTGCCCATCGAGGAGATCGGCTGGGATACCGAACTGGAGCGCTTCGTCGACCTGGCGGAAGCGCCCATCGAGTCGGTCTTCAAGCTCTACCCCTGGGAGTGGGTGCTCGACGACGACTTCGGGCAGCGCGTGGTGGGCTCCCTGCCGCAGACCATGTGGCTGGAACCGCTGTGGAAGACGCTGCTGTCCAACAAGGCCATTCTCGCGGTGCTGTGGGAGATGTACCCCGGACACCCGAATCTGCTGCCCACCTACCTCGACGACCCGCACGAACTCACCGAATACATCCGCAAGCCGAAACTCGGCCGCGAGGGCGCGAATATGACCATCGTCGGCGCGGGCTTGGAAGCCGCCACCGGCGGCGTCTACGGCGCGGAGGGTTTCGTGTACCAGTTGCTGGACCCGCTGCCGGAATTCGACGGTATGCGGCCGGTGCTGGGCGCCTGGATCGTCGGCGACACCTCGGCCGGCCTCGGCATCCGGGAAACCGCCGGGCTCATCACCGATGATGGGGCGGCCTTCGTACCGCACCGGATTCCGCAGTGACCGCACCGGTGACCGAGCCCGCCGGTGCGCAAGCTTTGACCAACCCCCTACCTGGAGGACATCGATGACAGCCACACTCGCGCTGGAAGCGAGCACGCTCGGCCGTGGCGTGGGGGCCATCCTCTGCTACGCCGTACTCGGCCTGGTGCTCATGGTGCTCGGCTTCCTCGCCGTGGATCTGACCACCCCGGGTCCGCTGCGCGCCATGGTCGCCGAGGGGCGGCCCAATGCGGTGCTGGTGAGCGCCAGCGGGATGATCAGCATGGCGCTCATCGTGGTGCTGGCCATCTACGCCTCGGCGGGCAAGCTCTCCGACGGCCTCGTCACCGCCGGCGTGTACGGCTTGGTCGGCATTGTGGCGCAGGTGGTTTCGGTGCGGCTGCTGGAGCTGGCGGTCGGCATCGACATCGGTGCGATGCTGAAGAACACCGACTACACGGCTGCCGCCTGGATGGTGGCCGCCGCGCACCTGTCCCTCGGCCTCGTGGTCGCCGTCGCCATCCTCTGACATATCCGCCACCGGGGCGATATCGTCCGATGCGCGCCCGCCTCCGTCCACGAGGCGGGCGCGCATCGCGTCGCACGACCGTCTCGGTGGCGACAGTCGCTGCCGCGCTAGCGAATCCGGCTGTACTTGAGAAAAGCCACGCCGTCCTCGAACACGCGGCTGGTCAGCACCCGGAAGCGGGCCGCGTCGGGAAGCCGTGCGCTGGAACCGAACAGCGGACGGCCGCGCCCCAGCACGATCGGGTACAGCTTCAGGAAGATCTGGTCGATCTCCGGCAACAGCGCCTGGGCGAGCTCCCCACCGCCGCACAGCCAGATGCCGAGTCCCTTCTCCCGCTTGAGCTCTCGCACCCGGCCCAGCGGATCCGCGGAGATGAGCTCCACATCCGGATCCGGACTCTCCGGCAGCGCACCCGACACCACGAACTGGCGCAGATGCGCGTACGGGCTCGAGGTGCCCGTCCGGACACCGAAATCATGTGTCTTGCGGCCCATTACGACGGTGTCGAAGGTGGTGCCGGACTTGTCGATGCCCAGCGCCTCCCGCACCTTGGTCGGCAATGTCTCCGGATAGTGCGCGGCGATCGCCGAACCGTGGTCACCGCCCACGGGGAAGAAATCGACCGAGCCGTCCTCGGTGGCAATGAACCCGTCGATGGTCGACGCGACGTAGTAGGTCAGTTTGCGCATTCGTCCTCCATGGCCGCGCAGTGCGGCCGATAGAAAAACGGTAGCGCCTGAAAGTGATCGCGGCGAGGCCGTCGGGTGGCCGGAGGGCAAGCCCCCAGTTCAGGGGCGGGGTCGGCGCTGGCAGCGCGGGCAGGAGAACGAGGACCGGTTCATGAACTTCTCCCGCGCCATGGGGGCACCGCAGCGGCGGCACGGCTCGTCCTCGCGGCCGTAGGCGTTGAGCGAGCGCTCGAAGTAGCCGGACTGACCGTTCACGTTCACATAGAGCGCGTCGAAGGAAGTGCCGCCCGCGAGCAGCGCCTCGCCCATCACCGCCCGCACCTCGGTGAGCAGACCGTGCAGGGCGGGCTTGGAGAGCTTGGCGGCAATGCGCTCGCCGTGGATCCCGGCCCGCCACAGCGCCTCGTCGGCGTAGATGTTGCCGATACCCGAGACCACCGTCTGATCGAGCAGTACCCGCTTGATCTCGGAATGTTTGCGTCGCAACACCGTCACGACCGCGTCCGGATCGAAGTGCGGGTCGACCGGATCGCGCGCGATATGCGCCACCGCGTCCGGCAGCGGCGTGCCATCCACCTCGACCAGCGGGGCCAGCATCCAGCCGCCGAACGTGCGTTGATCCACGAAGCGCAGCTCGCTGCCGGAATCGAGGGTGGCGATGATGTGGGCGTGCTTCTCCAGGGGCGCGTCGGCGGGCTGCACCAGCATCTGCCCGCTCATGCCCAGATGCACGACCAGCGCGGTATCGGGCTCGTCGAAGGTGAGCCACAGGAATTTGCCGCGGCGCTGCGCCGCCTCGACGCGGAGACCGGCCAGCCGCGCGGCCAGATCGTCGCCGCCGGGCACATGCCTGCGCACCGAGCGCGGATGTTTGACGGTGACGGATTCGACGACGCGGCCCGCCACATGCTCGGCGAGGCCGCGTCGTACGACTTCGACTTCGGGAAGTTCGGGCATCAGGCCCCTGGGTTCTCCACGGTCTCGGCATGCAGCGACTGATAGGCGGCCCCGGCCGCCTTCTGCTCCGCTTCCTTCTTGGAGCGGCCCACACCCTGACCGTAGGCACGACCACCGATCACCGCCGTGGCGGTGAACTCCTTGTCGTGGTCGGGCCCGGTCGAGGTGATCTCGTAACTGGGCACGCCGATACCGCGTTCCGCGGTCAGCTCCTGCAGACTGGTCTTCCAGTCCAGCCCGGCGCCCATGCGGGGGCCGCGCTCGAGCAGGTCCGCGAACAAGCGCAGCACCACGCTGCGCGCGACATCGATGCCGTGCTGCAGGTGCACCGCACCCAGCAGCGACTCCATACCGTCGGCGAGAATGCTCGGCTTGTCCCGGCCGCCGGTGAGCTCTTCGCCCTTGCCCAGCAGCAGGTGACGGCCGAGGCCGCCCTCGCCCAACCCGCGCGCCACTTCGGCGAGCGCGTGCATATTGACCACGCTCGCGCGCAGCTTCGCCAGCTCACCCTCGGACTTGTCCGGATGTTCCAGATACAGGCGTTCGGTGATGCTCAGCCCGAGCACCGAATCGCCCAGGAACTCCAGTCGCTCGTTGGTCGGCAGTCCGCCGTTCTCGTACGCGTACGAGCGATGGGTGAGCGCGAGGCGCAGCAGGTCCGGTCGCACATCGACGCCGAGTGCCTCGAGCAGGCTGGTGTGGTCGGCTGAGTCGCCTACGGCGGGTACGTCCGCCGCGTCCTTGCTGGCGGTCACGGTTGCGCTACCGGAGGTCCGGGAATCAGACGGCAGCGGTGACCTGGCGGCCCTTGTAGGTGCCGCAGCTGGGGCACGCGATGTGCGGCAGGGTCTTCTCGCCGCAGGCGCGGTTCGGGCAGGTGATCAGGGTCGGCGCGGTGGCCTTCCACTGGCTCCGGCGCGAGTGGGTGTTGGCACGAGACATCCGGCGCTTCGGAACGGCCACGACTACTTCTCCTCTGAATCTGAATCGGCTGACTGGTTTGCCCCGGTGCCATCGGCACCGTTCTGCACGGCGAGGCTCGCGAGCTTGGCCCAGCGAGGGTCAAGTATCTCATGACCGTGTTCGGAACCCGCAATCGCCATCCGAACCCCGCATTCCGGGCACAGGCCCGGGCAGTCCGGCTCACACAGCGGCTGCAACGGCAGTTCCAGCCCGACGGCATCGATGACCACCGGTTCCAGGTCGATCAGGTCGTCGACCAGGCGGTGGATCTCGTCTTCCTCGGTGGTCTGCTCGGTCGCGCTGTCCGGGTAGGCGAACAGCTCGGTGAGCCGCAACTCGATCGCGTCGGTGAACGGTTCGAGGCAGCGCGAGCATTCGCCCTCGATCGGCGCGGAGACCGTGCCGGTGACCAGGACGCCTTCGGATACCGCCTGCAGGGTCAGATCCAGCTCGACCTGCGCACCGGCGGGAATGCCGACCATTTCGAGGCCGATCTTCGCGTCGGTGGTGACGGTGCGGCGCACCTGCTTCATCGATCCGGGAGCACGTCCGAGACTGCGCACGTCCAGCACGAAACCCGCGTCGGTCGCCTGACGACGGTGACGCGGATTGGAACCGGATTGGGCGGACATCACGAACTCACTCACGCTCGGTGTGGAATGGGCAACCACTCAACAATACGGGACGAGCCGGTCCGCGCCCAAATCCCATTCGGTGCTCACATCCCAGTCAGGGCCCAGATCCCAGTCAGTGCCCAAATCCCAGTCAGTGCCCAGATCTCGGTCAGCGCCGGAAGTCCGCCGCGTAATCCGGGACGCTCGGCGCGGTACGCACCTGGGTGCGCCCCCTGCCGACCACGCGCAGCGCGTTGTTCAGCGTGTCCTCGAAGTCCGCGAGCTTGCCGTCGACGTATTGGTCGCATTCCTCGCGCAGCCGGTCCGCCTCCGCCTGGGCGGTGTCGATGAGTCGCGCGGATTCCGCGTGCGCGGCGCGCACCACCTCGGTCTGCGAGACCAGGCGCTCCTGCTCGGCCTTGCCGTCGGCGACCGACCGGTCGTAGGACGCCTGTCCGGCCGCGGTCATCCGCTCGGCCTCGACGCGGGCGCGGCCGGTGACCGCCTCGAACTCGGCCTTGCCCTCGGCCACGGTGCGTTCGGCCTCCTGCTCCGCCGAGCTGACCAGGTGGTCGGCGTGCGCGCGGGCCTCGGCGACCATGCGGTCGGCGTGCGCCTTGGCGTCGGCCAGGATGCGGTCGGCCTCCTCGCGCGCCGAGGTGACCGTGTGATCGGCCTGCTGATTGGCGGTGGTGACGGTGGTGTCGGCGGCCGTGCGGGCATCGGTGACGATCTTGTCGCGGTGGTCGAGCACGTCCTGGGCGTCATCGAGTTCGCCGGGCAGGGCCTCGCGCACGTCGTCGAGCAGTTCCAGCACTTCGCCTCTGGGCACGATGCAGTTGCGGGTGGGCGGAATCCCACGCGCCTCTTCGACGATGGCGACGAGCTCGTCGAGTGCTTCGAATACCCGGTACATACTGCTACCCCACTTCTCCTGCCGGACTCACGGCGACACTCTCCGCTTCTGGCCAGTGTGCCCCGAGGGGCGGCTGTCAACTGTGTGCGACTCCGGCGTGTCGGTCACTGTTTCCTAGCGCACAGAGTGTCTCGCAGGCCACAGATTAAAGTGGAGGAAAACCCTCCGGTTGATGCTACATTTGTCTCCGACAGCGCAGTCGCACCTGGCCCACCGGCCCCGGGTTCGGCGAGTTCGATCGGAAGAGACAATGACCGTCCTGGATCTACCGCAGCGGGCCATCATCCCCGCCGGAGAAGTCCTCACCGTCTACACCGACGGCTACCTCGCCCTACGGCGCACCTGGGCGCACTGGATCGGACAGCTCGGCTCCTTCCTGCGCGGTGAGCACGCCTTCGCCCAGCTGATCCGGTTCGCACTGGTCGGCGGTCTCAGCAATATCGGCTACCTGCTGCTGTTCGTGGCGCTCTACGGCAGTGGAGCGCAACTGGCCAACCTGGCCGGGTCGGTGGTGAGCACGGCCATGGCGAACGAACTGCACCGCCGCCTCACCTTCCACGCCTCGGAACGGGTGCGCTGGCACACCGCGCAGCTCGAGGGCGGCGCGCTGGCCCTGACCGGCCTGGCGATCACCGCCGGAGCCATCGCCCTGCTCGAATGGACGGCACCGCAACTGGGCGGCCCAGCCCAGGCCGCCGCGGTCCTCGGCATCACCGCCGGCGTCGGCACCCTGCGCTTCCTGACCCTGCGCCTCTGGGTGTTCTAACGAACCGGCTGAGCCCGCGACCTCTGCGATGCACGTACCTCGCGCGGGCCGCGAACGTCCCGGCGGCGCTGCGTACTGATCGGTGCTACAGCCGAGTATCCGTATGCCCCTGACACCCGGTCGCGTACACGGTCGGTGGCGGTAGCGGCAGCTTGCTCGCGGTGCGGGAAACAACTGGTCCGGGATCGGGGGAACCTCGGCGCGGTGTGGCGCGTCCAAGGAAGGCATAGCGGTTCGGAGCCGGTGCGGGCCGCTGCGGTTCCGCATCGCGTCGAGGTGTTGTCGGTTCGATTCAGCACCACGGTGGCTCGGCGACGGCGGAGCCACCTCGGTTCAGTGCGATTCTCGGGAGGTTCGAGCCATGAAGCGTTATACGGGAAGCCGGATCGGGCGGCGCGGCGGTGGGGTGTCGGGAGCGCCTGCGCACCAGCGGGTTCCGGGGCGGCCTCGCCTGCACCCCGCGATCGTCCGTACTCTCCGTCGGCGTGGCGCATGAGCGCCGGGCCGGTGCATCGGCGGCCCGAGGTGCTGCTGGCGGGGGTCGATGACGACGAGATCCGGCGGCGGTGTGCGGGTGGAACGTGGCGGCGGGTGCGGCGCGGGGTGTACGCCGAGCAGGCGACATACGCGGATCTCGGTGCGGCCGAACGACATCGGCTGCTGATCGAGGCGGCCGTGCCGGGACTGTCGGTGGCGGCGATCGTGAGCCACCAGTCGGCGGCGGTGCTGTACGGGGCCCCGATTCCGACGGCGGAGCTGGGGCGGGTGTGCGTGACGCGCAATCGGCGCGGTGGCGGGCGGGTGCGGACCGACGTGCGGGTGCACTGCGCGCGGGTGGACCGGGTGGTGCAGTTGGGCGCGCTGGTGGTGACCACGCCCGCGCGCACCATCGTCGATCTCGCGCGCACGCTGCCGTTCGAGGCCGCGGTGGTGGCCGGTGACGCCATCGCTCGCCGATTCGGGGTCAGCGCGCTCGATCTGGAGGAGGAACTCGGAACGGCGAAGCGCCGCCACGGCTGCACCCAGGCGCACCGAGTGGCGGAATTCCTGGACCCGCACAGCGCCAGCATCGGCGAATCCCGCAGCCGCGTCCTGTTCCGGCACCTCGGCCTCCCGGTCCCGTACTCCCGCGGCGAGGTCTTCACCACCGGCGGCCGTCTGGTCGACCAGGTCGACTTCTACTTCCCCGACACCGGCGTCATCGGCCTCTTCGACCAGCACCACCCGCCCCGACGCGCACCCACATCCGCCGCTACGAACACGGGTATGACGCGCACGGGGAAGACCGACGCGGCAGCGAGCCGAGCGGCCCTGCGCCGCGAAGAGTCCTTGCGCGCCTTGGGCTTCCACGTCGTCCGCTGGTCCGCCGCCGAACTCCCCTCCCCCGAGATCGGCGCCCGAGTCCGCGCCGCCCTCTACCGCGCCCGCCGCCTCAACCGCGCAGGCTACATCCACCAGGCAGCCCTCCCCACCCCACAACCCCTCACCTTCCGCGCGCTATAGCGCTACGTCGCCGCACCCGCCCGGCGACGTAGAGCGGGCGCGTCCGAGCTGCCACAATGCGCGAGTGGGCAACACATTGACGGAGTGGAAGTGCCCGGTATGCGGCCAGCGCTCACTGCGGAACGTCGACCGGCTGGGCGAGTCTTGTTCACGCTGCGAGGCGAGCGCATTTCTCGCCGACCTGCCGGAATCGGTGCGCTCCGAAGTTGTGTGTCTGCTGCGTCAGCAGAAGAGACTCATGGCAGTCGTGAAGCTGCGGGAGGGCTTCGATCCTCCGCCGTCCTTGCCATTGGCCCTCGACGTGACTGTCCTCCTCGAAGCGGAATCCGCCGACTAGCGGTCCACGCGGGCGACTCCACAGCGCCCGTGCCGTGGGGCACGGGCGCGGGGCTCACTTGCGGCGTTCGGCGATGCGGGCCAGGAGGCGCTTGTGGACCGGTTCGGGCAGCAGGTCGGAGACGTCGCCGCCGAGGGTGGCGACTTCCTTGGTGAGGGAGCTGGAGATAAATCCGCGCACCGGGTCTCCAGCGATGAAGTAGGTGTCGACGCCGGTGAGTTTGCGGTTCATCTGGGCCATCTGCATTTCGTAGCCGAAGTCGGTGGCGTCGCGCAGGCCCTTCACGATGGCGGTGATGCCCTGCTGCTTGGCGAAGTCGACGAGCAGACCCTGCCAGCGCTCCACCCGCACGTTCGGCAGGTGGGCGGTGACCTCGCGGATCATCTCGATGCGCTCGTCGACGGTGAACATCCCCTGCTTGTTCGGATTCACCACCACCGTCACCACGACCTCGTCGAACTGCGCGGCCGCGCGGGTGATCACATCGAGATGTCCGTTGTGCACCGGGTCGAAGGAGCCCGGGCAGATTGCTCCAGCCATGGGCCGACGCTAGCAGGTGCTGCTCACGACCCTGCCTCGTACTCCGCCAGGTCGATCCGGGTCTCCCCGTAGGTGCGGGACTTCAGCGGGTAATACCCTGCGGGCCAAGCGAGTTCCGGTGAACGGCTGGAACGTTCCACCACCACGAGCGCACCGTCGACCAGCCATTCGTTGGCGGCGAGCAGACCGAGATCGGCGATCACCCCGGTGACGTCCAGCGCGTACGGCGGATCGGAGAACACCAGGTCGTACGGCCCGTCGGCGGGCGGGGACGCCAGCACCGCCGCCACGCTCCCCTGCCGCAGTTCGGCCCCGGGCAGCCCGAGATCATCGATATTGCCCCGGATCACACTGGCCGCCTTACGATCCGACTCCACCAACAACGCCCGCGACGCCCCGCGTGACAGCGCCTCCAACCCCAGCGCCCCGGACCCCGCGTAGAGATCCGCGACTCGTATCCCGCCGAAGTCCAGCCGGGCGGCGAGCAGGTTGAACAGCGCCTCGCGCACCCGATCGGAGGTGGGCCGGGTCCCGGCGGGCGGCACCCGCAACCGCCGCCCGCCCGCGCTCCCAGCGACGATCCGCGTCACTCCGCCGCGGCCTCGTTGAGGCTCAGTTCGATCAGCAGATCGCCGCCCTCCACCTGCTGCACCTTGCCGATGGCGACGCGCTTGACCGTGCCGCCGCGCGGCGCGGTGATGGCGGCCTCCATCTTCATGGCCTCGATGGTGCCGATGGTGTCGCCGGGGCCGACGGTGTCGCCGTCGCCGACCGACAGCGTGACCACGCCCGCGAACGGGGCCGCGATATGCCCGGCATTGTTCTTGTCGGCCTTCTCGGCGGCGGGGACCTCACTGGCGATGGAGCGGTCGCGCACCATGATCGGTCGCAGCTGGCCGTTGAGGATGCACATCACGGTGCGCATGCCGCGCTCGTCGGGTTCGGAGATGGCCTCCAGGCCGATGAGGAGGGTGACGCCCTTCTCCAACTGGACGCGGTGTTCCTCGTCGTGGCGCAGGCCGTAGAAGAACTGGTTGGCCGACAGCCCGGAGGTGTCGCCGTACTTCTCGCGGTGGGCCAGGAATTCGGCGGTGGGCCCGGGGAACAGCAGCCGGTTCAGGGTGGCGCGCCGCTGCTCCGAGGTCCCGTTCAACCCAGCCTCGTCCTCGGCGGTGAGCTGGGTTTCCGGCTTGGCCGGGCCGCGTCCGGCCAGCGCGCGCGAGCGGAACGGCTCCGGCCAGCCACCGGCCGGTGTGCCCAATTCCCCACGCAGGAAACCGATCACCGAATCGGGAATGTCGTAGCGGCCGGGGTCGGCGGCGAATTCGTCCACGTCCACGCCGGTGCCGACCAGTGCCAGCGCGAGGTCGCCGACCACCTTGGACGACGGGGTGACCTTGACCAGGCGGCCCAGCATGCGGTCGGCGGCAGCGTATTTGGCCTCCACCTCCTCGAACTGGTCGCCCAGCCCCAAGGCGATGGCCTGCTGCCGCAGATTCGACAGCTGGCCGCCCGGGATCTCGTGGTGGTACACGCGCCCGGTCGGCCCCGGCAGTCCGGATTCGAAGGGCGCGTACACCTTGCGCAGCGCCTCCCAGTACGGCTCCAGATCGCACACGTGCTGGAGGTTCAGCCCGGTGTCGTGCGGTGAGTTGGCCGCCGCCGCGACGATGGCCGAGAGCGCGGGCTGGGACGTGGTGCCCGCCATGGGGGCCGAGGCGCCGTCGACGGCGTCCGCGCCCGCCTGCCAGGCGGCCAGGTAGGTGGCCAGCTGGCCGCCCGGGGTGTCGTGGGTGTGCACGTGCACGGGCAGCTCGAACTCCCGGCGCAGGGCCGTGACCAGCGTCGCCGCCGCCGGAGCCCGCAGCAGGCCCGCCATGTCCTTGATGGCGAGGACATGCGCCCCGGCGTCGACGATCTCCTCGGCGAGCTTGAGGTAGTAGTCGAGCGTGTAGAGGTTCTCGTCCGGATTCGACAGGTCGCCGGTGTAGCTCATGGCGACTTCGGCGATGGCCGTTCCGGTTTCGCGCACGGCGTCGATGGCGGGCCGCATCTGGTCCACGTTGTTGAGCGCGTCGAAGATGCGGAAGATGTCGATGCCGGTGGCGGTGGCCTCGGAAACGAAAGCGCGCGTGACCTTTTCCGGGTACGGGGTGTAGCCGACGGTATTGCGCCCGCGCAGCAGCATCTGCAGGTTGATATTCGGGATCGCCTCGCGCAGCGCGGCCAGGCGCTCCCACGGGTCCTCGTACAGGAACCGCAGCGCGACGTCGTAGGTCGCACCGCCCCAGCATTCGATGGACAGCAGTTCCGGCGTCATCCGCGCCACATGCCCGGCCACGTCCAGCAGCCCGTTGGTACGCACCCGGGTGGCCAGCAGCGACTGGTGCGCGTCGCGGAAGGTGGTGTCGGTGACCGCGACGCCCGGCCGCTCCCGCAGCCAGCGCGCGAACCCTTCCGGCCCGAGTTCCAGCAGCTTCTGCCGCGACCCCGGGGGCGGCGGCGCCGTCAGATCCAGCGCGGGCAGCTTATCGTGCGGATACACCGTGGTGGTGCGCTGTCCGTGCGGCTTGTTCACGGTGACGTCGGCCAGATACCGCAGGATCTTGGTGCCGCGGTCGGCCGAGGAGCGCTGAGTGAGTAGTTCCGGCCGCTGGTCGATGAACGACGTGGTCACCCGTCCGGCCCGGAACTCCGGATCGTCGAGCACCGCCATCAGGAACGGGATATTGGTCGTGACGCCACGAATGCGGAACTCGGCCACCGCCCGCCGGGCGCGCGCCACCGCGGTGGCGAAGTCACGGCCGCGGCAGGTGAGTTTGACCAGCATGGAGTCGAAGTACGCACCCACCTCGGCACCCACGTTCGCGCCGCCGTCCAGCCGCACGCCCGCCCCGCCCGGCGACCGGTAGCCGGTGATGCGGCCGGTGTCGGGCCGGAACCCGTTGGCCGGATCCTCGGTGGTGATGCGGCACTGCAGCGCCGCGCCCCGGATCGTGATCGACTCCTGCCGCAGCCCCAGATCCGCCAGGGACTCCCCGGCGGCGATGCGCATCTGCGCCTGCACCAGGTCCACATCGGTGATCTCCTCGGTCACCGTGTGCTCGACCTGGATGCGCGGGTTCATCTCGATGAACACGTGCCGGCCGCGCTCGTCGAGCAGGAACTCCACCGTGCCCGCGCAGCTGTAGCCGATCTGGCGGGCGAAGGCCACCGCGTCGGCGCAGATCCGGTCGCGCACGGCCGGATCCAGATTCGGGGCGGGCGCGAGTTCGATCACCTTCTGATGCCGCCGTTGCAGGGAGCAGTCGCGTTCGTAGAGGTGGATCACGTCGCCGTGCGAGTCGGCGAGGATCTGCACCTCGATGTGGCGCGGGTTGACCACCGCCTGCTCCAGGAACACCGTCGCGTCACCGAAGGCGGATTCGGCCTCGCGCATGGCCGCCTCCACCGCCTCGCGCAGTAGGGCGCGGTCGTCGACCTTGCGCATACCGCGGCCGCCGCCCCCGGCCACGGCCTTGACGAAGACGGGAAAGTCCATGGTCTCGGCGGCCGCCAGCAACTCGTCCACGTCGGCGGAGGGTGCGCTGGAGGTCAGCACCGGCAGCCCGGCGGCCTTGGCCGCGGCGATCGCGCGGGCCTTGTTCCCGGTCAGCTCCAACACCTGCGCGGACGGGCCGATGAAGGTGATCCCCTCGCGGGCGCACGCCGCCGCGAGGTCGGGATTCTCGGAAAGAAAACCGTAACCGGGGTAGACCGCGTCGGCCCCCGAGGTCTTCGCAGCCTCGAGAATTTCCTCGATCGACAGGTACGCGCGCACGGGATGTCCGGGCGTGCCGATCTGATACGCCTCGTCCGCCTTCAGCCGATGGACCGAATTGCGGTCCTCATGGGGAAAGACGGCGACCGTGCCGATGCCGAGTTCGTATGCCGCGCGGAAGGCGCGAATGGCGATCTCGCCGCGGTTGGCGACCAGGACTTTGGAGAACATCCGCCTAAGGTACCCGCTCCCCGGACACCCTTCGGTCACGATGTCGGGTTCGCAGGAATCTTCACAACCGACGTTAGCCGGGTTGCGAAGATGTGTTCATCCGGACGATACACACCGGACCGGCTCCGGCCCCGTCGCCGGAGCCGCCGGCGCGGCTATATGCTCATCTCGCAATCGGTTCGCCGGACGGGAGCCCCCAGTCGGCGTCGAAACCGGATGCTCACCACGCGTGAGTTCATCCGATGAGAGGGAACCCGGTGAGAATCCGGGACTGTCCCGCAGCGGTATACGGGAACGACCGCCGTACCACGCACTGGGTGCCACACCTGGGAAGCGACGGCCAGTAGGTCGGCCATTCGGCCGGAGCCCGTGAGTCCGAAGACCTGCCGACTGTGCCGGGTACGCCGTATCCGGCGGCCTCCGCCTCGTGGATTGGGCGATGGACCGCATGTGCGTATTCGCATGCCGTTCGGTGTGCGCGTGGCACGGCTGTTCGCGCCCGCGGTGGTGGCCAGTGGCTCTGGAACACTGGAGAAATATCCGTGACCAATACACCGACCCCCTTCACCGCCACGGTGCTCGGCATTCCGCGCATCGGGCCGAACCGGGAGTTGAAGAAGGCGACCGAGTCCTATTGGGCCGGTCGCATCGACGCCGACGCGCTGCACGCCGTCGGGCGGAAGCTGCGGGACTCGCAGCTGACCGCGCTGCACGCCGCGGGACTGGATTCGATCCCGGTCGGCACCTTCTCCTACTACGACCAGATGTTGGACACCGCGGTCCTGCTCGGCGCGCTGCCGCCGCGGGTGGCGGAGATCGCCGATCCGCTGGACCGCTATTTCGCGGCGGCGCGCGGCACCGACGCGGTCGCGCCGTTGGAGATGACCAAGTGGTTCGACACCAACTACCACTATCTGGTCCCGGAGATCGGCGCGGAGACCCGTTTCTCCCTGCACCCGGACAAACTGCTGGGTGAGCTGGCCGAGGCGCGGGAGCTCGGCATTCCCGCGCGGCCGGTGGTCATCGGTCCGCTGACCTTCCTGAAACTGGCCAAGGGTGTGGGCGCGGAACCGCTGTCGCGCCTGACCGAACTGCTGCCGCTGTACCGCGACCTGCTGAGCCGCCTGGCCGCCGCGGGTGCGGAGTGGGTGCAGATCGACGAGCCGGTGCTGGTGACCGATCTCACCGCCGACGAGCTCGCCCTGGTCGGCACCGTCTACAGCGACCTCGCGTCCGCGACCGACCGCCCGGCCGTCCTGGTCGCCACCTACTTCGGGCATCCGGATGCCGCGCTGCCGGTGCTGGCTTCCACCCCGGTCGAGGCGATCGCCCTGGATTTCACCGCCGGGACCACCGTCGAGGACGTGGCCGCGGTGCGGCCGCTGCGCGACAAGCTCGTGGTGGCCGGTGTGGTCGACGGCCGCAATATCTGGCGCACCGATCCCGACCGAGCGCTGTCCACCCTCGCCACCCTGCTCGGCAGTACCGGCGCGCTGGTGGTGTCGACCTCCTGCTCACTGCTGCACGTGCCGTACACGCTGACGGCGGAGCCCGGACTCGACGAGGCGCTGCGTTCCTGGCTCGCGTTCGGTGACGAGAAGGTCGCCGAGGTGCGGATGCTGGCCACCGCCCTGCACCGGGGCACCGACGAGGTCGCCGGCGAATTGGCTTCCGCCCGTGCGGCGCTGGCGAATCGGGCCGCCGACCCGCGGCTGCGCAACGACACCGTGCGGGCGCGGCTGGCGGCGCTGGGGTCCGACGCGACCCGTCGCGCACCGGCGGCGGATCGTGCCGCGCTGCAACGGGATCGGCTGAACCTGCCACTGCTGCCGACCACCACCATCGGCTCGTTCCCGCAGACGCCGGAGATCCGCAAGGCACGCGCCGCGTACACCAGGGGCGACCTCACCGCCGAGCAGTACACCGAGCGCATGCGCGCCGAGGTCGCGGACGTCATCGCGCTGCAGGAGCGGCTGGGCCTGGACGTGCTGGTGCACGGCGAGCCCGAGCGCAACGACATGGTGCAGTACTTCGCCGAGCAGCTCGACGGCTTCGCCGCCACCGCCAACGGCTGGGTGCAGTCCTACGGCACCCGCTGCGTGCGGCCGCCCATCCTGTTCGGCGATGTGGCCCGGCCCGCGCCGATGACGGTGGAATGGATCGAGTACGCGCAGTCGCTCACCGACAAGCCGGTGAAGGGCATGCTCACCGGTCCGGTGACCATTCTGGCGTGGTCGTTCGTGCGTGACGACCAGCCGCTGGCCGATTCGGCGCGGCAGGTGGCGCTGGCGATTCGCGAGGAGACGGTGGACCTGCAGGCCGCCGGCATCCGCGTCATCCAGGTGGACGAACCGGCGCTGCGGGAGCTGCTGCCGCTGCGAGCCGAGGCCAAGCCGGAGTACCTGGACTGGTCGGTGGCCGCGTTCCGGCTGGCCACCTCCGGGGTCTCCGACGCGACCCAGATCCACACGCATCTGTGCTATTCGGAATTCGGTGAGGTGATCGACGCGATCGCCGCCCTGGACGCCGACGTCACCTCCATCGAGGCGGCCCGCTCGCATATGGAGGTGCTCGACGACCTCAATGCGGCCGGTTTCGCGCTGGGCATCGGTCCCGGCGTGTACGACATCCACTCCCCGCGCGTACCCAGCGTGGCGGAGATCGAGCGTTCGCTGCGGGCCGCGCTGAAAGCCGTGCCCGCCGAACGGCTCTGGGTGAATCCGGACTGCGGGCTGAAGACCCGCGGTCCGGTCGAGGTGGAGGCCGCGCTGCGCAATATGCGCGCGGCCGCGGATGCCGTGCGCTGAGCCCGCGTGGCCCGGGCATCACCGCGCCCGGAGTAGCGGAGGTCCGCGGCCGGTGGCCGCGGACCTTCCCGTCGGCTCGGTCCGCCTGCCTCGGTCCGCCCTGCCTTGTTCCGCCCTGCCTCAGTCCGCGAGGAATTCCACCACGTCGGCGACCAGCCGCGGGTCCTTGATCGCGCCCATGTGCGAGGCGCCGGGATACACCCGCGCGCGAGCGCCCGGAATGCCCGCGGCGGTGAACTCCAGGTTCCGCACCGGGTAGGCCGCGTCCTTGTCACCGCCGAGGACGAGGGTGGGCGCGCTGATCTCACCCAGCCGATCGGTGAGGTCGAAGGCGTCCTCGGCGCGGATGAACGCCGCGGTGGCGGCGGGGTCGTGCGGCCGCGCCAGCGGGTCGAGCAGCCACGCCACCGCGGCCACCAGGCGCGCGGCCACGGGGTTCTGGATAGTTTCGCCCGCGATGTGGTGCATCCCGCGCCGCCCGGACTCGACGGCCCGCGCGTAGTTCAGCTGCGCCTCCCGCACGTGCGGTTCCAGCCGGTAGCCGGAGGAGACGACCACCAGCCGCCGCACCGCCTCCGGATGGTCGGCGGCCAGTTGCAGCGCGACCGAACCGCCGGAGCTGACGCCGATCACATCCACGGGTTCACCGAATTCCTTGTGCAGCGCCTCGGCGTGCTGGTCGGCGATATCGGCCATGGTGGTGCCCGCCGGGGTGCCGGGCGCCCGGTTCACCGCGTAGACGCGGAAGTGCCGGGCGAGCGGACTCAACGTCTTGATCTCCGAGGTCCGCATCCAGCCGGTCGGATTGGCATGGTCGGGGGTGAACCAGCGCAGGAATACCAGCGGCCGACCGGAACCCAGCGCGAGATAGGGCAGGTTGTGCGCCAGCGCCCCCTCGGTGACGTCCAGTTGCGCGGATGGGCCGGGTTTCGCCATGGTGTCCTCCGTGTGCCGAGCCGGACCCTATTGTCCGTCGGATCCGAGTCTGCCGCAGCACAAACGCGACCGTCCAAGACGTATCACTGCTGGCGGCCGGAACTACGCCTGCTGCGCTCGACCACGCGACCGGATGCGTACACGAGCACCGCCACCGTTCGGCCGCACCGCGCAGCGACCCGCCGCCCCCATCGCGCCTACGGTGGGTCGATGCACCCCCGCAGAGCCCTGGCGCTGGCGCTGACGTTCGCGATTCTCCTGGCCGTCAACACGTATTCGGGTCTGGCGCTGTACGCGTTCACGGCGGAACCACGGGCGGAGGCCGTCGTGGTGGACCGTTCCGGCGGGAAGAACGTCCGCTGCCGGGGGCGGTGGACACGGCCGGCCGGCACACCGGCGGCGGGTGACGGCTGTTCCGGCGCGGCGCTGTCCGGATCACGGAAGCCCGGCAGCCAGTCGTCCACGAACGGGATCATCAGTTGGATGAGCGGGCCGATTCCGAAGGCGTAGACCAGGGTTCCGATGCCCACGCTGCCGCCGAGCAGCCAGCCGGTGGCCAGCACGGTGGCCTCGATGCCGGTACGGATCATCCAGACCGGTCGACCGGTGCGGCGTACCAGTCCGGTCATCAGGCCGTCCCGCGGTCCGGGGCCCATGCCCGCGCCGATGTAGAGCACCGTCGCGACGGCGTTGGCCACGACCGCGATCCCCATGGCCGCGATCCGCCAGCCCAGCCCGTGCACCTGCGGCAGCAGCCACAACCCGGCGTCCACGGCCACCGCGATGACCACCACATTGCTCACCGTTCCCAGACCTGGCCGCTGCCGCAGCGGAATCCAGGCCAGTAGCACCGCCACCCCGGTCACGGCGACCACCGCCCCGAAACTGATCGGCACCCGCAGGTCCACGCCCTGATGGAACACATCCCACGGATCCAAACCCAGCCCGGCTCGAATCATGACGGCCATCGACAGCCCGTAGAGCACCAATCCGACATAGAGCGCGATCAACCGTCGAAGCAACATTCGACCAATATGTCGACAACTGGCCTGCGAATACAGAGCCAGTCGGCAATAACTGGCCCGAACACACGCGATCACGCGTGGGCGACCGGCCACGGTGATCGCCGCGCAGGCGCTCGTACTCGACCGCTGAGCAGGTCGGTGCCGTGGGCCGGCAGCGACCTCGGCAAACGTTCCCGCTCGAGATTCCTGCCGCGGAAACGCCTCGGCGACGGCGAGAACACGTACTATATGGGTCTTCATGTGTTTTGCTCATCAATGGAGCAACCGTTCTTTCTTCGCACGCTACGCACTCTCCGCGTGGCGCGAAAATACCTTGCAGTAGCAGATTTCCGGCGACGAACCCGCGCGAAATTGCGATGATTGCGAAGTCATCTGGGTAGAGTTCCACGCGTGCGCAAGATGTATGCGGGTGCCCGACTACGGCGGTTGCGCGAGGAACGGCGGATGACCCAGGCCGCGCTGGCGAAGTCCCTGGATCTGTCCCCCAGCTACCTCAACCAGCTGGAGCGCGATCAGCGACCCCTCACGATTCCCGTGCTGCTGAAACTGAATTCGACCTTCGACCTCGATGTGCAGTTCTTCGCCGCAGACTCCGATGCCCGGCTGGTCTCGGATCTGCACGAGGTGCTCGTCGAGGCCAGCGGCGGCAACTCCGCGCCGGTCGCCGAGGTCGAAGACCTGGCCACCCGATTACCCGAGGTCGCCAAGATCATCGTCGCCATGCACCGGCGGCTACGGGCCGCCACCGACCAACTGGATCTACTATCCTCCAAGGTGGCCGCGCCCACCGGCGCGCCCGGCGTGCCCATGCCCTACGAGGATGTGCGGGACTTCTTCTACGACCACCACAATCACATCGCCCACGTGGACCTGGCCGCCGAGCGGCTGTTCGAGGAATGCGGGCTCACCATCGGCTCACTGGACCGGCAGCTGGCGCGGGTGGCCGAGGAACGCGCGGGTGTGACCGTCCTGGTGCGCGGCGACGGAGCCGACCCGAATATCCCGAAGCGCCACTACGACAAGGAAACCCGGACTCTCACCCTGGCGCGGCGGCTACGCCCCGGACAGCGCGCCTTCCAGATCGCCACCACCCTCGCCTTCCTGCTCTACGGCCAGCTCCTCGACGAGGTGCTCGACGAAACCCCGTCGCTGGCGGGCGAATCCCGCGCGCTGGCCCGCATCGGACTGGCCAACTACTTCGCCGGGGCGCTCGTCCTCCCCTACGGGAAGTTCCTGCGCAGCGCCGAGGAACTGCGCTACGACATCGACCTGCTCGCCCTGCGCTTCGAGGTCGGCTTCGAAACGGTGTGTCATCGGCTGAGCACACTGCAGCGGCAGGGACATCGCGGGGTGCCGTTCTTCCTCATCCGCACCGACCGCGCCGGGAACATCTCGAAACGCCAGTCCGCCACCGCATTCCACTTCTCCCGGGTGGGCGGCAGCTGTCCGCTGTGGGTGGTCTACGAGGCGTTCGCCAATCCGGGCCGCACCCTCACCCAGGTGGCGTCCATGCCCGACGGCCGCCGCTACCTGTGGATCGCGCGCACCACCCATCCCGCCCCGCACGGATTCGGCACCGGTCCCAAGGAATTCGCCATCGGCCTCGGCTGCGATCTGGAGTACGCGGACCGCCTGGTGTACTCCCAGGGACTGCAACTCGACGACCCCGCCGCCGCGGTCCCGATCGGCGCGGGCTGCAAGGTGTGCGAACGCCCCGCCTGTCCGCAACGCGCCTTCCCCCAGATCGGACGCCCCTTGGCGGTCAGCGAAACCACCTGCACCGACCTGCCCTACCCGCGCCTGCCCCACTGACAGCGGCCGGAGCTGCCGACACCGCACGATGTCGAAGGCCGGACGGCGGCGGCCACGGTGCACGACGGTATCGACACCCGCTCGCGGTGTGGCGATCCTGGTCAATGCGCTGCCGGGGCGGGCGGTCCGGTCCTACACTGCGCATGAATAGATTCTGGAGAACGGTGCGGCCGCAATGATCAGCAGCAGAATCGTCGCCGCGTTGGCTGTCGTAGTCGCGCTCACCGGCGCACTGTTGACGGCGGGCGGTGGTACCGCCCACGCGTACGGACCGTGGTCGTGTGCGCCCGACGATCCGTTGCGGCCCACCGCGGAGCTGATCGGCACGTGGAATACCGCCACCATCACCGACCCGGCCGATCCCCGGATGGATGATCCGCTCACCCAGTTCGAGTTGGAAGTGAATCTCACGGCGGCCATGGAGCTCGGGCTCACGGTGTACTCCGAACCCGTCGACGGCGTCTACTGGTCGGCGCAGTCCCGCCAGCTCACCTATGAGCCCGCCCGTCGTTTCGAACTGGCCTGCACCGGGCGCGACAATCTGTGCTGGATCGCCGACGACCTGCGGGTGCGCTACAACCAGGAAGCCGTGGTTGGCATCGAGTTCCTCCCGGCCGACGACGAGCGCGCCGACGGGTTCCTCGTCCGGGTGCCGGGTGTCGAACTATCGCGCGTGCACAATGCCCTGCTGGCGGATCCGGTGGCGCGGGAACGGCTCGGCGGCGGCTCGGTCACCGAGGACGGCACACTCGTCCTGATCGCCGACCGTGCCGATCTCGAGGTGGCGCGGGCCTTCGTCCGCGGCCTGGGCGCACAGTGGGACTCGGCCGCCGTCCGCTACGGCGACCGCCAGCTGGTTACGGGCTACTGCGTACCGGGCGTCTACTTCTGATATCCGCACAGCGGCCAGCGCGGCCCGACCGCATCGCTACGGTCGAGTCGCGCTGTCTGCCGCGGCCGTCAGGCCGGTGTGTAGGTCAGGCAGTTCGCCGTATGGTCGGACGCACCGAGGCCGACCCGGATCTCCGGCGCGGTGCATTCGAGATCCTTGTTGTGGGTGCAGTCGGCGCGCTGGCAGGCGCCGACCATGGAGGTGACGCGATCCAGCCCGCCTTTGCTCGAGAGCGGAATGAAGGTGGTGCAGTCGGCGTGGCCGTTCTCCCCGGCCACATTGATCGCGTAGGCGTGGCAGCCATCGTGGTTGTACGAGCAGTCGCTGACCGTACATTCGCTGACGTGAGGCATTTCCAATGTGGTCATGAATTCCTCCGTGCCGTTGGGCCCGTGGGTGGGCTGACCCACGGGGGATCCGACAGTGATCCTATATCGGTTCCGTCCCGATAAACAGCAAGGTCAGCCTTGCCTGTGCACTCCGGACCCTATTCAGGCGTGCGCCGTTTTCCCGCCGTCGATCACCAGTTGCGCACCCGTGAGATAGGTGTGTTCGGGTGCGGCGAGGGTGAGTGCGAAAGCGGCGATCTCCTCCGGGGTGGCAAGGCGACCGAGGCCCGGAACATTCGAACTGGCCCACTGTTTCAAGAACACCTGCCGCGCATCGGCGGGCATGGACTCCAGACCACCCGCCCGCCAGACCAGTTCGGTGTCCGTGGTGCCCGGGACCAGGGTGTTCACCCGGATTCCGGCAGCCGCGTAATCCAGGGCCGCCGACTGCACCAGACCGACCAGCGCCCGCTTGCTCGCGGTATAGGCGGCGCGACCGGCATCGGTGGCCAGCGCATTGCTCGAGGATGTCACCACAATGGTGCCGCCACCGCCGCGGAGCATATGCGGCACTTGGTATTTCATCGCCAGGAAAACTCCGCGCAGATTGGTGCCGACCACGCGATCGAAATCCTCGGCGCTGTATTCGTGCAGTTTCTTCTGAATGGTGATGCCCGCATTGTTGAACGCCACGTCCAGCCCGTTGTAGATCCGCACGGCGGTATCGACGAATTCGCGCACCTCGTTCTCGACCAGCACATCGGCGCGAATATAGGTGGCCTCCCCGCCCGCCGCGCGAATCTCCCGCTCCACCGCCTGACCGCGATCGACCCGGCGACCGCAGAAGGCGACCCGTGCCCCCTCGGCGGCGAACTGCCGGGCCGCCGCCGCGCCGATGCCGGAGGTCGCGCCGGTGATGAGCACCACCTGGTTCTCGAAGCGCCGTCTCCCGATCGACGGCACCGGGGGCGGGTTGGAGTCGGCCCCCAGCGCCACTCCCCCGGCCAATCCGGCCGCCGCGCCGACCGCCAGGCCGGAGGCGGTGAGGCCGAACAGCTTGCGGCGGTTGGGTTTCGAGTGGTCGTCCGCGGTGGGCGGAGTGTCGGTCGCATCGTTCATGACGTCCACCGTGCCCCGCCGCGCCCCGCCGCGGATCCGACCGGCGGCTCCTCCCGGCGGCCGCGGGGAGGAGCCGTCTCCTCCCTCGGGAGGAGACGCGGGGGCGGGTGTGAGCGGGCATGATGTGAAAGGTGGTGGAGTCGACCGGAATGCGGCGCGGTATCGAGTGGATGCTCGACGCCCGGTCGATTCCGATCCGACTGCTGGTGCTGACCGCACTGGCGGCCGGATGCCTGCTGCTGCTCACCCGAACCACCGACCCGCTCGACTGGGCCATCGCCCTTGCCTCGGTGCTGCTCACCGCCGGTGGGGTGCGCTGGCCGCTGGCCACGGCGCTGACCACCACCGCCGTGCTCATGGTCGGCTTCGAATTCGGGCACACCGGCCCGGTGGTCGCCAAGGTGGCCGCCGCCATCGCGCTCACCGAACTCGCCGCGCGGCACCGGGGTTGGCGGCCGCTGCTCGGCGCGGCGGTACTCGCCGGTGCGTACCTGCTGCATCCGGGTGAGAGCGCGGCCGCCACCGCGTACCGCGCCGCGGTCATGGCCGGACTGCCACTGCTCATCGGCTCCCTGCTGCGCACCGCGCGCGACAGCGCCGCACGCGCGCGACACCAAGCCCACGAACTGGCCCAGCGCCGCGAATCCGAGGTGGCCGCCGCGCGGGCGCTGGAACGCACCGCCATCGCACGGGAATTGCACGACCTCATCGCACACCACGTGTCCTCCACCGTGCTGCGGGTCGGCATCGCGCGCCACGCGCTGCCCGACGCCCCACCCGCCGTCCTCGAGGTGCTCGACGATATTCATGCCAGCGGCAGGGAAACGCTGGCGGATCTGCGCAAGCTCGTGACCGTCCTGCGTGATCCGAACGGCGATGACGAATCCTTCCTCGCGCCCGCGGATCTGCCCGACGCCCTCGCCGCCGCCGTGGAACGCGCACGGCGGCTGGGCATTCGGACGCACGCGGAGGTGGACGCCGCGATCACCGACGTGGACGCCCTCACCGGACTGACACTGCTGCGCCTCACCCAGGAGGGATTGGCGAACACCGTGCGGCATGCGGGGCCCGGGGCACGGGCCGCCCTGACGATCGTCCGCCATGATGAGAAGGTGGATTTCACACTGCGCGACCAGGGTTCGGCGGCGCGCACCGGCGACGGTCCGCCCGGCGTCGGCCTGATCGGCCTGCGCGAACGCGTGGAACTGCTCGGCGGGGCGTTCACCGCCGCAGCCGTCACCGGCGGCTGGCGGGTCACCGCGCAGCTGCCCACCCGGTCGCGAGTCGCGCCGTGATCGTCCGGGTACTCGTCGTCGACGATCAGCAGCTGGTCCGCGCCGGACTGCGGATGCTCTGCCAGACCGCCGACGACCTCGAGGTGGTCGCCGAGGCCGCCACCGGAGCCGAGGCCGTGCGGTTGGCCGCGCGGCTCACCCCCGATGTGGTGCTGATGGATCTGCGCATGCCCGGTATGGACGGCATCCGCGCCACCGCGTGCATTCTCGCCGACCGGCCGACCGCCCGCGTGGTCGTGCTGACCACCTTCGACGACGACGATCACCTGTACCCCGCACTCGCCGCCGGAGCCTGCGGTTTCCTGGTGAAGGACGCCTCCCCGGCGGACCTGTTGGCGGGTATCCGCCGCGCCGCGGCGGGCGACCATCCCTTCACACCGGAAGTGCTACGGCGCGTGCTGGATTCGGCGGTGACGGCGCGCACGGAGGCCGATCCCGCCGCACCCGTCGCCGATCTCACCGCCCGCGAGCGGGAGGTGCTCGACCTGGTGGCCGAGGGCCTGTCGAACACCGAGATCGCGAACCGGCTGCACGTCGGCGTCACCACCGTCAAAACCCACGTCACCAACCTGATGGCCAAGACCGGCGCCGACAACCGCGTCCGGCTCGCTCTGCTCGGACACGGTCGGCGCTGACGCGCACCTGCCTACTGGTGCAAGGCTTTCGCGGTCGGCGAGTTGGGGGTCGCACCGGGGTCCGGGTAGGTGCGCAGCATTCGATCGGCGGTGCCGGAGGTGGTGACCGTGAACCAGTAGTGCTCGTTCTTGAAGTGGTGCAGGCGGTGGTTGCGGCGGACGGCGCGGTAGAGCCGGCCGCTGGGCTGGTAGTCGGTGTGCACGAGGTAGTGGGTCCACTCGTAGTTGAGGCCGAGCAGAGCGAGCACCACCAGGAAGGTCAGGCCCAGGCCGGGCCGTGGAAAGGCCAGGGCGGCAATGGTGACCAGCACCGGGATGAGCCACAGGAAGGTCTGCCAGGGGATGAAGATCAGCGGGATATCGCGCGGATCGCGGTGGTGCTCCCGGTGTTTGCGCGCCAGCAGCGAATCGACGGTGAGACGGCCGATCCGGCGCGGCCGCCAGTGCAGCACGCAGACGTGGATGAGCCATTCGACGAGCGGGAACAGCGCCAGCATCACCACCGGCACCAGGGCGTCGGTGATCCGCCAGTCCCCCACCGCGATCCGGGCCGCGAGCGCCGTCGCGAACAGGGCCGCGATGATCCACGGCGAGGGCTGCCGCACGAATACCCGGAAGGCGTCGGGCAGGGAGAGTGTAGCGCGGCGGGCGGACGCCGCCTCATCGGCGGCCAGCCGGGCTCGGGCGGCGCGGTCAGGATCGTTCGGGTTCATCGGGCGCCTCCTGTAGACGGCGAATAAGTGTGGCGAATTCCGTTGTCGCCGTGGACAGTAGATCGGTGGCGGCGGTGCGGGCGGCGGTGCTGTCGCGCGCCGCGACGGCATCGGCGATGGCGCGATAGCGATCGACGCGGGTGACCTCGGCGGCCATGAGCACCGCGAGCGCCTCGATGGCGGGCTCGTAGACGGCGCGCAGATTGTTGTAGAGCAGCCGGTAGACGATGGAGTCGGCGGCATCCACCAGGTGATCCCAGAAGGCCAGCGCTGCCCGCTGCTGGGCGACCGGATCCGGGTGGGCCGCCAGCTCGTCCACACCGGCGCGCAGTGCGGGCAGCGCGTCCGCGCCGCCGCGCTCGGCCGCCAGCCCGGCCACCTCGCGGCCCAGGGCGGCGCGCGCCTCCAGAATGCTGCGCAATACCGCGTGGTCGAGCTCACCGCGCCGGAAAAGCAAGCGCGGCAGCATATCCAGGCCACCGAAGCGGCGGAAGTCGCGCACCGTGGTACCACCACCCTGCCGCACCTCGACGAGTCCGGTGTGCGCGAGCCGCTGCAACGCCTCCCGCACGGTGGGCCGGGAGACACCGAGCGCCTCGGCGAGCTGCCGCTCGGCGGGCAGCGTCTCCCCCGGTGCGAGTTCACCGTCGAGCACGGTGTCCACGAGCTGTTCGAAGACCTCGTCGGGAACGGTTCTGCGATCGATGCGCTGCAACGCCATGCCTACGACGCTACGACGACAATTGGTCAGAGGTCAAGTGGTCAGACCAATATTGATGGAACCAATACCGTCTGATCGATGCGAGCCGCACCGCTCCCGGGCGCACCGGGAGCCAACACTCAGACCTCGGGTTCGGCAGCCGTTCGCGTAGCCCCCGCCGAGGCGGCCACCACACAGACCACGCCCGCCCACTGCCCGACATTCAGCACCTGCCCCAACACCAGCAGACCCGCCAGCGCCGCCACCGCGGGCTCGAGGCTCATGAGCACCCCGAACACCCGCGCCGGAATCTTGCGCAGCGCCTCCAACTCCACCGAATAGGGCACCACCGACGACAGCATTGCCACCGCGAACCCCGCCGCGAGCACGGCGGGCTGCAACAGCGCCGCCCCCGCGTCCAGAATGCCGACCGGTGCCATCACAATGCCGCCGAAGGCCATGGCGAGCGCCAAACCGCCACCGCCGCTGGTGCGTTCGCCGAGTGTGGCCGACAGCAGGATGTAGCCCGCCCAGCACACTCCCGCCGCCAGCGCCAGCAGCACCCCCGACCACACCACCGCACCGTCGGAACGAGTGAGCAGGAAGACGCCGCCACCGGCGAGCAGCGCCCACACCGGATCGATCCACCGCCGCGATCCGGCCAGCGCGATGGCCAGCGGGCCGAGGAACTCCAGCGTCACCGCCATACCGAGCGGAATCCTGTCGATGGCCTCGTAGAAGCACAGATTCATCAGGGCGAGCACGCCACCGTACGCCAGTACCACCGGAATCGCGCGGCGCTCGATCCGCAGCGCCGAACGCCACAGCACCAGCAGCACGATTCCGGCGAATCCCAGCCGCAGGCTGACCGCGCCCGCGGGACCGGTGGAGGCGAACAGCTGCTTGGCGAAGGCCGCGCCGATCTGCACGCTCACGATCCCGGCCAGCACCAGGGCGGTGGGCGGCACCCCGCCCAACCCCTGCCAGGCCACCCGCTGCCGGAACGGCCGGCGCTCCGGTGACTTCCACGTCCGATCGACGTCGATGGCTACCACGCTGTCTCCTCCACTCCCCGCGCGCGGCCTCAGGATTTGGCCAGATACTCCAGCCGCTCGGCGTCCACGGCGGCATGCATCATGCCCGCCAACCCCGGATGTCGGGTCAACCCCGGATCCGATTCGACCACCTCACGCGCCAATTGCTGTGCGGCGGTGATGACTTCGAGATCGTCCAGCAGCGACAGCAGCCGCAGTGAACGCGCCGTGCCGGACTGCGCCGAACCGAGCACATCACCCTCCCGCCGCTGCCGCAGATCCAGTACGGCCAGTTCGAAACCGTCGGTGGTGGCGGCGACCGCCTCCAACCGGGCCATGGCCGAGCCGACCGGATTGGTCTCGGTGATGAGCAGACACAGACCGGCGTGCTGGCCGCGCCCGACGCGCCCGCGCAGCTGATGCAGCTGGCTCACCCCGAAGCGGTCGGCGTCGACAATGGCCATGATGGTGGCGTTCGGGACGTCCACGCCGACCTCGACGACCGTCGTGCACACCAGCACGTCGATCTGCGCGTCGTTGAAGGCCCGCATGACGCTGTCCTTCTCATCGGCGGGCAGGCGACCGTGCAGCAGGCCGACACGCAGATCCGCGAGGGGGCCACCGCGGAGCATGTCGTAGACGTCCACCACCGCGTGCGTGGTCAGCCCCTCCTTCTCGGCCGCGGCCTTACTCTTCTTCTTGCCGTTCTCCTCCTCGTCGCCGCCGATGCGCGAACACACCACGTACGCCTGGCGGCCCGCCCGCACCTCCTCGTGGATGCGCTCCCACGCGCGATCCACCCAGGACGGTTTCACCTTGGCGGGAACGACTTTGGTGGTGATGGGCGAGCGGCCGCGCGGCAGCTGGGTGAGGGTGGAGGTCTCCAGGTCGCCGAGGGTGGTCATGGCGATGGTGCGCGGGATCGGGGTGGCGGTCATGACCAGCAGATGCGGACTCACACCGTCCTTGGCCTTGGCGCGCAGCGCATCCCGCTGCTCGACGCCGAAGCGGTGCTGTTCGTCGACCACCACCATGCCCAGATCGTGGAACTCCACAGTGTCCTGGATGAGCGCGTGCGTGCCGATCACGATGCCGGCCTCACCGGTCATGGCGTCGAGCAGGGCCGCCTTCTTCTCCTTGGTGGACATGGAGCCGGTCACCAGCACGATCTTGGTGGCCTGGTCGGCCGCACCCAGTTCACCGGCGGCGCCGAGTTCGCCGAGCATCTTCCGCAGCGACCGATAATGCTGGGCGGCAAGCACTTCGGTCGGCGCCAGCATGGCGCACTGGCGGCCGTTGTCCACCACCTGGAGCATGGCTTCCAGGGCCACGATGGTCTTGCCCGAGCCGACCTCGCCCTGGAGCAGCCGGTGCATGGGGTGGGTGCGCGACAGGTCGTCGGAGATCTCCCCGATGACGGCGCGCTGCCCCTCGGTCAGCTCGAAGGGCAGCTGCTTGCCGAAGGCGGCGGCGATACCGTCGGTGCGGGGCGGGCAGGCGCGGGCGGTACGGCCCTCGACATCGTGGCGGCGCTGTGCCAGCACGAGTTGCAGTGCCAGCGCCTCGTCGAAACGCAAACGGCCCCTCGCCTGTTCGATATCGGACTTGTGCTCGGGCAGATGAATGAGGCGCAGCGCGTCCGACACCGCGATCAGGGCGTGCTCGGTGCGCAGTTCCTCCGGCAGCGGGTCGTCGATCGGGTCCAGCTGGTCGAGCACCTGGCGGATACAGCGCAGCAGGTCCCAGCTCTGCACCTTGGCGGTGGCGGGGTAGACCGGGATGAACTCGCGTTCGAAGAACGAGACATCCATGCCCCCTTTACCTTTGGCGGTCTGCGCCAGACCGCGCAGCGCACCGCCGCCGCGCACCGAGGTCAGGCTCTCCACGGTGCCGTCGCCCTTGTCGGGCAGGATGAGGTAGTCGGGATGGGAGAGGTTCCAGCGGTCGGGCCGCCACCAGTGCACGGTGCCCGACATCATGGCCTTGACGCCGTCCTTGACCAGGTACCTCACCTTGTCGCCATTGAAGAAGGTGATGTCCACCGGGCGCGCGCCGCCCACGTCGAGCGCCACCTTGAGCAGACTGCCGCGGCGGTTCTTCATCGGCCGCAGTTCGGTTTTGGTGACGCGGCCCATCACGGTGATGTGCGCGCCCTCCTCCGGCGCCTCCTCGGTGAGCGGCTGGCCCTGGGTGGCGTAGCGCAGCGGGTAGTGGCGCAACAGATCCTCGACGGTGTGCATATCGAACGCGTCCGCCAACGGCTCGGCGGCTTTCACGCCCAGCACGTGGTCGAGCCGGTCGGCCAGTGTCGCCATCTATTCCACCCCGATCTGCACCAGATCCCCGGCTTGACCGCCGGGGTACACCACCACCTCCACGCCCGGGAATCCGGCCGTGATGTGTTCGGTCAATTCTTCCGCCAGCCCGGCGGGCGCCTGCGCGCCGAGCAGGATGGTGACCAATTCCCCACCGAGACCGAGCATGCGGTCCAGCAGGGTGCGCGCGGCGGAGCGCACATCCGGATCGATCACCACCACATCGTGGCCGACGAGCCCGAGCCCGTCCCCGGCTTCGCAGGTGCCGACGATGGTCAGGGCCCGTTCGGCGGCCACCCGCAGTGCGCCCCAGCGGGTTACGGCGGCCGCCTCGGACATGGCGAACACGTCGTCGGCGGCGGAGCGGCCCGCATCGTGCATGGCCAGCGCCGCCAGCCCCTGCACGGTGGACGCACACGGCAGCATGAGCACATCGCGATTGCCGTCGCGGGCGGCCACACTCACCGCGACCAGTTCGTGCGCGGGCAGCGCGCCGTTCGGCAGCACCAGCACCTCACGATGCGGGAGCGCCCGAATCGCGGCCAGCAGCTCCTCCGCGGTGACCTCCCCCTCCAATACCGTCGCCCCCGCGTCCTCGAACAGCCGCACCGCACCCGAACCCGAAGTCACGGCCAGGATGCCGCGATCCGCTGGCCCCGCCGACGCATGCGCCGACACCGCCAGCGTCTCGATCCGGATCCGGCTCAGCGCCCCCGCCGCCAGTCCGGCCTCCACCGCCGCCCCCGCATCGGCACAGTGCACGTGCGCCGACCATGCCCCGGCCCCATCCCCCACCACGACCACCGAATCCCCCAATCCGGCAAGCACTTCCCGTAACCGCCCCGCCCGCCGCTCGTCGGTCCGCGTCAGCAGGTACATGACCTCGTACTGCGGCGCGGGCACGGCCGCGACGGGCACGTCGGCACCGCCGCGTCCGGCGGACCCGCTGGTCGACTCACGGTTGCGCGCGATGACACCGCCATCCTCGGCGCGGCCGGGGCGCCCACCCGTCTCGTCACCTCCGACGCGTGGGGCGCAACCGGAGCCTCCCGTCGCGTCGGCGACCCAGTCGACCGTGCCGGATATCGCCGCCCGACGATCGGTCCGCTCGAACGCGCCGGAGCGATCGGCCGCAGGGCGGACGGCGGGTTTCGCCTCCACGACGCCGGGTCTCCGGGCCGCCGCGCCCGACCCGCTCCGATCCGGTGTGCGGCGGACGTACGCCGGACGGACCGGCATACGCCCACCGGTGGCCGCGACGAGTTCGTCCAGCAGCACCAGCAACCCCCGCGCGCCCGCGTCCACCACGCCCGCTTCGCGTAATACGCCCAGCAGGGTGGGGGTCTCGCCGAGCGCCTTGGCAGCGCCGTCCGCCGCGGCCAGTGCCACCGCGGGCAGCGCATCATCGGCACAGTCGGCGGCGTGTTCGGCGGCGCGGTCGAGGATGGTCAGCATCGTGCCCTCGACCGGAGAGCTCAATGCCTCGCGCACCAGCACGGCGGCGCGGCGCAGCGCATGCCGCAGCGATCCGGCCGTGAGTGCCCCCGCGGTCACGCCCTCGGCCATACCGCGCAGCACCTGGGAAAGAATGATGCCGGAATTCCCCCGCGCCCCGACCGTCGCCGCCCGCGCCATGACGACGGCGACCGCGTGGGCGCTCGGCCCGGCGCCGTCGGCCGTCGGCCGCTCCTGTTCGGTCTCCGCCTCCGCCGCGCGCACCGCCGCCCGCATGGTGGTCAGCAGATTGTTCCCGGTATCGGCGTCGGCCACCGGGAAGACATTCAGCGCATTGATCTCGTCGCGATGCCGTTCGAGTCCTTCGAGGCAGCGCTGCCCCCAGCGCGTGAGCGCGGCACCGTCGAACACGTCCCCTTCCCCGGGCACCGTCACCGTCCTTCCACCACGCCGTCGCCTGCGAAACCCCCGGCCGCCAGCCTAGTCGCCCGCCCCGACAACTCGCCGTCGCCCGATGACCCGGTGCCCCCGCTGTAACGGACGATCCGGGGGGCAATTGGACATCGCCGTCGCCGGGTGGTTACTCTTGCAGGGTTGCCTCACGCGGGGCACCGGTCCTGCCCTCTCAGGTATCGGCCCGCGTTCGCCAGCCACCTGCTGGCTGGCACGTCCACGACATTAAGTTTTCGGACACGTCGCCCTGGGCGGCGCGTCCCCACATGACATGAAGGAGCTCGCGACTATGGCTGCCGTCTGCGACGTCTGCGCCAAGGGCCCCGGCTTCGGTAAGTCGGTTTCGCACTCGCACCGGCGCACCAACCGTCGCTGGAACCCGAACATCCAGACCGTGCGCGCGCAGGTTGCCCCCGGCAACACCCGCCGCATGAACGTGTGCACCTCCTGCCTGAAGGCCGGCAAGGTCGTCCGCGGCTGATTTTTCAGCACCACCGCCTTTCAGCACCACCGCGTCCACGCCCCGGAACCCGTCACAGGGTGATCCGGGGCGTTGTCGTCGGTAGGGTGGGGTCGCGCACACGAAGGGGGCGGAAGTGAAGCGCTGGCAGGTGCTCCCACTGGGGGCCGAGCACGTCCACAGCCTGGCCGAATGCCATATCGCCTGTTGGCGTGAGGCGTACGCGAATCTGGTTCCCGCGCAGGTGCTCGACGCCTTCGACGTCGACCGGCGCGCCGAACAGCTGGAGAAGCAACGCCTGCGCTATCCGGGCCGCACCGTGGTGGCCGTGGCTGCCGATGCCGTTATCGGCTTCGGCAGCGGTGGCCCGTCCCTCGACGATGCCGCGCCCACCCCGCACGAGATCAATGCCATGTACGTGCGCGCCGCCTGGCACGGCACCGGGGTGGCCCACGATCTGATGCGCGCTGTCCTGGTCCCCGATGTCGACACCTCGCTGTGGGTGTTCGAGGAGAATCCGCGCGCCCGGGCGTTCTACCGCACATACGGCTTCGCGCTCGACGGCGGACGCCGCGTGGAAGCCTTCAGTCCGGCCCTGGAAGTGCGAATGGTGCGGCACGCCGCAGCGTTACCGCACCATTCCTAGTCCTCGACTACGCAATCCTCGATGACGCGCCGACGGCTACTGCGCGCCGCCGATGCACTGCACCTGCTGGCTGATCGACTGCACGAAGCACGCGAGCGTCGAGGTCGTTCCGGACGACAGCGACGAGGCGCTGTTGGTGTCGAAGAGGCTGCCGACCGGAGTGGCCTCCGACGGCGTGGCGGCCGGGGCGGTGTAGGGCTCCAGCGTCAGCGGCGCGGCCTGGGCGGCGGGGACGGCTGCGAACGCGGCACCCACGGCGAGGGCGGCGACGACACCGCGGGCGGTCTTTCTCTGCATGCATTTGCTCCTGAATAGGCTCTGGCGGGTTGTACACCCCTCACGGCAGACGCCAGTCCACCGGGGCGGCCCCTAGGGTACCGAGCAATTCGTTCGTACGGGAGAACGGACGAGATCCGAAGAAACCGCGCGAAGCGGACAGCGGTGAGGGGTGGGCGGATTCGATGTACGGCGTGGACCCCAGCATGGGCTTGAGCGTGGCGGCATCGCGGCCCCACAGAATCGCCACCAGCGGCTGGTCCCGGGCCACCAGCGCGCGAATCGCCTGTTCGGTCACCGCCTCCCAGCCCTTGCCGCGATGCGAGGCGGGCTGTCCCGGCGTCACGGTGAGCACGCGGTTCAGCATGAGCACGCCCTGGTCCGACCATGGCGACAGATCACCGCAGGACGGCGTCGGGTGGCCGAGGTCCTTGGAGTACTCGGAGAAGATATTGGCGAGGCTGCGCGGCACCGGCGAAACATCCGGGGCCACCGAGAAACTCAGGCCCATGGGATGGCCGGGCGTGGGATAGGGATCCTGCCCGACGATCAGCACCCGCACCTTGTCGAACGGACGCTGGAAGGCTCGTAGCACGTTCTCGCCCTTGGGCAGATAGCCGCGCCCGGCGGCGAGTTCGGCCCGCAGGAATTCGCCCATGGCGGCGATGCGGTCGGCGACCGGTTCGAGGGCCTCGGCCCAGCCCGAATCGATGACCTCCGACAGTGGTTTGGCACCCATGTCCGGATAACATACGGCGCGCGAATTCACGGCGAAACCTCACCCACCCGAAGCGAACGACTCCCACCCGGCGGGTCCGGGCCGAGACGTGCCGTCGACGGTCACGCCCGCACCCGCGCCGACGCGACCGATCACGCTCCAACCTGCGGGAATCCCCTCGGGATCGCGGAAGGTGGCCGCGAAGGCGTGATCCTCGCCGCCGGTGAGGATCCAGTCGAGCGGATCGGTGTCCAGGGCGGTGGACACCGCATCGAGGGCCGGATCGCGCAGCGCGGCGGCATCGAGATCGATGGCGACACTGGAAGATTGGGCGATATGCCCGAGATCGGCGAGCAGACCGTCGGAGACGTCGGTCAGCGCCGAGACCGGCGCGGCAGCGGGCAGCTCCAGTACCGCACCGTAGGGGGGATGCGGAACGCGATGGGCGGCAACAATATTCGCGAACGGTTCCGGATCGATGCCGGCGCTCAGCACCGCCAGCCCCGCCGCCGACCAGCCCAGCCGCCCGGCCACCGCCACCACATCGCCGGGGCGGGCGGTCGACCGCAGGATCGGGGCACGGTGCGGATCGCCGAAGGCGGTCACCGAGATCACCAGTTGGGCGCTGCGGACCATATCGCCCCCGGCGATGGAGCCGCCGGAACGTGCGACCTCCGCCCACATGCCGTCGGCGAGTGCACGCACGAAATCCACCCGGGTGTCACCCGGACAGCCCAGCGCCACCACGAACCCGCTCGGTGCCGCACCCATGGCCACCACGTCGGCGGCATTCTGGGCGATGGCCTTGCGCCCGATCTCGTATGCGCTCGACCAGTCCAAACGGAAGTGCCGATCCTGCACCAGCATGTCGGTGGTCACCACGAACCTGCCGGTCGGTGCGGCCACCACGGCGGCATCGTCACCCGGCCCCAGCAGCACACCCGGAGCCTGCTCCCGCCCGGCGTTCACCGCCGCGATCAATGCGAACTCCCCGAACTCGGCCACCGTCACCGGTGTGGCGCGCTCCGCTCCACTTCCAGGCCCGGCAGGCCCGCCGACATCTCGATTGCTCCTGCCGGTGATGGCGGTCTCCTTACGGCCGAGTGCGCTGCGAACGGTGGACCCACCGACGGTACCCTCGTCCCTGCACTCGCAGACCACCAGCCGGACGCCACCGCCCGGCCGAGCAGATCGAGGATGTCGGACCGGATGAGCAAGGACACGCACGGGAACGAGACGGAACCCACGTCCACCGCGCAGCCAGCCGAATCGACCGACACGGGACGGTCGCCCGCTCTCATCGCCACGGCCGTCGCGCTGCCTCTCGCGTTGCTGGTGGGTGTGATCCTGATGGCCGTGGTGGCGCGGCAGAACGTAACGCGCGAACCGCTCGCGCTCGGATCGGTGCCCGCGCCCGGTTCCGACGGACCGGCGTGCACCGCGCTGCTGCCCGCATTGCCCGGCGAACTCGGCGACTACACCACCTCGGAACTGGTCGAGCCCGCGCCGCCCGCCACCAAGGCGTGGCAACTGCCCGAGGGCGGGGAGCCGATCGTGCTGCGCTGCGGGCTGGATCGGCCGCTGGAGTTCCATCGGGCGTCGCCGTTGCAGGTGGTCAACGGGGTGAACTGGTTCGCGGTGCGCGACGAGACCAGCGGGGTGACCTCGGGGACGTGGATCGCGGTCGACCGGGGCACGTATATCGCGATCACCATGCCCGACAGCGCGGGCCCGACTCCGTTGCAGGAGATCTCGAACGCGATCACCGCAACGATCCCGGCACAGCCGCTCGACCCGGGCGAGCTGCCGAACTAGACCCGCTCAGGACTTGGCGAGGCGGGCGGTCCCGGAGCGGAGGTCGATGTCGAAGCCCCCGGGAGCGCCGTCGCCGGGATTCTCGCGGTGCATGAGCACCGACTGCCGCTGTTCGAATTCGACGCGTTTGCCGGAGGAGAACACGGTGTCGAGCTGTTCGAAGCCGATCGCGCTCGCGGTGCGCTGCTCATCACCGCGCATCCACGGCAGCGCGGTGCGTCCGGTGGTCCTGCGGTAGGCCACATCGGCGAAGGCCACCGCGATGAGCAGCAGGGCCAAGCCGGGAAGGGTCATCGCGACGATCACCATGTCGACGATACCCGTGTGGCCCGGCGCGATTCAGGGGACGAATCGCGCCGAACCGAAGCGGCACCGCGCCGCGCGGACCGTCAGCGCAGCCCGGTGCCGCGCGCCAGCGCGGTCTCGATGAGCGTGCTCACCAGTGTCGAATTGTCGATGCCGGTGGCCTCCCACATGCGCGGATACATGGAGATGGCGGTGAACCCGGGCATGGTGTTGATCTCGTTGATGACCGGACCGTCTGCGGTGACGAAGAAGTCGACGCGGGCCAGACCCTGGCAGTCCAGCGCCCGGAACGCCTCGACCGCCATGTCGCGGACCTGCGCCGCCACATCGTCGTCGAGTTTGGCCGGAACATCGAACTCGCAGACGTCGTCGATGTACTTGGTGTCGAAGTCGTAGAACCCCGGACCATCGGCGGCGGGGTCGCTCTCCGGCATCCGGATCTCCGCCACCACACTGGCCTCCACCCGGCCGTCCGGGAATTCCAGTACGCCGCACTCGACTTCACGCCCCACGATCGCCGCCTCCACGATCACCTTCGGATCGTGTTCGCGGGCGGTGGCGATGGCGGCGTCGAGATCGTCCCAGGAGACCACCTTGGTGATGCCGATGGAGGAGCCGCCGCGTGCGGGCTTGACGAAGACCGGCAGGCCGAGCCGCCGCTGGTCGGCCTCGCTCAGGGTGGGCGCACCTGGTCGCAGCACCACCTGGGTGCCGATGGGAAGTCCTTCGGCGGCAAGGAGTTTCTTGGTGAACTCCTTGTCCATACCGGCCGCGCTGGCCAGTACGCCCGGACCCACGTACGGGACCCCGGCCAGTTCCAGCAGCCCCTGCAGCGTGCCGTCCTCGCCCCAGGCGCCGTGCAGTACGGGGAACACCACATCCACGCTCCCCAGCACCTCGCCCCCGCCGACCGGCATCAGATGTCCGGACCGGCTGGGATCGACGGCCAGCGTCAGCGCGGTCCCCGGGGACGCCTCGACGGCCAGCTCCCGAGCCTTGCCGCTCAGCTCCCGCGGATCCCGGCCGCCCAGCACCCAGGTGCCCTCGCGCGTGATCCCGATCGGAACCGGCTCGTACCGTTCGGGATCGAGGCTGCCCAGCACGGTGCGGGCCGATACGCACGAGACGCCGTGCTCATTGCTCCGCCCGCCGAATACCACCGCCACCCGGATCCTGTTGGTCATGCCCGGAACCGTACCCGGTCACCGATGACGCTTCGGTTACACGGGTGACTCGCCCCGCTCTCGAACCGGACGGCAGCGGCGTCACTCCGACTTGAGCCGCCGCCCCAGCAGCTGCCCCACCGCCTCGGCGGCCGACAGGCCTTCGTGGCAGACGCGGTGCACGGCATCGGTGAGCGGCATTTCCACGCCGGTCCGCTCCGCCAGCGCGCGGACCGAGGTGCAGGACTTCACGCCCTCGGCGACCTGGCCGTGGGTGGCCTCCTGGGCGGTCTCCATGGTGCCGCCGGAGCCGAGCACATGACCGAAGGAGCGGTTGCGTGACAGCGGGGAGGTGCAGGTGGCGACCAGGTCGCCGACTCCGGCCAGACCGGCGAGGGTCACCGGTTCCGCGCCGAGGGCGACACCGAGCCGGATGATCTCGGCGAGCCCGCGGGTGATCAGGCTGGCGATCGAGTTGTCACCCAACCCCATGCCGGAGGCGATACCGCAGGCCAGGGCGATGACGTTCTTGCACGCACCGCCGATCTCGCAGCCCACCACATCGGTATTGGTGTAGGGCCGGAAGTAGCCGGTGGCGCAGGCCCGCTGCACCGCCTCGGCGCGCGCGGCGTCGCTGCACGCGACCACGGTGGCGGCGGGTTGGAGGGCGGCGATCTCCTTGGCCAGGTTCGGGCCGGACAGCACCGCCACCCGGCTCGGGTCGGCGCCGCTCACCTCGGCGATCACCTGGCTCATACGCAGCAGCGTGCCGGTCTCGATGCCCTTGGCCAGGCTCAGCAGCGTGGCGTCGGCCGGGATATCGGCCTTCCACGCCGCGAGATTGGCCCGCAGCGACTGCGACGGCACCGCCAGCACCACGATGTCCGCGCCGTCCAGCGCGATTCGGTGGTCGTCGGTGGCGGCGATGGGCGGCAGCTCCACCTCGGGCAGATACCAGGGGTTGCGATGCTCACCGGCGATCGCCTTCGCCACCTCCGGCCGCCGAGCCCACATGGTGACCTCGGTTCCCGCCTCCGCCAACACCTTCGCGAACGCGGTCCCCCACGACCCCGCTCCCAGCACCGCTGCCCTCGTCATCAGACCAATATATGCACCCGCCGCGCCCGGCCGGGCCACACCGCCACACCCGGGAACATTCCCGCGTGCTCGACCGCTTGGCATTCCAGAGCGGTGGTCGCGGACGGGCGTTCACGCGGCGTTTACTGCCACCGCCGCGCGCCGGGTAACCATCGAGTGGGAGGATTCGGGCATGCGCTCGTCCGTGCACGCCGTCATCGCGGTGAAGAGTCTCGAGCTCGCCAAGAGCCGACTCGCCGACCGGCTGCATCCACGCGACCGGCCCCGCCTGGTGCTGGCCATGCTCGCCGACACCGTGGACGCGGCCACCGCGACGCCGGAGATCGGCTCGGTCACGGTCGTCACGCCCGATCCGCGGGTCGCCGACCTGGTGCGCGGACTGGGGGCACACGTCCATCCCGAACCCCTCGATCCGGATACCGGGCGGCTGCCGGACGCGGCGCCACGCGCCGCCGCCGAGCCGCTCGATGCCATGGCGGCCCCGACCGGCTACCGCGCTCAGCCGCACGACCCGATGACATACCTGCGCGGCGAGGAGACCGACGTCAGCGCCGCGCGCCCGCGCGTCGGCGGGGTACCGGGGCGCGCGCTCCACACGGCCGAGTTCGACCCCGTCCCCCCGCGCGGCGGGCTGAACGCGGCCCTGTCCGCCGCCGCGGACGCGGTGCGCCGCAGGCACGGACCGGTGGAATTGCTCGCCCTGCAAGCGGATCTGCCCGCGCTGCGGCCCACCGAACTGTCGGGGGCGCTGGCCGCCGCCGGGCAATGCCGCCGCGCGGTGGTGGCCGACCACACCGGGACCGGCACCGTCGCCCTGCTCGTGCGCGACGGATCCACTCCGCTCACCCCACTTTTCGGCGCCGATTCGGCCCGCCGCCACATCGCCGCCGGTGCGGTGGAGTTGCTCGGTGACTGGCCCGGGTTGCGGCAGGACGTGGACACCGCCGACGATCTGGGCCGGGCGATGGCACTCGGCGTGGGCGTGAACACCCGCGCCCTGCTGAGTGAACTCGGTGTGTCGCGACGGCGAGATGGCAAACATTCAGTGGACCGCACGGGTCCGCCGGTGCGACGACCGGCGTGATCTGCGCTGCAATGGGCGGTGTCGGACAGGCGAGCCCCTCGGCAGATAGGGAATGATCGTGAGTGTGAGCGATACGGACACCGTCAAGCAACCGCCGCAGCTACCCGCGGCCCCGCCCGCGGCGACCCCACCGCCCACCCAGTCGAAGTTGCCGCAGGATCGCTATCTCAACCGGGAACTGAGCTGGCTCGATTTCAACGCCCGCGTGCTGGCCTTGGCCGAGGACCACTCGCAGCCCCTGCTCGAGCGCGCCAAATTCCTCGCCATCTTCGCGTCGAATCTCGACGAGTTCTACATGGTTCGCGTGGCCGGGCTGAAGCGCCGCGCCGAGACCGGTCTCTCGGTCCGCTCCGCCGACGGCCTGTCCCCCACCGAACAGCTCGACCTGATCGCCGCCCGCGCCCAGGAACTCGCCGACCGGCACGCCCGCGTCTTCCTCGATTCGGTGCTGTCCTCCCTGATCGAGGAGGGCATCGCCATCATCGGCTGGGCCGACCTCGACGACGCCGAGCGTCAACGCCTCTCCGGCTACTTCACCGACCAGGTCTTCCCCGTCCTCACCCCGCTGGCGGTGGATCCGGCCCACCCCTTCCCCTACATCTCCGGCCTCAGTCTCAATCTGGCCGTGACGGTGAAGGATTCGGAGACCGGCGGCGAGCACTTCGCCCGGGTGAAGGTGCCCGACAATGTGGACCGCTTCGTGCGGGTGCGCCGCTCCAACCCGGCGCGGGACGCCAACTCCCCCAGCGGATCCGCCATGGCGGCCTTCCTGCCCATGGAGGAGCTGATCGCGGCGCATCTGCCGCTGCTGTTCCCGGGAATGGAAGTGGTGGAACACCATTCGTTCCGCATCACCCGCAATGCCGATTTCGAGGTGGACGAGGACCGCGACGAGGACCTGCTGCAGGCCCTGGAACGCGAACTCGCCCGCCGCCGCTTCGGATCCCCGGTGCGGCTGGAGGTCTCCGACGATATGACCGAGCACATGCTCGATCTGCTGCTGCGCGAGCTCGACGTCGATCCCGGCGATGTCATCCAGGTGCCCGGCCTGCTCGACCTGTCCTGCCTGTGGCAGGTGTACGGGGTGGATCGCCCGCACCTCAAGGACGCGCCCTACGTGCCCGCCACGCCCCCGGCCTTCGGTGAACGGGAAACTCCGCGAAACGTTTTCGCCGCTCTGCGCGAGGGCGATGTACTCGTGCACCACCCCTACGACTCCTTCTCCACCAGCGTGCAGCGCTTCATCGAGCAGGCCGCCGCCGATCCGCAGGTGCTGGCCATCAAGCAGACCCTGTACCGCACCTCCGGCGACTCCCCCATCGTCAACGCCCTCATCGACGCCGCCGAGGCCGGTAAGCAGGTGGTGGCGCTGGTGGAGATCAAGGCCCGCTTCGACGAGCAGGCCAACATCAAGTGGGCCCGCGCCTTGGAGCAGGCGGGTGTGCACGTGGTCTACGGCCTCATCGGCCTCAAGACGCACTGCAAGACCTGCCTGGTGGTGCGTCGAGAAGGCGCGACCATCCGCCGCTACTGCCATATCGGCACCGGCAACTACAACCCCAAGACCGCGCGCCTCTACGAGGACGTCGGATTGCTCACGGCCGCACCGGAGATCGGTGCGGACCTCACCGATCTGTTCAATTCGCTGACCGGTTACTCGCGCAAGGCCAACTACCGCGATCTGCTGGTGGCCCCGATCGGGGTGCGCGCCGGGATCATCGAGCGCATCGAACGCGAGATCGAACTCGCCGAGCAGGGTGAGCAGGCGCGAATCCGGCTGAAGGCCAACGCCATCGTCGACGAACAGGTGATCGACGCCCTCTATCGCGCCTCCCAGGCGGGGGTGCCGGTGCAGATCGTGGTGCGCGGCATCTGCGGCCTGCGCCCCGGCGTGCCCGGGATGAGCGAGAACATCGAGGTGCGTTCGATTCTCGGCCGGTACCTGGAGCACTCCCGGGTGCTGCACTTCCAGGCGCAGGACGAGTACTGGATCGGCAGCGCCGATATGATGCACCGCAATCTGGACCGGCGTGTGGAGGTCATGGCGCAGGTGAAGGATCCGCGCCTGGCCAAGCAGCTGGGCGAGGTCTTCGATTCCGCGCTGCATCCCGACACCCGCTGCTGGGTGCTGCAATCCGACAGCAGTTGGCTGGCACGGCCGGATACCTCGGTGGCGGGTGAGCAGGTGCGCGACCACCAGGAGCACCTGATGCGGCTGCGTCGTCCGGATCGCCGGTGAGCGGCGCGCGCACCGATATGACCGAGGGCACCGCGACCGCTGAGAACGGCAACGGGATCAATGATCCCCGCGTGACACCCAATATCCTCGCCGCCGGCGCCGTGCTGTGGCGTCACGATCGCTCGGGCGGGCTGGAGATCGCCGTCGTGCACCGGCCCAAGTACAACGACTGGTCGCTGCCCAAGGGCAAGCTGGATCCCGGTGAGACGCCGATGGTCACCGCCGTGCGCGAGGTGGCGGAGGAGACCGGCCTACAGTGCCGGCTGGGCCGCTATCTGGGGCATGTGACCTATCCGATCCCGGGGCATCGCAAGCTCAAGCGGGTGTACTACTGGGCGGCCGAGGTGGTCGAGGGGGCGTTCTCGGCCAATTCCGAGGTGGACGAGCTGCAGTGGCAGCACATCGACGGGCTGATGGATCAGCTGTCCTATCCGATGGATCGCACCGTCGTGCGCAGCTTCCTGCGGTTACCGGCCGATACCGCCACCCTGCTGGTGGTGCGGCACGCCAAGGCCGGGCGCAAGGAGCGCTTCTCCGGCCCGGACGACGAGCGGCCGCTCGAGAAGGCGGGGCGCGCCCAGGCCGCGGCGCTGGTGCCGAATCTGCTCGCCTTCGGCGCCGACGAAATCCACTCGGCCCCACCGCTGCGCTGCGTGCAGACCGTGGCCCCGCTGGCCGAGAAACTGGGCGTCGATATCGTCCGGGAGCCGTTGTTCTCCGAGGCCGGGTACGCGCAGGCGCCCGATGCGGCGCTGCGGCGGGCCGTGGAACTGGTTTCCGAGGACACCGTTCCGGTCATCTGCAGCCAGGGCAAGGTGATTCCGGATCTGCTCGACCGCTGGGCGGCCCGCGACGGCGTGGGTTTGCCGCCTGCCCGCAATCGCAAGGGCAGCGTATGGGTGTTGTCACTGCGCCGGGGTCGCCTGGTGGCCGCCGACCACCTCGACCGCGCCCTCACCATCAATATCGGACACTAGACCAAATTCGGTGTGCCGCTGGCGGATGCAGCGCCGTCAGCGGCGTATTCGTCGGGCGGAGATACGGTCTCCATTTATACGGTCATCCGACCATTCCAACTGAGATCATTTCCGCCGTCACAGCCGTTCCATTCCGGCACACCGGCACCATTTCGCACCGTCACAGGCCCATTTCGCATCAGCGCTAGCGCATTTCACCGCGCAGGCGGCGTACCGGTCCAAAACCCCGCTCCGACAGGCCGATCCGGCCCCTGACGGGGCGATCTGCCCCCGACCGGCCCGATTCCCCGTCCCGGCAGGCGAATCCGGGCCCTGACATGCGAAACGGCCCGGGCCGATGGCCGGGCCGTTTCGCATATGTCGTCCCACTGCGTAGCGCAGTGCCTCCGCTGGACGCTACCCCCGTCAGCGACGGGCGGTGCGCTTGGCGGCGGTCTTCTTCGCGGGCGCCTTCTTCGCGGCCGTCTTCTTGGCCGTGGTCTTCTTCGCCGCAGTTGCCTTGGCAGTGGTCTTCTTTGCCGCCGTCTTCTTGGCGACCGGGGCCTTCTTCGCGGCCGTCTTCTTGGCCGTGGTCTTCTTGGCCACGGTCTTCTTGGCCGCCGCCTTCTTGGCCGGGGCCTTCGACGCGGCCTTCTTCGCCGTGGTCTTGGCCGGGGCCTTGGTGGCGGTGGTCTTCTTCGCGGCGGCCTTCTTGGCCGTCTTCTTGGCGGTCGTCTTCTTGGCGCCCGCCGCCTTGCCCGACACCGGGGCGGCCACACCGCGTTTCACGGCCGGGCCGCTCGCCGCGATCTTCTGCTTACCCGCGATGATCGCCTTGAACTGCGCGCCCGGACGGAACGCGGGGACCGAAGTCGGCTTCACCTTGACGGTTTCGCCGGTGCGCGGGTTACGGGCGACGCGAGCGGCCCGCTTACGCTGTTCGAAGACACCGAATCCGGTGATGGTGACGCTTTGGCCTTTGTTCACAGCGCGCACGATGGTGTCGACCATCTGCTCCACTGCCGCAGTAGCCGTGCGCCTGTCAGTACCCAACTTCTCGGTCAGAACATCGATCAGTTCCGCCTTGTTCATTGAATCCTCCGCAGACTAAATGGCCCGTCGTCGGACCGACTAGGTACCACGTTAAACCTTCATTGGGCAAGAGTCTATGTGCCACGCCAAAATTCATGTGGCGTGGCACACGCCCAGCAACCTGGTTTGGGAGGGTTCAGCTAACGGTTCCCAATGATTACGTCTGCGAAATATGGGCCGGAATCGTCGTCGGTTTCCAAGCTGGCCTTGCCTTTTCGTAGGCGTCGATCTCGTCGCAGCGACGCAGAGTGAGACCGATGTCGTCCAGCCCTTCGAGCAGGCGCCACCTGGTGTAGTCATCAATATCGAACGGCAACACAACGGTTCCCGCCGACACCGTGCGCGCCTCGAGGTCGGTCACCAATTCCAGACCGGGCTGTTCCTCGAGCAACTTCCAGAGCAATTCGACATCGTTCTGTGACATTCGAGCGGCCACCAGACCGCCCTTGCCGGCGTTGCCCCGGAAGATGTCGGCGAAGCGCGAGGAGATCACGACCCGGAAGCCGTAGTCCATGAGCGCCCAAACCGCGTGCTCTCGTGAGGATCCGGTACCGAAATCCGGACCGGCGACCAGGACACTACCCCGCTTGTAAGGCTCGGTGTTCAGAATGAAGTGCGGATCCGTTCGCCAGGCCGCGAACAGACCGTCCTCGAATCCCGTTCGGGTGACGCGCTTCAGATACACGGCCGGGATGATCTGGTCGGTGTCGACGTTGGACCGGCGCAGCGGAACACCGATCCCCTTGTGAACCTTGAACGCTTCCATCGTTTACTCCTGAAGTCTGGTGAGAAAGGGCCGAATCGAGCCGGATCAGTTCAGATCGGCCGGTGAGGACAGGGTTCCGCGCACCGCGGTGGCCGCCGCGACCAGCGGCGAGACCAGATGCGTGCGGCCGCCCTTGCCCTGGCGGCCCTCGAAATTGCGGTTCGAGGTGGAGGCACAGCGCTGACCGGGGGACAGCTGGTCGGGATTCATGCCCAGGCACATCGAACACCCGGCCTGGCGCCATTCCGCGCCGGCGGCGGTGAAAATCTCGCCCAGCCCCTCCTTTTCCGCCTGCGCCCGCACCCGCATGGAGCCCGGGACGATCAGCATCCGCACACCCGCCGCGACCGTGCGGCCCTTCAGAACTTCCGCGACCGCGCGCAGATCCTCGATGCGGCCATTGGTGCACGAACCCACGAAAACGGTGTCGACACCGACCTCGCGCAGCGGCATCCCCGGGGTCAGATCCATGTAGCGCAGCGCCTTCTCGGCCGCCTCGCGCTCGGTCTCGTCGGCGATCTCGGCCGGAACCGGCACGGTGGCGCCCAACGGCGCGCCCTGCCCCGGATTGGTGCCCCACGTGACGAAAGGCGTCAGCGCCGACGCGTCGATATGCACCTCGGCGTCGAAAACCGCGCCCTCGTCGGTCTTCAGGGCCTCCCAGGCCGCCACGGCGGCGTCCCAGTCCGCACCCTGCGGGGCGTGCGGGCGGCCCTTCAGGAATTCGTAAGTCACCTCGTCGGGCGCGACCATACCCGCCCGGGCACCGGCCTCGATCGACATGTTGCACATGGTCATCCGGGCCTCCATGGACATGGAGCGCACCGCATCGCCGCGGTACTCCAGCACATAGCCCTGCCCGCCGCCGGTGCCGATCTGCGCGATGACCGCGAGGATCACGTCCTTGGAGGTCACGCCCGGCGGCAGCTCACCGTCGATATTGATGGCCATGGTCTTGAACGGCCGCAACGACAGAGTCTGGGTCGCCAGCACATGTTCCACCTCGGAGGTGCCGATTCCCATGGCCAGCGCGCCGAACGCGCCGTGCGTGGAGGTGTGCGAATCACCGCACACCACGGTCGTTCCCGGCTGGGTCAGTCCCAGCTGCGGGCCGACCACGTGCACGATGCCCTGGTCCAGATCGCCCATCGGGTGCAGCCGGATGCCGAATTCCGCGCAGTTGCGGCGCAGCGTCTCCACCTGGGTGCGCGACACCGGATCGGCGATCGGCTTGTCGATGTCGATGGTCGGGACGTTGTGGTCCTCGGTGGCGATGGTGAGATCCGGGCGGCGCACCGGGCGACCCGCCTGCCGAAGGCCGTCGAACGCCTGCGGACTGGTCACCTCGTGGACCAGGTGCAGGTCGATGTAGATGAGGTCGGGTTCGCGCTGATCGCCCTCGCCCGCGCCGCGGACGACGACGTGCTGCTCCCAGACCTTCTCCGCCAGAGTGCGTGGCCGGTGGGCCATATCTCCATCACCTTTCGATAGACATCGCCGCGCCCGGGCTGGTGGCGCGGTCGTAGCGGCTCGCGGGCCGTCGGGGAGTCGAGTTGCAATTCCCAACATACGAGACGCTAATATCGTTCTATGAGACAGCATAGCGGTATCGGGGTGCTCGACAAAGCCATGGCGGTGCTGGCCGCCGTCGCCGAGCAACCCTGCGGCCTCAACGAGCTGTGCACCCGCACCGGCCTGCCCCGCGCCACCGCGCACCGGCTGGCCGTGGGCCTGGAGGTGCACCGGATGCTGGCCCGCGACAACCAGGGCCTGTGGCGACCCGGACCCGCGCTGTCGGAGCTGGCCACCACCGCCAGCGACCCCCTGCTCGACGCGGCCGCCACCATCCTGCCGCGCCTGCGCGAGATCACCGGCGAGAGTGTGCAGCTCTACCGCCGCGACGGCAACGCCCGCGTCTGCGTGGCGGCCATGGAACCGGCCGCCGGACTGCGCGATACCGTGCCGATCGGGGCGCGCATGCCGCTCACCGCGGGATCGGCCGCCAAGGTGCTGCTCGCCTGGGCGGACACCGACCTGCAGCGCACCGTGCTGGCCGATGCCGTCTTCGGCGAGCGCGCGCTGGCCGAGGTCCGCCGCCGCGGCTGGGCGCAGAGCGCCGCCGAACGCGCGGCCGGGGTGGCGAGCGTGTCGGCCCCCGTGCGCGACGCCGCGGGCGCGGTGGTCGCCGCCGTCTCGGTATCCGGACCCATCGACCGGATGGGCCGCCGCCCGGGGGCGCGCTGGGCCGCCGATCTGGTGGCCGCCGCAGAGGCCCTCCACAAGCGCCTCTGACGGGCGTTCGGGACCCCGACGGGCCGCGATGCGCGCGGCGGCCCCACAGCCGCCACAGCGCCCACAATCACCTCTCCGGGATCACCGGTCACACGACCGCCGGGCGGCCCGTCCGAGACGGGCTATCGTTCGCCCGACGACGAGCCGGGCCGGTCGGTCTCGTCGGATTCGAGTTCGACCCGCACCGAGCCCGCGCGCACCGAGCGCAGCACGAGCCAGCAGATCGCGATCACACCGATGGCGACCAGCACCAGGGCCACGAACGCCGCGATTTCAGCGATGGGTCGACCTCCCTATCAGGCGAATGATGCCGTCATAGTAGCCGCCCTCGCCAGCGGCCGCCGTCACCACCGCGTCAGCGGCGTGACCTGGCCCATACGCCGTAAAGTACAGTCTCCGCATGGGAGTTAATCAACGCGCCGCGATCGTGATGACCGACCAGGAGATCACCGATTTCCTCGAACGCAGCCGCATCGCCACCCTGGCCACGCTCGGCCCCACGGGCACGCCGCACCTCACCGCCATGTGGTACGGCCTGATCGACGGTCACATCTGGTTCGAGACCAAGGCCAAGTCGCAGAAGGCCGTCAATCTGCGCCGCGATCCGCGCGTCACCGTGCTGGTCGAGGCCGGCGACACCTATGACCAGCTACGCGGTGTGTCCATCGAGGGGCGGGCCGAAATCGTCGATGATCCCGAGGCGCTGTTCCGGGTCGGCGTCAGCGTGTGGGAGCGCTACACCGGCCCCTACAGCGAGGATATGAAGCCGTTCGTGGAGCAGATGCTGAACAAGCGCGTGGCCGTGCGCGTGGTGCCGGAACGGGTGCGCAGCTGGGATCACCGCAAACTCGGCATGCCCGCGATGCCGTTGGGCGGTTCAACCGCGAAAGCCTTGGACTGAGAATCTCGTTCGGCACGCCTCGCGCGAACCCGGCGAGAACAGTGAAAGGCCCCCAACCGAGGTTGGGGGCCTTTCCTTGTAGTCCCGACGGGATTTGAACCCGCGCTACCGCCTTGAGAGGGCGGCGTCCTAGGCCGCTAGACGACGGGACCAGGATTGGTTGCGAGCAACCGAGAGCTCCGGAAAGCTCCGCTGGGGTACCAGGACTCGAACCTAGAATGGCTGAACCAGAATCAGCTGTGTTGCCAATTACACCATACCCCAATGACCTGGGCGTTCGGTCGCTCCCTTGTGGGGCTCTCGACCTCGCTTCCGGCCGAGAAAGAGATTACCAAACGCCACCCGGTCAACTACAAATCGGCTGGTCAGACCCCCTGTTTCCGGTCATTTCGGGCCGCTGGCGACCAGTGCGGCACGCAACCGGGCCATGGCGGTCTCCCGGCCGAGCAGCTCCAGGGACTCGTACAGCGGCGGGCTGATGTGCGACCCGGTGACGGCCACCCGCACGGGCGCGAACGCCTTGCGCGGCTTCAGGCCGAGCCCGTCGATGAGCGCACCCTTGAGCGCCTCCTCGATCGGGGCGGCGGTCCACTCGGAAACTCCGTCCAGTGCGGAAACGGCCGCTTCCAGCACCGGAACGGCGTCGGGGCCGAGATTCTTTTGCGCGGCAGCCTCGTCGACGGTGAACTCGTCGGCCGGGACGAAAAGGAACTTCAATAGATCCCACGCATCGCCGAGCACCACGATCCGGGTCTGCACGAGATCGGCCGCAATGGCGAACAGCTTGTCGTCCACCTCCGCGCCGATATGACCGTGTTCGGTCAGGTAAGCGCGCAGCCGGTGAGCAAAGTCACCCGGTTCCAGCAAACGAATATGTTCGGCGTTGATCGCATCGGCCTTCTTCTGGTCGAAACGCGCCGGATTCGAATTTACTTTCGAGATATCGAACGCCGCCACCATCTCCGCCATGGAGAAGACGTCATGATCATCGGCGATGCTCCAGCCGAGCAGCGCCAGATAATTCAGCAAACCCTCCGGAATGAACCCGCGGTCGCGGTGATGGAGGAGATTCGACTCCGGGTCACGCTTCGACAGCTTCTTGTTCCCCTGCCCCATCACGAAGGGCAGATGGCCGAACTCCGGGGTGAACTCGGCGACCCCGATCCGCCGCAGCGCCGCGTACAGCGCCAACTGCCGCGGCGTGGACGACAGCAGATCCTCGCCGCGCAAGACGTGGGTGATCCGCATCATGGCATCGTCGACCGGGTTCACCAGCGTGTAGAGCGGATCGCCGGTGCCGCGGGTGAGCGCGAAGTCCGGGACCACACCCGCCTTGAAGGTGGTCTCCCCGCGCACCAGATCGGTCCAGGTGAGGTCGTGGTCGGGCATCCGCAGCCGGATGACGGCGGGGCGGCCCTCGGCCTTGTAGGCGGCGATCTGCTCGGCGGTCAGATCGCGGTCGTAGTTGTCGTAGCCCAGTTTCGGGTCGCGACCGGCGGCCCGGTGCCGGGCCTCCACTTCCTCAGGGGTGGAGAAGGATTCGTACGCCTCCCCCGCCTCCAGCAACCGGCGCACCACGTCCACGTGGATGTCCCTCCGCTGCGACTGCCGATACGGGCCGTAGGGCCCGCCGACCTCGGGTCCCTCGTCCCAGGTGAGGCCGAGCCAGCGCAGGGCGTCGAGAATCGCCTGGTAGCTCTCCTCGGAATCACGTGCGGCATCGGTGTCTTCGATGCGGAAGACGAAGGTGCCGCCGGTGTGCCGGGCGAAGGCCCAGTTGAACAGGGCGGTGCGGACCAGGCCGACGTGCGGCGTGCCGGTGGGCGACGGGCAGAACCGGACCCGGACGTCGGACCCGGCGGGCGGGGAGTGGGGGTGTGACATCAGCTCTTCTCTCGATCAGCGTTTGGTGGCAACGGGATTGGTGAGGGTGCCGATGCCCTCGACGGTCACGGACACGCTCTGCCCCTCCCGCATCGGCCCCACGCCCTCCGGCGTGCCGGTGAGGATGACATCGCCGGGCAGCAGCGTCATCACGGTGGACACCCACTCGATCAGCTTCGGGATGTCGTGCAGCAGTAGCGAAGTACGGCTGCGCTGCTTCACCTCGCCGTCGAGCTCGGTGACGATCTCCAGATCCGATGGGTCCACCGAGGTTTCGATCCACGGCCCCAGCGGGCAGAAGGTGTCGTAACCCTTGGCCCGGGTCCACTGGCCGTCGTGACGCTGCTGGTCGCGGGCGGTGACGTCATTGGCGACGGTGTAGCCCAGAATCGCCGAGTGGGCCTTGGCGGCCGGGACGTTCTTGAAGGCACCGCCGATGACGATGGCCAATTCACCCTCGTAATCCACCTGAGAAGAGCTGGGCGGCAGGATGATCGGCAGGTTGGGGCCGATCACCGAGGTATTCGGCTTCATGAAGATGACCGGATCGGCCGGGGCCGGGCCGCCCATCTCCTCGGCGTGGGCCGCGTAGTTCTTGCCGATGCAGATCACCTTGCTCGGCAGGATGGGCGCGAGCAGCCGCACGTCGGCCAGCGGCCAGCTGCGGCCGGTGAACGTCGGTGTACCGAACGGATGTTCGGCGATTTCGCGGGCGACGGTGTCGCCGTCGTCTCCTTCGATGCTGACGAAAGCGACCCCATCGGGGCTGGCAACTCGACCTAGGCGCATGGGTCGCAGTCTATCGACCGGCTTCCACCTGCCCGAACGTGCCCGGCCAAGGGCGGCCACGAACCTCGGACGCCCGGAACACGACGGCCGCGCAGCGGCCGAGCCACCCTCTCCGACACCCGTCGCGGCGGATGTGAAAACGACCGTAACGCAACGCAACTCGACGGAAATCGACAAGGCCGTCGAACCGCCGCGCCGGTGTGAGCAAACAGACAGCTCGCCACTGGAATCGACTTGCGCCACGGGTGTACCGTGAGCGACGATGCCCACAAAGTAAGACACATATCCTACATATTGAGACGCGAGGTGATGGCCATGGCCACCGTGACCCAGATCGGCACGTCGAAACGGTGGTCCATGCTCGCGCTCGGCGTCTTCACACAGGCCGCCAGCGCGGTCTTCGTGCACGGGACCCCGTTCCTGCTGCCCGCCCTGACCGAGCGCGGACTGTCGCTGGCCACGGCCGGTCTGCTGGTGTCCATGCCCACAGTGGGCCTGGTGTGCACGCTGATCGCCTGGGGCTACGTGGTGGACCGCATCGGCGAACACCGGGTGCTGGTGGCCGGACCGGCATTGATGCTGGTCGCGGGCGTGGCAGCGGCCACGGTCACCGATTACGCCGCGCTCGGCGCACTGCTGTTCCTGGGCGGCATGGGCGCTGCCAGCACCAATGGCGCGAGCGGCCGGGTGATCGTGGGCTGGTTCCCGCCCGAGCGCCGCGGCCTGGCCATGGGCATCCGGCAGACGGCCCAGCCGCTGGGGGTGGGCATCGGCGCGCTGAGCATCCCCACCGTCGCTGCGGCGCACGGCTTCTCGACCGCCATCCTGGTTCCGGCCGTGATGGCGGGGCTCGCCGCCATCGGCTGCCTTCTCGGCATCGTCGATCCGCCGCGCCCGGAACCCACGGGCGCGTACGGCCGACCGGCCAATCCGTACCGAGGTGACGCCACCCTGTGGCGCATCCATATCGTCTCGGTGCTGCTGGTCATCCCGCAGGCGGCGCTGTGGACCTTCGCACTGCTGTGGCTGCACCGCGATATCGGCTGGTCACTGCCGGTGGCCGGGGCGGTGGTCACCGCCACCCAGCTGCTGGGCGCGGGTGGCCGCATCGGCGCGGGCATCTGGTCCGACCGGGTCGGCAGCCGCTTGCGACCGCTGCGCACGGTGGCCGTCGCGGCCGTGATCTCCATGGCCGCCCTGGGCGTCACGGCCTGGCTGGAATGGTGGTGGCTGGCGGTCCCGATCATGTTCGCGGCCTCGGTCATCACCGTCTCGGACAATGGCCTCGCCTTCACCGCGGTCGCCGAAATCGCCGGACCGTATTGGAGCGGACGCGGTTTGGGCATCCAGAACACCGGCCAGAACCTGGCCTCGGCGGCCCTGGCCCCCACCTTCGGGGCCCTCATCACCGTCGCGGGCTTCCCCGCCGCCTACCTCCTGGCCGCCGTAATCGCCGTGGCGGCCGTCCCATTGGTGCCCGCCGACCCGAAACCAGGGGCAACACAGTGACTCCCGTGACACCGATACACGGAAGCGACTGATGTGACATACACATCCACGCTGGTGATCCGCCCGCGCGCATCACCCTCGGACAACCGAACGCCCGCGCCGGAAAGGTCTTCCAGCACGGGCGTTTTCGAGGTTGAAGCCACAACACGAAGGGTTGCCGCGATCGGCGGCCGCCGCGGCGCGAGAGCTCAGGCCCGCCGAATCACACCGAGGCGGCGATGCGGTCGCCGACCTCGACGGTAGACGCCGCGCCGGTGCGGGCGGCGAGGTCCTTGGCGACGGCGGCCTCGATACGGGCGGCGGCCTCGGCGTCGCCGAGGTGGGCGAGCAGCAGGGAGACCGAGAGGATGGCGGCGGTGGGGTCGGCCTTGGACCGGCCCGCGATATCGGGGGCGCTGCCGTGCACCGGCTCGAACATGGACGGGTTGGCGCCGGAGGCGTCGATATTGCCGGAGGCGGCCAGGCCGATACCGCCGGAGACGGCGGCGGCCAGGTCGGTGATGATGTCGCCGAACAGGTTGTCGGTGACGATCACGTCGAAGCGGCCCGGATCGGTGACCATGTGGATGGTCGCGGCATCGATGTGCTGGTAGGCCAGTTCGATATCGGGGTACTCGACGGCGACCTCGTTCACGGTGCGCTGCCACAGCGAACCGGCGTAGGTGAGCACATTGTTCTTGTGCACCAGGGTGAGATGCTGGCGGCGCTGCTTGGCCTTCTCGAAGGCGTAGCGCACCACGCGCTCGATGCCGAAGCGGGTGTTGGTGGAGACCTCGGTGGCCACCTCGTGCGGGGTGTTCACCCGGATCGCGCCGCCGGTACCGGTGTACGGGCCCTCAGTGCCCTCCCGCACGACGACGAAGTCGATCTCCGGGTTGGCCGACAGCGGCGAGGTGACGCCGGGGTAGAGCTTGGACGGGCGCAGGTTCACGTGGTGATCGAGTTCGAACCGGGTGCGCAGCAGCAGTCCGCGCTCGAGCACGCCGCTGGGCACCGACGGGTCACCGATCGCACCGAGCAGAATAGCGTCGTGCTGCTTCAACTCGGGCAGCACGGAGTCCGGCAGGATCTCGCCGGTCGCATGGAACCGCTTGGCTCCCAGGTCGTATTCGGTCTTCTCGACACCGGGCACCACCACGTCGAGCACCTTGAGGGCCTCGGCGATGACCTCGGGACCGATACCGTCGCCCGGGATGACAGCGAGTTTCATGAACTTTGCTCCGTTCGGATATGACGCCCGTGAGTTGCGCTCCGCCGCATCGACGGGCGGAGTGATCCACGGGCCACGATAGCGGGTACCCGCTCGCTCACCCGCACCAGGGCAACCGCATCTCAATCAATGGGATGAGGCCGCAGCAGGTGAGGTAGGCAACTTCCCAATCTATGAGATTTCGAGACCCCGACTGCACCCGGAACGCGCCGAGCCCCCTCCAGACTCGCGGAAGGGGGCTCGGCGGCAAGGACTTTCGGGCGTCTCGGCCGCCCGGGAACTCAGCTCAGGTCGACCTGCGCGACCTTGGCCGCGCCGACGGCTTCGGCGATGGACGCCTGCACCTCGGCCGGAACCTCCTGGTTGACGCGCAGCACGACGGTCGCGCCCTCCTTGTCGAGGTCCTGGGTGAGCTGCGCGGCGAGGATGTCGATCCCGGCCTCGCCCAGCTTGCCGGCCAGGCGGCCCAGCTGGCCCGGACGGTCCTCGTAGTTGAGGACGGCCAGGTTGAGGCCCTCGGCGCGCATGTCGTAGTTGCGGCCGTTGATATTGACGATCTTCTGCACCTGCTGCGGCTCGGTCAGCGTGCCCGCCACATTCAGGGTGCGACCGTCGCCGAAGACGGCGCGCAGATCGACCAGGCTGCGGTGGGTCGGGCTCTCGGTGTGGGTGGTGACCGAGGCCTCCAGGCCGCGGTCCTTGGCCAGCGACGGCGCGTTGACGAAGGTGACCGCGTCTTCGATGAGCGCCGAGAACACCCCGCGCAGGGCCGAGAGCTCCAGCACCGCAACGTCGTTGGCGGCCAGCTCGCCGCGCACCTGAACCTCCAGGCTGACCGGAAGCTCATCGGCGAGCGCACCGAGCAGCGCGCCCTGCTTGCGCACGATCTCCAGCCACGGGGCGACGTCGTCGGTGACCGAGCCGCCGGTGACATTGACCGCGCCGGGCACGAACTCACCGGCGAGGGCGAGCTGCACGGACTTGGCGACATCGGTGCCGGCGCGGTCCTGCGCCTCGGCGGTGGAAGCGCCCAGGTGCGGGGTCACGACGACCTGCGGCAGGTTGAACAGCGGGCTGTCGGTGCACGGCTCGGTCTCGAACACGTCGATACCGGCGGCGCGCACGTGGCCGGAGGTGATGGCGTCGGCCAGGGCCTGCTCGTCGATCAGACCGCCGCGAGCGGCGTTGACGATGATGACGCCCTTCTTGGTCTTGGCGATCGTCTCGGCATTGAGCATGCCCTTGGTCTCGGGCGTCTTGGGCAGGTGGATGGAGATGAAGTCGGCGCGCTCGAGCACCTCGTCCAGGCTCACCAGTTCGATGCCGAGCTGCGCGGCCCGGGCCGGGGAGGTGTAGGGGTCGTACGCGATGATCTTGGTCTCGAAGGCCGCGAGGCGCTGCGCGAACAGCTGCCCGATCCGACCCAGGCCGATGACGCCGACGGTCTTGCCGAGAATCTCGACACCGTTGAACTTGCTGCGCTGCCAGGTGTGCTCACGCAGGGTGGCGTCGGCGGCCGGGATCTGGCGGGCGGCGGCCAGCAGCAGGGTGACCGCGTGCTCGGCGGCGGTGTGGATATTGGAGGTCGGCGCGTTGACCACCATGACACCGCGCTCGGTGGCGGCCGGGACGTCGACATTGTCGAGGCCCACGCCCGCGCGGGCGACGATCTGCAGCTTCTTGCCGGCCTCGAGCACCTCGGCGTCGACGGTGGTGGCGGAGCGCACCAGCAGCGCGTCGGCCTCGGGCACGGCGGCGAGCAGCTCGGCCCGGTTGGGTCCGTCGACCCAGCGAACCTCGACGCCGTCACCGAGCGCGTCGACGGTCGACTGGGCGAGCTTGTCGGCGATCAGAACTACAGGACGGCCTGCTTGGCTCACTGGGGGTACTCCTGGAGGAATGGGGTCGGCATTTTCGCGGCCCAGCTTAATGGGCGCGATTTCGGGTGGCCTTACCGCCTGGTAGGCGGGTGCCTTCACTACGGCGAGCGGGGACTTCCCACTGAGCGGGACTTTCTAGGTCGATTGTCCAGATTCAATGCGCGGCGGACGCTCTACGCGGCTACGGTGCCGCGCATGTCTCGCAGATTGCTGGCGGCGGCCGCACTGGCCGCCCTCCCCCTCGCCGCGGCGGTTCCGGCCACGGCCGCCCCGACCGCGAACAAGGTCGTCGTCATCGGCATCGACGGCACGCTGTGGAGTGAGGTGCGCGCCGCGAACGCCCCGAATCTGGGCCGCCTGGCCGCCGAGGGCACCCTCGCCCGCACCTCCATCGCCCCGCACACCACCATGTCGTGCGTGTCCTGGGCGACCGCGCTGACCGGCGTGTGGGATACCAAACACGGCATCCAGGACAACGGGTCCACCTGCAACCCAACACCTTTCGCGTCGTACCCGACGGTGTTCACCCAGGTGGAGCGGACCCGGCCGCACCTGTCCACGGCATCCATCGGAACCTGGGACACGATCGGCATGATCGCGCGCACCGGCGACCCGAGTGCCGACCGGGTGAAGGTCACGCAGATGGATCCGACCGGTGCGGGCATCTGCGAGACGACGGCCGACGCGAACGCGACCGCGGACGTGGTCTCCGCCGTCGAGGACGGCACGGATCTGGTGTTCACCCACCTGGATCAGGTGGACATCGTGGGCCATACGCTGCGCGGCATCTGGCCGCAGGCGTACCGCGACGCCATCGGCCGGGCGGACACCCTGGTCGGCAAGATCACGGCGGCGGTGGACGCCCGCGCCGCGGCGCATCCCGACGAACGGTGGACGATTCTGGTCACCACCGACCACGGCCACACACCGGACGGCGGGCACGGCGGGCAGAGTGCGTACGAGACGGCCAGTTTCGTCATCGCGCGCGGCGCGGGCTTCGCGGCCGGCGCCGAGTACAACGGCTACACGCTGGCCGACATCACGCCGACCGTGCTGGACCTGCTCGACATCCCCGCGCCCGGGAACCTGGACGGCGCGTCCATGCTGTCGGGCGGATCGGGCGACCCGTCCGCCCCGGTGCCCGATACGCCGCCGGTCGACTCCGGAATCACCGGCTCGTCCTCCGGCTCGGCGCAGGCCGCGATGGTGAACAATCCACTCTGCATCCTGGGCAGCGGCTCGGCCAGCGGCTCCGCGAGTGGATCGTTCGATAAATAGCCGGAAACGCGAAAAGCCGACCTCGGGGCTGCGGATCCCGAGGTCGGCTTTCGAAGTCGACTAATTCGACGTCAGATTCAGCCGCCGAACGAGCCGGTCCACAGGGTGTCCAGGATGCCGTGCAGCGCGGCGCTGCCGGTGGCGAGCAGACCGTTCAGGGCAGCGGAACCGGTGTCGATAATAACGGGGATCATGGGATACCTCTCCTTGCGAATTCCCAATTGAACTTCTGACGCCGAGCATATCGGGCGGATTTTCGAACCCGTTACCAAGGTTTACGACTATGTGATGTGCGCAACAAAAAGTAACAATGTGTGGGCGCAGTCATATGGTCCCTATCGGTCATTCATATCACGGAACTATCACACACAGTCGACACAAGTCTTCAAGCCCCGAAAACCAGTGGCACCGCGCGACCGCCCGGGACTAGCCTCACCGGCCATGACCCTGCGCGCGATCCCCGCCTCCATGGACCCCGCGGTGGTCGCCACGATCGACGGCGAACTGGACCGGATCGAGCGCGACCACCGGGTCGGCGTGCGCCTGGCCATCGAAAGCGGCAGCCGGGCATGGGGTTTCCCGTCGCCCGACTCCGACTACGACTGCCGGTTCGTCTACGTCGCGCATCTGGACGACTACCTGACGCCGTGGCGCGGCCGCGATGTCATCGAGACGCCGCTGGTCGGCCTGCTCGACGTGAACGGCTGGGAGCTGGCCAAGGCGCTGCGCCTGCTGGTGGCGGGCAATGCGGTGCTCGTCGAATGGCTGATGTCGCCGATCGTGTATCGCGGCGATGCCGAATTCCGGGACGAACTCCGCGAATTGGCGCATGCGGTGGCGGATCGGAACCGGATCGCCATGCATTATCTGCACCTGGGTAGGCGGCAGTGGCGGCTATTCGATTCGAATCGCTCGCTGAAGAAGGTGTTCTATTCGCTGCGCCCCGCGATGGCATTGCGATGGCTGCACGAACATCCGAATTCGGCGGTCGCGCCCATGCACTTGCCGACATTGCTCGAACAATGCGAACTGCCCACCGATCTCACCGGTGCGGTACAGGAATTGACCGAGTTGAAGTCACGGACGCGAGAAATGGGAGCAGGAGCGGTGCCGACCCCCATCAGCGATTTCATCACGGCCGAATTCGACCGGGCGGCGGACGCGTTCACCCGCGAGCGCGGCCACGACCGGAGCCGGGCGCACGCTCTGACCGCCGAGTTCTTCAGGCGTCAGGCGCTGCGCTGACGTGGGTGGCCTCCGGGCCGGGTTTGGCGCGTCGCCATTCGAACTCGACCCGCTGGCCCTCCTCCAGCCAGCGGAAACCCTCCCCGGCGATGGCGGTGTACTCGACGTAGACGTCCGGACCGCTGTCGTCGGGGGTGATGAAACCGAAACCCTTCAAGCTGTCGAACCACTTCACCGTGCCGCGAGCCATTCCCGTTCTTTCTCGACCATCGCAGGGATTCGAAGGGCACGGCCCCGACCGCGCCCGCCTAAGCGTGGCATGCGACCTCGCGGCGAACAACCGGCGAGCCGGGTGCCACTTCGAGAAGACCCGCTGACACGACCGACCGCGGCGGCGACAATGGTGGGGCCGACGCGACCCTGTCCGGGCCTGTGACCGCCGGCCCCGTGCGTCGAACGGCGCACACCGAGAGACGGGTCGCGACTGCCAGGAAGGAGTTTCCGTTGGTGAGCAAAGAACGACTGCTGAACAGGCTGGCGGGACGATTCGCCGGGCTGACCGATTCCAGCCTGCCCATCCCGACTCCGGCCGAGACCGTTGCCGCGCGACGGCATTTCTTCGGCGAGGCGGTCGATCCCGTCACCGGCGAGGTGAGCCCGGATCGGGTGCTGGCGGCCTGGTTCGGCTGCGCGGGATTCGCGATCGCCATGGGCGGCACCGTCTTCCTGCTCGACGCCTGGGTGCCGCGCGGACTGACCTCGCATTACGTTCCCACCACCCCGGCCCAGCTGGCGGCGCTGCGCCCCGAGGCCATCTTCATCGGCCACGGGCATTTCGATCACGCGGCCGACGCCGGGCCGATCGCGCAGGCCAGCGGTGCGACGGTGTACGGCACGGCCGAACACTGCGCGGCCATTCGCAAGCAGGTCGCGTTCAAGGCCGAATTCGCCTGTGTGGAATTGGGTTCCGCCGACTCCGGGCCGGGTGACCGCTACGATTTCCCGCTGCTGCCCGGATTGGAGGTGACCGCCGTGCGCCACCTGCACTCCGCGCCCACCCGCCGTGGCCCGACCTCCTCGGCCCGCGTCTCCCCCGCCCCGTGCCTCGGCGATATCCGCACCCACCGCCCGACCCTGGCCGATGCCACCCACCTGGTCCGCCATCTCTCCGCACCGGAGGGCGGCACCCTGCTGTACCAGTTCCGCACCGCCGATTTCACGCTCACCTGGCACGATTCGTCCGGCCCGCTGCTGGACCGCGCGCCCGAGGTGCTCGAGATCCTGCGCGCTCTGCCCGCCTCGGACGTGCACATCGGCGCGATCCAGGGCTTCAACCAGTTCACCAACGGCCTGCGCGATCCCCGCAGCTACGTGGAGGCGTTGCGCCCCACGATCTTCGTACCGAACCACCACGACAACTGGCTTCCGCTCATCACCGCGCGCGGCGAGGCGTTCCGTACTCCGCTGCACGCGGAACTGGCGAAACTGCCGGAGGCCACCCGCCCCGAAGTCCGCATGCTGGTCGACCCCGACGACTATGTTTCCTGCGCGCGAATGACATTCAAATAATCCATCCCCGCACAGCAATTCGGTCACATACCGACCGCCGAGCACGTAGCCTGCACGGCTATGTGGAGTATCGTCGCCATTTCCATCGTCGCCGTCATCATCATCGGACTGGGATTCGCCGTGGGCCTACCGCGCGATTGATTTCCGTGTCGGCCACACCGCCCCGAACCATCGAAAAGGTCACTTCCCCAGTACGTTGACGCCATGTCCTCCCCCGCTCACGACGCCCGCACCCAGGTCGCCGCGGCCGCTCGCCGCCTCGCCGAAGCCGGACTCCTGATCGGCACCGCGGGCAATGTGAGCATGCGTGTCGACGACCTCATCGCCATCACCGCCACCGGCACCGTCCTCGCCGACATCACCCCCGACCAGATCACCATCGTCGACCCGCACGGCACCGTGGTCTCCGGAGCCTTCGCCCCCACCTCCGAACTCCACCTCCACCTGGGCATCTACCGCGACTTCGACGCCGGCGCGATCGTCCACACCCACGCCCCCAAATCCACCGCCGTCGGCCTGGTCCTCCCCGAACTCCCCGTCCTCCACTACCAGCAACTGCCGCTGGGCGGCCCCACCCCGGTAGTCCCCTTCCACCCGTTCGGCACTCCCGAACTCGCCGACGCCGTCCGCGCAGCCCTCCCCGGCAGATTCGCGGCTCTGCTCGCCAATCACGGTGCGGTCACCCACGCACCGACGCTGGATCAGGCTGTCGAGTACGCCCTCCTCTTGGAGTGGGCCTGCACGCTTTACGTGGACGCCGCGATGATCGGCATGCCACGCGCCCTCACCGTCGAAGAACAGACGGCTGTCGCGGACGTGATCCGGCGCACGGGATACGGGACTCCGAAAGTCATCGAAGAACGCACATAGCCATTCCGTACTGGCCGATATGCCTTCGCCAGAACATCAGGAGTGCGTCGTACAGATCTTCGCTCGATTGCTACGGCATGTCGCGTGAACTGGGGTTTCGTGTCGCAATGCAGCCGGGTAGATTCGAACACATGAGCGATACCGCCGAGGTCGAGCTCACCAGCTTCGAGTTGGTGGAGCGGCTGCAGGCGGTCCATACGCAGATCGCCGCCGCCCAAGCCGAGGAAGTCGCTCTGATGACGCGGCTGTATCGGCTGCGCCGCGCGCAGCAGCTCGAGGCCGGGGTGGCGGCACGGTACGCGGGGGAATCGGCGGCGACCGAAATCGGTGTGGCGGTACGGGTCTCGCAACGCACCGCCGACGGTTTGATCGCCCTCGGTATGGGATTGGCGCGGCTGCCACGCACCCGGCGCGCCTTCGCGGAGGGCCGCATCGACCTGGCACGGGCACGCGCCATTCACGACACGCTGGTCAACGCACCGGACGAAACGGTGACCGAACTGGAAGATCTGGTCGTCGCACGGGCCGAACGCTGCGACCCCGCCCGCTTGCGGCAAACGATCCGCAAGAAGCTGCTCGAGATCGACCCGGCCGGACAGACCCGCCGCCGCCAGGAGGCCGAGCGGGAACGGTACGTCGCGGTGCGCGCCGCCGACGACGGCACCGCGCTACTCGACGGCGTCCTCCCCGCTGCCGGAGGCTGGAGCCTGTTCGAACGACTGCGGGAGATGGCGATCACCCAGTGCTGCGCGGCGGACCCGCGCACCATGAACCAGCGCCGCGCCGACGCACTGGTCGCGCTCGCCGACGGCAGCGGACAACTCACCTGCCGCTGCGACCTGCCCGACTGCCCCCGCCGCGACCCGAACGCTCCCGTTCCGAACGCGCGGCGCGCGCTGGTGCAGGTCGGTGTCAGCGCGGCCACGCTGCTCGCCGCGCAGGACAACCCCGGGCTGCTGGCCGGGTTCGGCGCGATCGACGCCGACCTCGCCCGGCAGATCGCCCGCCACGCCCGCTTCCGGGTCATCACCGAAAACACCGACCCCGAAGGCGAATTCGACACACCGCCACGATCGGTCGGACCGTTCAGGACGACGTCCGAGAACACCGACACCAACTGCTCCCCACCGCACTCGGCAAACCCGCGAGAGTTGCGGTACCGGCCGAGCGAGCGCCTCGCGGCACGGGTACGAGCACTGGACGGGATCTGCCGCGCTCCCGGCTGCCAAACACCAGCCGCAGTCACCGATCTCGATCATCAACTCCCCTTCGACCACCGCTCCCCCACCTCCGGTGGCCGCACCACGGAGCAGAATCTCGGCTGCCGCTGCCGCCGCCACCACCGCTTGAAGACATTGGCCGACCATGGCATGAACGGCTGGACCGTCACCCACCACCGGGACCGGCGCATCGAATGGCGCACCCCCACCGGCGGTGTGATCACCACCCGCCCCGAGGGCGCGAAGTTCCTGTTCCCCCACACTCCGGTGCCCGCGACACGGGTGAAACCGATTGAACCACAACCTGGTCCACCGCTATTGGACCCCGGTCCAGTGGTCAACGCACTGACCGAACTGCTGCATGTCTACATCCCACCTAGCCGTCGCAGCAGGCGTGTCCGCGACGCCAGCCTGCCTGTCCGCGTAGCAACGGTCTCATGCGGCATCGGCCGCAGCAGTGGGGATACGGACCCTCCCCCCTTCTGACGCGCTCACAGCCCCACTCGTGCGAGACGACGCTCCTCGCCCGAACTGCGATGGCGAGGTTAACCCCTCAGTTACCAATCCTTCGTAGATGCCATCGTCAAGAGGGAAGGTCGTACTCGCCGACAGTGATCCCCGTAGTGAAGGCAGCCCATTCGTCGGCAGGGAAGACCAGAGCCGGGCCGGTCGCGTTCTTGGAGTCGCGGATGCCGATCATGCCATCCGCGAGCCACGCGACCTCCACGCAGGCTCCGCTGCTCTCGCTGTGACTGCTCTTGAACCAACGCGCACCTGGTAGGTCAGTGTTCACCGCTCGTAACTCCTTGTTGCCCGCCGGAGCAGGTCTCGCGTGGTGTCCTCGTCGAGAGCAGAGGCCCGTAGGGCCACAGCCAGTTCATGGTAGCGCCGTACGTCGGCGGGCTTTTCCAAGTAGACGTCGCTGCTCATCTGGATCTCGTGATACACCACCGGTGGTTCTATCGGCTTACCTCGAGCATCGACGCCGAAGTCGAGAATGACGAACGGACCGTGCAGCAAACCCCAGGTGCACCCGGCGGAGAATGGGTGAATCCGTACCGTGACGTTGGTCAGCTTGCTGATCTCCGCGAGATGCCGCAGCTGCGCCGCCATGATCCGTCGGTCACCGATCACGCGATAGAGGGCCGACTCGTGCAGGAGCACATCGAGTTTCAGCGGCCGGGATTTTCGGGTGACGATGGCTTGTCGCTTCATCCGTAGCTCGACGCGCCGCTCGATGTCCTCGCGGCTGTCATCCCGGAAGAAGGCCCCGATGAGCGATCGCGCGTAGTCCGCGGTCTGCAATAGCCCCGGGACGTGTTCGTGGTAGGTGACCAGCTGTCGCGCTGAAGTTTCCAGGCCGACATACATATTGAAGCTGTCGCTGAACAGACCGCCGAATGCGTGGTACCAGCTTGTCACCTTCGCCTGCTCGGCCAGTTCCACCGCCCGCTGCGTGTTCTCGGGACTGATTTCGTAGATCTCGCAGAGGGCCCGCACATCTCGGATGCGAACCTTCTTCACCCGCCCCGCCTCGATGCGCTGCAGCCCGGGTTCGCTCAGCTCAACCATTTCGGCGGCAACTTTCTGCGTCAGCCCGAGCGCTTCGCGGGCCTCTCGTAGGAATCGGCCGAGCTGGCGGCGGGGCAGAGTTGAGGACTGGCTGGCTGTGTCGCTCATGTGGTGCTCTCCAGAAGTGAAGCTGACGACGCCGGTATCTGAAGCCATCTGTACCGCAGATTCGAAGCCCGCTCTGGCGTTTTGAAGCGAAACAATCTGAAGCTTCACTTTCGGTGGCAGCCGCTGGCCAGAGATGGTGTGCTGGGTCCCACCGCAACGACAGGGAGGTCGGTAGCTATGTCCCCCGACGAGCGCGACCAGCTCGAACTCCAGGTCATCCAGGATGTCCTGGATACCGTCGAGGCCAAACTACGAGAACGCGAACGCTGCGGCTGGCAGCTGACCGTTTCCCGCATGCGGATATACGCCACGATCCTGCACGCGGTCATCGTCAGCGCCCGCGCCACCCATTCCCATCCCACGACCCTCGATCGCGCGGACATCCTCGATGCGATCTTCGACGGTATCGAACCTGCCGATTCCGATTCGGCAGGGCAACTCGTCGAGGACATTATCGATCGAAACAGTCTGCCCGCGAGTCGATCCCGCCGACATCGCGGACGACCATCCATGTCCGATGGATCCAGTACGGGCACTCGGGTCGAGGCCGTGGTCGTCCGCGATCCTGACGGTCCCACCGACGTCAGCATCTTCGTAGATGGCATGGAGGTGCCTGCAACGCTGTTCCCCGTCGATGCCGGTGCCGGATGGACATGGGCGGAATGGATGCGAACACGGGATGCCAACCTCGCTCTCGCCTCTCCGGCAGCACGCGCGGCTTTGCTTCACATCTACGCCAACGTACCTGGTGAACGATATATCGGCCGCGTATGAGGCTGGCTCGGTCCAGGGGAAGGTATCGCGCGACTGCGCGCGGTCCGACGACCGGCCCGCCACCGATTCGTTGACGATCACATGGTCTCCTCCGGAGAATCAGGAGGTGGCGCGCATTCTCGGATTCCAGCCCAACACGCAGCGGATTACAACACATAGCGTCGACAAGGGGGTGATCTGCGAGCACCAGGTGATCTCCGATACCGATGGCGCGAAGATCCTGCACCTGACGACGCTCGGTTCCAAGGATCGGGAATCGCATCCCAAGAGCAGCCAGTCGCTACAGCTGGATACCGAAACCGCGGCCCAGCTCGTCAAGATCCTGCACGACTCGTTCGGGGACGACGTGCTGGGAACGAAGGTCGATATGGATGTCGCGCCCCAGGACGGAGCGGTCACGGTCGACATCGCCCTTCTCGCGGCCGTCTACAACCGGAACCCTGCGATCTTCCGGCAGTTCATCAGTGACGACAGGGCTGCGAGCGACGTCATCGCCATGGCACATCGCCGGGAGCAGGTCGCGCGGTTTCGACGCCTCTTGGAGGATGACGAGTACTTCGATTCCGAGAAGGCCAGGTTTCCGAATCGAGGTGGTGAAGCGGTCTGGCAGGACCTGTTCGAAAGGAACCCCTGGATTTTCGGCGTCTCGTTGTCCGGCCAACTTCTGACGTCCTGGGACAGCGCCAAGTTGGAGCAGGTTGTCGTCGGTCACTCGGTCGCGACGGTCGGTAAACGCACCGATGCGTTGCTTCGCACAGTGAGCCGAATCCCCTCGATGGTCTTCGCCGAGATCAAGACGCACCGGAAGGAGCTGCTCGAGCCTGTGCGGGAGTCGTACCGCTCGGGCTGCTGGGCACCGTCATTCGAATTGTCGGGCGGCGTGGTCCAAGCGCAGGGCACCGTTCATCGCGCCGTGACCCATATCGGCGAACGGATTCAGGCGACCGCGGCCGACGGCAGCGACATTCCCGGAGAGTTCACCTATCTTCTGCGGCCACGGTCGTATCTGATCATCGGCAGCCTGGAGAGTCTGCGTGGCGAAGGCGGCGGATACCACCAAGACAAGATCCGCTCGTTCGAACTGTTTCGTCGGGAACTCGTGCAACCGGAGATTCTGACGTTCGACGAACTCCTTGCCCGCGCGGAGTGGATGGTCGAATCGGCAGACGTGGAATCGCACCCCGCGCGGTCGTGATCCTGCCGCGCTCTCGAACGGCAGGATCCGAGGTACCACTCAGCGGCGGGTGACGACCGTGGGCAGCGACGCGAAGCCGCGGTTGTTCGACGAGTGGATCCGCCGCGTCTTCTCGGCGTCGATGTCGTAATCGGTGATCGCGGCGGCGAATTCCTGGAGTGCGGTGCGCAGTTCGAGGACCGCGAGATTGGAGCCCAGGCAGTGGTGGCGGCCGCTGCCGAAGACCAGTGAGGCGCTGGTGTCACGGCCCAGGTCGAAGTGGTCCGCGGCGGGGAAGACCGCCGGGTCGCGGTTGGCGGAGCCGGTGAGGAGCAGGATGCGGGCGTCGGCGGGGATGGTCACGCCGTGTAGGTCCACGGGGGTCGTGGTGGTGCGTAGGTGGACCTGGGTGGCCGGATCCCAGCGCATGGATTCGGCGATCCAGGCGTCGATGCCGCCGGCCAGGGCGGTGCGGCGCTGGTCGGGGTGCAGCCAGCCGGCGTGCCAGATATTACCGAGGGTCAGCATGGTGGTCTCGATGCCCGCGCCGATCAACAGGATCAGGACGCCGACGATCTCCTCCGGAGTGAGCCGGTCGTCGCCGTCGGCGGCGTCCAGCAGGCCGGAGAGCAGGTCGTCGGTGCGGTGGCGGGCCCGTTCGATGGTGAGGTCGGTGTAGTACGCGACCAGCGCGCCGATGGCCTGCATGGCCTCGGGGCGCAGATCGGTGGACTCCTCCTCGGTGTACATGATCTCCATACCGAGCTTGCGCACCATATCGCGGTCGGACTGCGGCACGCCGACGAGTTCGGAGATCACCTCGGTCGGGTAGGGCCCGGCGAAATCGGCCATGAGGTCGAAGGAGCCGCCCTCCACCAACGGGGTCAGCAGGGAGCGGGTGATCTCCCGCAGCCGGGGCTCCAGCCCCTGCACGCGCCGCTGAGTGAAAGCGCTGGTGACCAACCCGCGCAGCCGGGTGTGCTTGGGCGGGTCCATGGCCACGAAGGAGAAGAACCGTTCGGCCTGCGGTCCCCAGAAGGCCGGCTCCATGCGAATACCGTTCACGCTGGAGAAACGGTCGGAGTCGCGCAGGGCGGCGAGCACGTCGGCGTGCCGGGACAGCGCCCAGAAATCGTCCACCTCGTTGCGGTAGGCGGGGGCCTGCTCGCGCAAGGCGGCATAGTACGGGTAAGGATCACTGTGGACCGCGAAATCGTAGGGGCTGTACTGCAACTGCACGAGTAGACCTTCCGGGGCGTAGCGTCGCTAGGATCGCCAGCGGTTCGTATTGAGCCGACGAAACTGAACACTAGTCGAGATGCATTGGGGGCGTAATGAACTCGGACTCGGCAGCGGACCGGATCGACGTGACGAAGCCGCATCCGGCCCGCCGGTACGACTACTGGCTGGGCGGATCGGCCAATTATCCCGCCGATCGGGAGTCCGCCGAGATGGTGGCCGAGGCATTCCCGACGGTACAGATCTCGGCGCTGGAGAACCGGAAATTCCTGCGCCGCGCCGTCGGTCACCTCGCCGAACGGGGCATCCGACAGTTCCTGGACATCGGCACGGGCCTGCCCACCGCGGGCAATGTGCACGAGATCGCGCAGACCGTCGTGCCCGAATCGCGCATCGTGTACGTGGACAACGACCCGATCGTGCTGGTGCACGCCAACGAACTGCTCAACAGCTCCCCCGAGGGCAAGACCGCCTACCTGGAGGCCGACGTCCGGGAGCCGCAGCGCATTCTCACCCACCCGGATCTGCTCGACACCATCGATCTGAGCCAGCCGGTGGCGCTCATCCTGGTCGCCATCCTGCATTTCATCGGCGATGAGGAAAAGCCCCACAACCTGGTGCGGGAGCTGCGCGAGGCGCTCGCCCCCGGCAGTTACCTGGTGATCTCCCACGCCACCGGCGACTACCTGGCTCCGGAGGATCGGCCCGCGACCCTCGAGGCCAACAAGCGCAGCCGGGTGCCGTTCTACCTACGCTCGCGCGAGGAGATCTCGCGCTTCTTCACGGGTCTGGAATTGGTGGCCCCCGGCATCACCTCGGTGACCAATTGGCGTCCGGAGGAGTGGCGGCCGCATCCGCGCGCCGAAGCCGTGTCCATGCTGGGTGGGGTCGCCCATATCGGCTGAGTGTCAGATGCCGCCCGCCAGTGCCCGCATGCAGCGCACGGCGAGGGAGGCCGGATTCGCGCCGCGGCCCTGCGGCGAGGTGTCGAGCGCCCATTCCTCCAGCGCGATGCGCATGGCCCCGGCCGCGGCGGCGGCGAGCAGGCGCACCCGCAGCGGATCGACGTCGGGGCCCGCCAGCTCGGTCAGCACCCGGGTCAGGTCGCGTTCGCTCTCCATATTGATGCGATGCCAGATGCCGCGCAGTGCCGCATCGTTGTCCATGGCGCGCAGCAGGCCGCGGGTGAGTTCGAGATCCGCGTCGTCCTCGAGCGCCATGGACCGCACGGCCGCCGCCTGCAATTCGTTCAGCTTGGGTAGTCGCCGCGGACCGGAGGCGATGATGGCCAGCCAGCGTTGCGCGCCGGTGGCCAGCATGGGTTCCACGGCGTCCTCTTTGGTGCGTGCGTAGCGGTAGAAGGTCCGCAGGGCGACCCCGGCGGCGGCGGCGATCTCCTCGGCGGTGACCTCCGCGGTCCCGCGTTCGGCGAACAGCCGCGCCGCGGTGCGGGCGATCTCCAGGCGGGTTTCCTGCTTGCGGCGCTCGGCCAGGGTCAGGCGGTCGGGTGCTGCCACGGGGCGTCCTTCCAGGTCGAATAGGTCCATCCTAATCACCGGATGCCATAGTGGCACGTTGTGCCAGTACGGCGTACCGTGTCAAGCGGGTGGGGTCGAAGAAACATAGAGGAGTTGCCGCAATGGAGCGTTTCACCGACCGCCGTGTCCTGATCACCGGCGCGGGTTCCGGCATCGGCCGGGCCACCGTGCACCGCATTCTGCGCGAGGGCGGGCACGTCGTGGCCGCCGATATCAGCGAGGCCGGACTCGCCGAGACCGCCAAGCAGGCCGCCGACCACGGGCACGCGGACCGGCTCGCCACCGTCACCGTCGATATCGGCGATGAGGAATCGGTGCGCGCGGGCGTCGCCAAGGCCGTCGACACCCTGGGCGGGCTGGACGTTCTCGTCAATGCCGCGGGCATCCTGCGCTCGGCGCACACCCACGAGATGCCCCTCGCCGACTGGAACCGGATCATCACCACCAACCTCACCGGCACCTTCCTCATGATCCGCGAGGCACTGCCGACGCTGCTGGCCTCCGATCACAAGGTGATCGTGAACTTCGCGTCCACCTCGACGTTCTTCGCACACCCCTACATGTCGGCGTACGCGGCGTCCAAGGGCGGCATCATGTCCATGACCCACGCGCTGGCCGCCGAGTACAGCAAGCAGGGGCTGCGCGTGGTGGCCGTCGCACCGGGCTCCATCTCCAGCGATATGACCGACGGCCGCGGACCGGGCCTGCCCGAGGACGCCGACCTGAGCCTGTTCATGAAGCTCATCCCCGGCATCGGCCAGGGCTTCGCCTCCCCCGACACCGTCGCGGGCGTGGTCGCCATGCTGGCCTCCGACGACGGCGCGTTCATCACCGGCACCGAGATCCGCATCGACGGCGGCACCCACTACTGAGTGGCCCTCGGGGGCGGGTCATACCTGAGATGTAGTCCGCCCCTGATCTTCTCCGAAATGGGGGTAGCCCCATACCGTTTCGGGCCGAAGTGCGGCACAGTGTCTGACCATGAGGTCGACGTCATCCACTTCCGCCCGACGAAAGCTGGCCCGCCTGGCCGTGGCCGGTGCGATCACCGCGATTCCCCTTACCGCGCTTGCTGTTCCGGCCGCGGCCGAGGTCACGCTCGAGCCCGAGGTCACCGAGGTCTCCCGCCCGCACTGGCAGGACCGTAATCCGTGGGATCCCCGGTACCCGTGGGAGAACCGGAATCCACACGATCACGGCCGCTGGCACGACCATGACCGCTGGCACGATCACGACCGCTGGCACGATCACGACCGCTGGGACCGCGACTGCGATCACGGCGACTGGAACCGCGGTCACGACCCCTTCCGCAATCCGTTCCGGCACGCATTCCCTCGTGGCGCGTTCGGAAGCAGCTAGGAAGGTACGGAAAAGGCCCGGCACCCGCGAGCGGGAGCCGGGCCTTTTCCGTGTCGGCGAAAGACCTTACGCGGTCTCGGTGATCGGCCGGTCGACCCAGCTCATCAGGCCGCGCAGCTTGGCGCCGGTGACCTCGATCGGGTGCTCGGCGTTCTGCTTGCGCAGACCCTCGAGCTCCTTGTTGCCGCCCTCGACATTGGCGACCAGGCGCTTGACGAAGGTGCCGTCCTGAATGTCCTTCAGGATCTCCTTCATGCGCTCCTTGGTGCCCGCGTCGATGACCCGCGGACCCGACAGGTAGCCACCGAACTCGGCGGTGTCGGAGACCGAGTAGTTCATGCGGGCGATGCCGCCCTCGTACATGAGGTCGACGATCAGTTTCAGCTCGTGCAGCACCTCGAAGTAGGCCATCTCCGGCGCGTAACCGGCCTCGACCATGACCTCGAAACCGGTCTTGACCAGTTCCTCGGTGCCACCGCACAGCACGGCCTGCTCACCGAACAGGTCGGTCTCGGTCTCTTCCTTGAAGGTGGTCTTGATGACGCCCGCGCGGGTGCCGCCGATGCCCTTGGCGTAGGACAGCGCGAGCGCCTGGCCCTGGCCGGTCGGGTCCTGGTCGACCGCGATCAGGGCCGGAACGCCCTTGCCGTCGACGAACTGGCGGCGCACCAGGTGGCCCGGGCCCTTGGGGGCGACCATAGCGACGGTGACGTTGGCCGGAGCCTTGATCAGGCCGAAGTGGATGTTGAGGCCGTGGCCGAAGAACAGCGCGTCGCCGTCCTTCAGGTTGGGCTCGATGTCATTGGTGAAGATCGACGCCTGCGCGGTGTCGGGGGCCAGCACCATGATGACGTCGGCCCAGGCGGCGACCTCGGCGGGGGTGCCGACGGTCAGACCGGCCTCCTCGGCCTTCGGACGCGACTTCGACCCCTCGGCGAGGCCGACGCGGACGTCGACGCCGGAGTCGCGCAGGCTCAGCGAGTGGGCGTGGCCCTGGCTGCCGTAGCCGATGACCGCGACCTTCTTGCCCTGGATGATCGACAGGTCGGCGTCATCGTCGTAGAACATCTCGACTGCCACTGTTGGTTCCCTTCTGATGAATCGTCCCCGCTCATTCGGGGATAACGTTGTGCGCTGGCTCATCCCCGCACTCGCGGGGAGCGACGCCGACCGCCTCATCGCGTCGCCGTGATGGACGGCTCATCCCCGCTGTGGCGGGGATTCCCGACGAATCTATCGCGTCGCGGTAATGGACTTGGGTCCGCGTCCGACGGCGACCACGCCCGACTGCACGATCTCGCGGATGCCGTACGGCTCCATCATGCGCAGCAGCGCGTCCAGCTTGGAACGCGTACCGGTGGCCTCGATGGTCAGCGCGTCCGGCGAGACGTCGATCACCTTGGCGCGGAACAGGTTCACGGCCTCGATCACCTGGGTGCGCACACTGGCGTCGGCGCGCACCTTGACCAGGATGAGTTCGCGGGCGACGGAACTCTCCTGATCCTGCTCGACGATCTTGATGACATTGACCAGCTTGTTGAGCTGCTTGGTGACCTGCTCGAGCGGCAGATCCTCCACCGTCACGACGATCGTCATGCGCGAGATCTCGGGGATCTCGGTGCCGCCGACCGCGAGCGACTGGATATTGAAGCCGCGGCGCGAGAACAGACTCGCCACGCGCGCGAGCACGCCCGGCTTGTCCTCCACCAGCACGGAGAGGGTGTGGGTGGTGGTGGTCATCGCTCGGTCTCCTTCGTCGCCCGCTCATGCGCCGCGAGCGTGGCCTTCTCATGCGACATGGCCTCGTGGATGACCGCGGGCTCGGCGGCGGACTCGTCGTCGTCGAACAGCGGGCGGATGCCACGGGCGGCCATGATCTCGTCATTGGACGTGCCGGCGGCCACCATCGGCCACACCTGGGCGTCCTTGCCGACGATGAAGTCGATCACTACGGGGCGGTCGTTGATGGACTGCGCCTCGCGGATGGCGGCCTCCACGTCCTCCTCCCGCTCCACGCGAATGCCGTAGCAGCCCAACGCTTCCGCCAGCTTCACGAAGTCGGGGATGCGCAGGGTGTGGGTGCCCAGATCGGTGTTGGAGTAGCGCTGTTCGTAGAACAGGGTCTGCCACTGCCGGACCATGCCCAGGTTGCCGTTGTTGATGAGCGCGACCTTGATCGGCACGCCCTCCACGGCGCAGGTGGCCAGTTCCTGATTGGTCATCTGGAAGCAGCCGTCACCGTCGATGGCCCACACCTCGCGGTCGGGTGCGCCCATCTTCGCGCCCATGGCGGCGGGCACGGCGTAGCCCATGGTGCCCAGGCCGCCGGAGTTCAGCCAGGTGCGCGGCTTCTCGTACTTGATGAACTGGGCGGCCCACATCTGGTGCTGGCCCACGCCCGCGCAGTAGATGGCGTCCGGTCCGGCGAGCGCGCCCAGCTTCTCGATGACGTACTCCGGCGACAGCGAGCCGTCGCTCGGCGGGGTCCAGCCCAGCGGGTACTGCTTGCGCACGCCGTCCAGGTAGGTCCACCACTCCGACAGGTCCAGCAGCGGATTCGCGCTCGCGGCGGGATCGGCCTTCAGGGTGTCGATGAGTTCGGTGATGACCTCACGGCAGTCGCCCACGATCGGGACGTCCGCGTGCCGGTTCTTGCCGATCTCGGCCGGGTCGATATCGGCGTGGATGACCTTGGCGCCGGGCGCGAAGGAGTCCAGCTGACCGGTGACGCGGTCGTCGAAGCGCGCGCCCAGGGTGATGAGCAGGTCGGAGCGCTGCAACGCCGCCACCGCGCCGACGGTGCCGTGCATACCCGGCATGCCCATGTTGAGCTGGTGCGAGTCGGGGAACGCGCCGCGCGCCATCAGGGTGGTGACTACCGGGATGCCGGTCAGTTCGGCCAGTTCCAGTAGCTCGGCCGACGCCTCGGCCTTGATCACGCCGCCGCCGACGTAGAGCACGGGGGCCTTGGCCTCCATGATCATGCGGGCGGCCTCGCGCACCTGCTTGCCGTGCGGCTTGGTGACCGGACGGTAGCCGGGCAGGCGCATCTCCGGCGGCCAGCTGAAGGTGGTCTGCGCCTGCAGCACGTCCTTGGGGATGTCCACCAGCACCGCGCCGGGGCGACCGCTGGCGGCCAGGTGGAACGCCTCGGCGATGATGCGCGGGATGTCGATGGGATCGGTGACCAGGAAGTTGTGCTTGGTGACCGGCATGGTGATGCCGGAGATATCGGCTTCCTGGAAGGCGTCGGTGCCGATCAGGCCGCGGCCGACCTGGCCGGTGATGGCGACCAGCGGCACCGAATCCATCTGGGCGTCGGCGATCGGGGTGACCAGGTTGGTCGCGCCCGGACCGGATGTGGCCATGCACACACCGACCTTGCCGGTGGCCTGCGCGTAGCCGGTGGCGGCGTGACCCGCGCCCTGCTCGTGCCGGACCAGGACGTGGCGGACTTTGGTGCTGTCGAACAGCGGGTCGTAGACGGGAAGGATCGCACCGCCCGGAATACCGAATACCGTGTCCGCGCCGAGCTCCTCGAGCGATCGGACGACCGACTGCGCGCCGGTGACCCGCTCTGGCGGGACCTGGCGGCGATTCGATGGTGCGGCCGTAGCCGCGGTCGGCTGACTAGCCGAAGGCGCGGGCCTGCGGGCCGAGGGCCCGGGCCGGGCGGTAGGTGCGCTCACCGTCTTGGTTCCTTACTGCTTGTCGTAACCACACTTGCCTGAACACAAAAAAGCCCCCGACAGCCTATGGCTGTTCGAGGGTGGCGCGTCGCAGCTGCGAGCTGACGTATGGGAGCTACATCGTCGGCTCAGCGCTGGACGCGCCGGCCGATTACGAGCAACTCGATTCGTTTCACGCGCACGACGGTAAGTGCGCGTGGTCCGTTCAGTCAAACTTCTGACCAATGGTGTCCCATTATGTGAGACAGAGCGGTTGTTCGGGTTCAATCACCACAATGCGAGGATGGGGGTGTGTCATCACCGCATCAGTCCGTGCCACCAGGTCGATCGTCCCATACGCCCGCCGAAGGATCGGACACGGGTGGCTACCCGAGCATCCGGTTCCGCACCGACTGGCTGTGGATCCCGGCCGTCGCCATCGTGCCCCTCGTAGTCACCTTCCCGCTGTGGTTGACGCGGCTGCAAACCGTGGTCAGCGGCAACGGTCTGGAGGTGCGCGGGCTCTTCCGGACCCGCCGGGTGCCGTGGGAGCAAATCTCCGGCGTCCGCATTCCCGGATTCAACCGCGTGTACGCCACGCTCGCCGACGGGAACGAGATCCCGCTGCCCGGAGTGGACTTCGGGCGCATCCGCACCTTCGTGCGCGCCGCGCGCGGGGAGTTGGCGGATCCGGGCGTGCGCGTGATCGCGATACCGCGGCTCGCCCATCTCGCGGTGTTCGTGGTGGCGCTGGGCGCACTGTTCCCGTTCGCCGGCTGGCCCCAGGTGCTGTGGATCCTGTTCGCGATACCGCTGGCCCTCGCCGTGTGGGTGGAGCGCACCCGGACCAAGATCTCCCCCGACGGGCTCGACCTGCGCACCGTGCGCGGCACACGGCACATCGACTGGGACGAGGTCAAGGGCCTGAGGATCCCGCCCCGCGGCTACCTGCGGCTGCATCTCGCCGATGAGTCCGAGGTGAAGCTGCCCGCGGTCGGCTACGACCGGCTGCGCGATCTGGTCGAAGCCTCCGGCGGGCGCATTCCGGACCCGTTCGTGGAGCCGGAGGACGCCGAATCGGAGAACGCCGAATCGGAACACGCCGAACCGCGGGGCACGGACGAGGGCTAGCACCGCCGCGGACGCGGTGCGTTTCTGGACAACCGGTGCGGAATCTGCCGGTGGGCGCGGCGGGTTGATAACGCGGGAGTAACGTGGGCTGGCCGCCGAAGCAGATTCGGCGCAGTCGCCACAGCCCACCGCGACGAGACCCGAGGACCCATCAATGCCACCGCTTCGCTCACGCACCACCACCGCCGGACGCAATGCCGCGGGCGCTCGCGCCCTCTGGCGCGCCACCGGTCTCACCGACTCCGACTTCGGCAAGCCGATCGTCGCCATCGCGAACTCCTACACCCAGTTCGTACCGGGCCACGTGCACCTCAAGGACGTCGGTGAGATCGTGGCCGAGGCGGTCCGCGCGGCGGGCGGCGTGCCCCGCGAGTTCCACACCATCGCCGTGGACGACGGCATCGCCATGGGCCACGGCGGCATGCTGTACTCGCTGCCCTCGCGCGAGATCATCGCCGACTCGGTGGAATACATGGCCAATGCCCACACCGCCGACGCACTGGTGTGCATCTCCAACTGCGACAAGATCACCCCGGGCATGCTGAACGCCGCCATGCGGCTCAACATCCCGGCCGTATTCGTCTCCGGCGGCCCCATGGAGGCCGGCAAGGCCGTCGTGGTCGGCGGCGTGGCGCAGGCCCCCACCGACCTCATCACCGCCATCGCGGCCAGCGCCTCCAGCGCCGTCAGCGACGAGGGCCTGTCCGAGGTCGAGCGCAGCGCCTGCCCGACCTGCGGCTCCTGCTCCGGCATGTTCACCGCCAACTCCATGAACTGCCTCACCGAGGCACTGGGTCTGGCACTGCCGGGCAACGGCTCCACGCTGGCCACCCACGCCGCCCGCCGCGCGCTGTTCGAGCGGGCCGGACGCGTCATCGTGGATATCGCCAACCGCTGGTACCGCGACGACGACGCCTCGGTGCTGCCGCGAAACGTGGCCAACGAGAAGGCGTTCCGCAATGCCATGGCCCTGGACGTGGCCATGGGCGGCTCCACCAACACGGTGCTGCACACCCTCGCCGCCGCGCAGGAGGGTGAGATCGACTTCGATCTGGAGACCATCGACGAGATCTCGCGGCGGGTGCCGTGCCTGTCCAAGGTGTCGCCGAACTCCGACTACCACATGGAGGACGTGCACCGCGCCGGCGGCATTCCGGCCATCCTGGGCGAACTGCGCCGCGGCGGCCTGCTCGAGACCGAGGTGACCACCGTGCACACCGCCTCGTTCGACGAATGGCTCGACACCTGGGACATCCGCTCCGGCAAGGCATCCGAGGAGGCCGTGGAGCTGTTCCACGCCGCACCGGGCGGGGTGCGCACCACCGAGCCGTTCTCCACCGAGAACCGCTGGTCGTCGCTGGACACCGATCAGGAGCAGGGCTGCATCCGCGATATCGCCCACGCCTACACCGTGGAGGGCGGGCTGTGCGTGCTGCGCGGCAATATCGCCCCGGACGGCGCGATCCTCAAGACCGCGGGCATCGACGAGGACCTGTTCACCTTCGAGGGGCCGGCCGTGGTGGTCGAATCCCAGGAGGAAGCCGTATCGGTCATTCTGAACAAGCGGATCAAGGCCGGTGACGTGGTCGTGGTGCGCTACGAGGGTCCGGCGGGCGGCCCGGGCATGCAGGAGATGCTGCACCCCACCGCATTCCTGAAGGGCGCGGGGCTGGGCAAGTCCTGCGCGCTCATCACCGACGGCCGGTTCTCCGGCGGCACCTCGGGTCTGTCCATCGGACATATTTCGCCCGAGGCGGCCAGCGGCGGAGCGATCGGCCTGATCGAGAACGGTGACCGGATTCGTATCGACGTGCATACCCGTGCGCTCGAATTACTCGTTTCCGAGGACGAACTGGCCAGGCGGCGCGCGAAAATGGAGGCGTCCGAACGGCCGTGGCAGCCCGCCGACCGCGATCGTCCGGTCACCACCGCCCTGCGCGCCTACGCCGCTCTGGCGACGTCGGCGGACAAGGGTGCAGTCCGGCGAGTGCCGTAGTCAGCAAGGGGGAAGTGTGACAATCGAATACACCGGCAAGGTCGACGCCATGCTGGCCGAATACACCGCCATGCTCGATCGCTGCGACGAGCGCAACGCGCAGGCGAAGGAACTGCTCGCCGAGGCCGAGGCGCTCGCCGCGGAGACCCGGGAGCTGTTCGGAGCCGAATACTCCGCCCCACCCGGCGACGCCGAGGACATCCGCGCCCAGCGGGCGGCCCTGGAGGAACAGGTGGACGCCAAATCGCAGGAGGTATTGCGCCTGCACTCGGAGAATTTCGACGAGTGGCAGCGGTTCACCCACGCCGAGTGGTGACCTGAACAGGACGGCCCCGGAACCGAAAGGTTCCGGGGCCGTTGTGCTTCCGCGCGAGCCGGATATGCCGCTCTCAGTCGAACGGGCCGACACCCGTCAGCGGGTTGCCGCCGTGCAGCCACAGCCAGGTGCCGATGGCGGCGGCGACGGCGGCGACCAGCGCCGCGACCGAGCCGAGGAACGGGCGGGTGGCCCAGCCGCGGTTGCGGTCCAGGGACAGTCGCCCGGGGCCGGTGAGGATGATGACGGCGGCCGCGCCCGCGAGCACGGTCTCCAGTTCGACGGCGCTGGCCTCGGCCTTGTACTGGAAGCCCGGGATCATGCCCTGCTTCCACAGCCAGGCGTCCAGGATCACCGCGAGCACCGCGCCCGCGGCCAGCGGGGTGCCGAGCCCGAGGACCAGCAGGATGCCGCCGCCGAGTTCGCCGACGATGAGGAAGGCCGCGCCGATGTCGGCCTGGTCCCAGCCGCCCTGTTCGAGCATGTCGCGGGTGCCCTCCAGACCGGGGCCGTGGAACCAGCCGGTCAGCTTCTGCAGGCCGTGGTAGATGAAGGTGCCGCCGACCACCAGGCGCAACAGCAGCCGACCGAGGTCCAGGGTGCCGCGGCGATCGTCGCGGCGACGCAGCCGACCGTTCTCCGGCGAGGTCGGGGCCGGAGGGATGCTCGCGAACGCGTAGGAGGGTGCGTCCGGGTCGGGAGCGGCTCCGGGGGCGGCGACTCCGGGAGCGGGGGCGTCGGCGGCGATCGGGGTGGTGTCGCCGTTCTCCACCTGCGCGCGCGTCGGCACGTCGGGGTCGAGACCCAGGTCCTCGTCGGTGCGGGGAATCTCCTTGGTGAGGTTCGGCCCGGCCGTGTCGATCTGCTCGGTCGGACTGTCGAAGGGGCTGCGCACCGGCGTCCCCGGCCGCTGCGCGGGTTCGGGTTCGGGTTGCCCCGCCGCGGTGGACGGATCGTTCGGCTTGTCGGTCACGCGGGTCAGGGTATGCGCCCCGAGCCCTCGACGCGCGGTGGATCGCGGGCGTGTCCTGCGGATGTTTCACATACAGACCACCCCCGTACGAGCGTGCGCGGCGGTATTTCCGTAACGTCTCCAGCATGAGTTTGGTTGCCGGAGGGCGAGTCAGGGGCCGCGCGGGGAGGCTCGCGGTCGGTCTCGTGGTCGGCGTGACGCTGCTGGCCGGGTGTGCCCGCTTCGACGAGTCCGCGTCGAGCCCGTTCACTCCCGAACCGTCCTGGCAGGACGCCGATCTCGGCCCGACCGACAAGCAGGCGCCCACCTCGGCGCAGCGCCCCGCCGGGCCGTGTGTCGATCCCGACCCGAATGTGGTGATCTCCTGCCTCGGGGTCACGGGCGGGATCGTCGTCCTGGGTGACGGCACCTCGATCGTGTTGGATCGCACGGATCTCGAGGTGCTGACCCTGCTGCCGCCGGTGGGTCCCAGCGAGGTGCCGCCGCCTCCAGCGAAGGAGCAGCGGATCGACCAGGAGATCGACACCGGCACCGCGGACGGCGGGCTCATGGATATCGCGCTCTCACCGTCCTACTACGAGGACGGGCTGTATTACCTGTACGTCACCGGCCCCAGTGACAATCGGGTGATCCGGGTGTCCGAGGACGGTTCGGTGAAGCCGATCCTCACCGGTATCCCCAAGGGCGCGACCGGCAATCGGGGCGCCATCGATTTCGCGGGCGGGGACCTGATGGTGCTCACCGGCAACGCGGGCAACCCCGCCGCCGCCGACGATCCGAATTCGCTCGCGGGCAAACTGCTGCGGGTGCCGAATCCGTCCCCGAACAGCAGCGTCCCCGAGGTGGTCATCTCCGGTATCGGCATCGCGGGTGATGTGTGCGTCGGCCCGCAGAGCATCTGGGTCACCGACCGCACCGCCGTCGAGGACCGCCTCCAGCACGTCACCCCCGAGGGCGACGTGACCAGGGCGTGGTCGTGGCCCGACCGTCCGGGCGTGGCGGGCTGCGCGGCCGCCGCCGACGGTGTCGCCATCGCCATGACCGACGCCAAGGCGGTGGCCTTCGCCAAGGCCGATCCGGCCACCCACGCCATCACCGAGGCGCCCACGCTGACCATGCAGGACCGCTACGGCCGCCTCAACGGCGCGGCGCTCGGTCCGGACGGCGCGGTCTGGGTCGGCACCGTCAACAAGGGTGAGGGCGGTACCCCCGGCGAATACGACGACCGTGTGGTCCGGGTGCCGCCGCCGGCGGGTGGGCCGGGCAGCGGGCCGGACTGATCTTCGTCTGTCCCGGGGGCTACCCGGCGACGCCGCAGGCCGCGAGGACCAGTTCGCGGACGCGGGCGGCGTCGGCCTGGCCGCGGGTGGCCTTCATGACGTCGCCGACCACCTTGCCCGCCGCCTGGACCTTGCCGGAGCGGATCTTGTCGGCGATATCGGGGTTGGCGGCGAGGGCCTTGTCGACCTCGGCTTGGAGGGCGGAGTCGTCGCTGACCATGCCCAGGCCCTTGGATTCGACGATCTGGGCGGGTTCGCCCTCGCCGTCGAGGACGAAGTCGACGACCTGCTTGGCGACCTTGTTGTTGATGGTCTTGGCCTCGACCAGCCCGGCCACCTCGGCGACCTGCTTCGGGGTGATGGGCAGATCCTCGAGGGCGACGCCGCGGTCCTTGGCCTTCTCGGTGAGGTAGGCGACCCACCAGGAGCGGGCGGCGTCCACCGAGGAGCCGGCGTCGACGGTGGCGATGATGAGGTCCAGCGCGCCCGCGTTGATCAGGTCCCGGAACACCTCGTCGGACAGCCCCCAGTCGGCCTGGATGCGGGCGCGCCGCAGCCACGGGTACTCCGGGATAGTTGCGCGCAGCTCCTCCACCCAGGCGGCGTCGGGTGCGATGGGCTCCAGGTCCGGCTCCGGGAAGTAGCGGTAGTCCTCGGCGGTCTCCTTCACCCGGCCCGACGAGGTGGAACCGTCGGTCTCGTGGAAGTGCCGGGTCTCCTGGATGATGGTGCCGCCGCCGGCGAGCACGGCCGCCTGCCGCCGCATCTCGTAGCGCACCGCCACCTCGACGCTGCGCAGCGAGTTCACGTTCTTGGTCTCGGTGCGGGTGCCGAACTCCTGCGCGCCCTTGGGCATCAGCGACACGTTCGCGTCGCAGCGCAGCGAGCCCTGCTCCATCTTCACGTCGGAGACGTCCAGGGCCTTCAGCAGATCCCGCAGCGCGGTGACGTAGGCGCGCGCCACCTCGGGCGCCCGCTCCCCCGCCCCGGTGATGGGCTTGGTGACGATCTCGATGAGCGGCACGCCCGCGCGGTTGTAGTCCAGCAGCGAGTGCGAGGCGCCGTGGATGCGGCCGGTGGCGCCGCCGACGTGCACCGACTTGCCGGTGTCCTCCTCCATGTGCGCCCGCTCGATGTCCACCCGGAAGATGGAGCCGTCGTCGAGCACCACGTCGAGGTAGCCGTCGGTGGCGATGGGTTCGTCGTACTGGCTGATCTGGTAGTTCTTCGGCTGATCCGGGTAGAAGTAGTTCTTGCGCGCGAACCGCCCCCACGGCGTGATGGAGCAGTTCAGCGCCAACCCGATCCGGATCGCCGATTCCACCGCCTTCTGATTGACGACGGGCAGCGAACCGGGCAGTCCGAGGCACACCGGGCACACCTGGGTATTCGGCTCCGCACCGAATTCGGTCGGGCAACCGCAGAACATCTTGGTCGCGGTGCCCAGCTCGACGTGCACCTCCATGCCCAGCACCGGCTCGTACCGGTCGATGACATCGGCGTAGTCCATCAAGTCCACCGTGGGTGCGCTCATGACGATCAGTCTATGTAAGGCCGGTCGGCGGTATTCACGCACCGTGGGCGGGTGGATTCAGTCGGCCGCGATGGCCTCCACGATGGGCAGGCGGGCGGCGCGGACGGCGGGCGGGATGGAGCCCAGCAGCGCCAGCAGCAACGCGACCACGGCGTAGACGAGCAGCAGCGGGCTGGGCTGATAGGCCACGTCCAAGGACAGCGAGTTGGTCATGGCGAGGGTGGCCAGGTAGTGCACGGCCGCGCCCACCGCCAGACCGATGGCCGCGCCCACCACCCCGATGCCCGCCGCCTCGGTGAGGACGGTGCGGAGCAGGAAGCGGCGGCTGGTGCCCATGGCGCGCAGCACCCCGAGTTCGCGGCGGCGTTCCAGCACCGAGAGCATGAGGGTGTTGAGCAGGGCGATGGTGGAGACCGCCACCACGATCCACAGGATGGAGGTGCTCAGCGAGGTGCCCTGGCGGACGCTGCCGGCGATGGCCGCGACGGCGTCCGGTCCGGTCTCGACATGGATCTCGGGCGGCACGGCCGCGCGAATGGCCGCGAAGACCTGGTCCGGATCGGCGTCGGGCAGGAAGTCGACGCCGATGATGGTCTCACCGGGCCGCTGGTACCACTGGCGCAGGATGTCGAGGTCCAGGATCACCGCACCGGCGACGGCGGAGAAGTACGGAATCACCTCCAGCACCTCGACCCGCCGCACGCCGCTGGGTGTCGGCAGTTCGAGGGTGGACCCGCGCTGCACCGCCAATGTCCGTGCCACGTCGCGGGATACGACGACGCCTTCCCCGGCGGCCATGCGCCGCAGGGTGTCCGCGCTCAACGCCGCCGTCGCGGCCTGGCGGCCTTGCCCCTCCTCGAAGGCCTGCAACATCACTCGCCCGCCGCCGAGGGTGGCGAAGGCCATCTGTCCCGACCCGACCCCCGCCACGCCGGGAACAGCGGCGATCTTCGCCTTCAGGTCCGCGGGCAGGATCGGCCCGGTGGGGAACTGCTCCATGGCCGTCGGGCTGATGAACACGTCGGTGACGCCGAGCCCCTCGAAGCTCTCGGTCGCCGAGTCGGCCATATTGCGGGTGGCGTTGCCGATGGCCACCACCGCGGTGACGCCGATCATGACGGTCATGGCGGTCGCCCACACCCGGCGCGGCGCCCGTTCGACGGTGGTGGCCCCCAGTGCCCCGGGTGCGCCGAACAGCCGCGCGACGGCGGCGGCGGCGCGCACGATCGGCCCGGTGGCGGCGAAGCAGAACATGACCGCACCGGCGATCGCCATGGAGACCGCGGCCATGGAGATCCGGCCCAGATCGGCCGTGGCGATGACGATGGCGGCCACCACCAGCGCCGTGCCCACTACCACAGCGCCCCAGCGCAATACCGGGTTCGTCGTGTCGGCGCTGGACGTGCCGACTGGGGCCAAGGCCTCGATCGGCGCCACCTTGTACACCTGGCGCGCGGCCAGCGCGGCGGCGGCGACGCTGGCCACCACACAGGCCGCTACGGCCACCGGCACGGCGTAGCCGGGCAGGATGAACTCGGTCCGGGCCTCGAAGGAGTTGAGCATGGCCGCGGGCAGCCGGTGAATGGCGATGCGCCCCATGAACACGCCGACCACCGCGCCGACCAGCCCGCCGATCAGTCCCAGCAGCGCCGATTCCGCGATCAGATCGCGCACCATGGGCGTACGGCGGCCGCCGATGGCGCGCAGCAGCGACAGCATCGGACGACGCTGCGCCACGGCCATACTCATGGCGTTGTAGATCAGGAACGACGACACGATGAGCGCGGCGGCCGAGGAGGCCAGCGTCGCCAGGGTGACCACCTGCACGGCGCCGCCCGCCTGCGCCGCGCGCATACTCGGATCGGCGACCACGGCGCGCCCGTCCACCACCTCGGTGAGGTTCGAACGCAGCTGTGCCACATCGGCATCGGGGGCGGCGAGGATCTGGATGGAGTCCAGCCGCCCGGCCCGGTCGGTGATCTGCTGTGCCACCGGGAGCAGCGCGACCACCAGGTGCCCGTCGTTGAGTGTGCGCGCGGCCGGATCGTCGAGCACCCCGGCGACGGTGACGGCGGTACCGCCGATGCCGAAGGTCTCCCCCTCCGCATAACCCATGCCGGTCCCGACCAGCACGCCGTTGCGGACGGTCGGCAGCTTGGCCGCCTGTTCGCGCAGCGGCCCGTCCAGATCGCTGCCCAATGCGGAGGCGCTGGCGTCCGCGCCGATGAGCAGGGCGCGGTCCCCGCCCGCCCCGATGGGGGCGCGCAGCATGGGGACCGCGGTGCCCACCCCGGCCACCGCCCGAACCTCTTGCAGCAGCGACTGTTCGAATCCGGCGTCGGTGATGCCGCTGATCTCCAGCACGGCATCACCGGAGAGGCTGCGCGCGAGCCGGTCCACCGATCCGGTGATGGAGCCGGAGATGCTGAACACCGACACCAGCAGCCCGGCCGATACGCCCATCACGATCATGGACATGACGGTGCGCCCCCGATGTGCGAGCAGTTCACCGATATTGAACAGCCGCAGCCGATCCCACCCCGCACGTATCACGGACGCACCGCCTGGGCGGGCTCGGAGCCGTCCTCGCTCAGCGATGCGGTGAGTTCCACCGGTACCGTGCGCACCTCGCCGTTCTCGGTGTGCTCGACCAGTTCATTGGAGCCGATCTTCCCGTCCCGCAGGGTGATCAGCCGGTCGCAGTAGCGCACCGCACCCATGTCGTGGGTGACCATGACCACGGAGTTGCCCTGCCGGGTGATGTCGCCGAGCAGTTCCAGGATGGACGCCCCGGTCTTGGAATCCAGGTTGCCGGTGGGCTCGTCGGCCAGGATCAGCGGCGGGTCCATGATGAGCGCGCGCGCCACCGCGACCCGCTGCATCTGCCCGCCGGACAGTTCCGCGGGCCGGTGTTCGGCGCGGTCGGCCAGTCCCACCAGCTCCAGCAGTTCCAGGGCGCGCGGCTTGGCCTTGCGCAGTCCGGTGCCGTCCAACAGCTTCGGAATGGCGACATTCTCCCAGGCCGACAGCGTGGGCAGCAGGTTGAAGAACTGGAAGACGAAACCGACACGGTGCCTGCGGAATTCGGACTGCCGATCGTCGTCGAGGCCGCCGATCTCCTGGTCCTGGAAGCGGATGGATCCGGAATCGGGGGAATCGAGGGCACCCAGCATGTGCAGCAGGGTGCTCTTGCCGGAGCCGGACGGGCCGATGATGGCGGTGAACTCCCCCGGTTCGATACGCAGGCTGATGCCGTCCAGCGCGCGTACCGTCTGTTCACCCACCCGGTACTCCTTGGTGACGTCGGTCAGTTCCAGCATGTGCTTCCCCTCATCGGAAATAACGTCGATCGCCCTCAGCTCGCGAGTGCGCGGTCTCGCGGCCGGCCGATCAGGTGGTCGGTGTCGTAGGTGTCCAGGACGGCGCGCAGCACGGGCTGTTCGGAGGCCAGTTCGAGGTAGACGTCGACCGCCGATTTCCCCTCCGTCAGCGCGTTGTCGAGTTTCGCGTGCAGGTGGTTCTCCCAGCGGTACCGCAGTGCCAGCAGCACCCCGGCTGGTCCGCCGAAGAGGCGTTCCATATCCGGCAGTCCATGAAAGAGCTTGGGATCAGCCGGATTTCGCGCCGCTCGGTCGAGTACGGCGTGCAGGATATCCGTGCGAGCGTGGTGGTCTGCCCAAGTCATGGCCCCAACCTTTCGTTCTCGAGATCTCACACGCTACGTACCGGGCTCTGTGCTGTCTTCGTGCCGCGGACCCGAATCGCACTCCTACCGGGGTAGGAGACCGAGCCCACTCGACGAAGGATGCACACGAACGATCCGGGCAATTAGCCTTACAGGATGAACGTGACCGACGCCACGTCACGGTTCGCCGGGGCCGCCTGGCGTGACCTGCGGGAGAGTGCGCGCGACAGCCGCGCGCGGGCTCGCCGGTTCCTGCGCGATCCGGTGCGCGAGTTCCAGCGCAATGTGGCGGAGCTGCCCTACGACTATCCGGCGGCCACGATCATGCTGCTGGATGTGGTGCTGCTGGTGGCGGCCACCATCGCCATGATTCAGCGGCACGAGTACTTCCCGAGCCTGCTGCCGCTGGTGGCCATGGGCCTCACGTACGTGACCGGCCCGCTGTACGCGTTCTTCGGGATGGTGCCGAAACCGGTCATGATCGGCGGTCTGGCCATGGTCGCCACGGCATTGTTCCTGACGCAGCCGGTGGAGAACGATATCTCGCCGCTGATCCTGATCCTGGCCGCGGGCGAGGTCGCCGCCATCACCCCGGCACTGGTGAGTGTGCCGCTCACTCTCGTCATGCTGGGGCAGCTCGCCTTCTTCGCCCGGATCGGCCATCTCGATGGTGCGCTCCAGTACAGCGCGGGTGTGGTGTGCGGCTGGATGACCGGGCGGATGCTGCAGTACCAGAGCCGCTTCACTCGCCAGGAGCGCGAAACCCAGGAGGTGCGCACCGCGCGGGCCGCCGACGAGGAACGCGGCCGCATCGCGCGGGAGGTGCACGATGTGATCGCGCATTCGCTGTCCATCACGCTGCTGCACGTCACCGCCGCCCGCCACGCGCTGCAAACCGACCGCGACGTGGACGAGGCCGTGGACGCCCTCGCCGACGCCGAGCGTCTGGGCCGCCAGGCCATGGCCGATATCCGCCGCACGGTCGGGCTGCTCGACCAACGGCCCTCCCGCACCACCCCGGAACCGGGCCTGGACGATATCGCCGAGCTGGTGGGTGACTTCGTCCGTGCCGGAATGGCGGTGGACTACGAACTCGAGGGCGATCCGGCGACCGTGAGCGCGGGGCTGGGACTGGCGCTGTACCGGATCAGCCAGGAGTCGCTGGCCAATGTCGCCAAACACGCGCCGGGCGCGCGGGCGCGTATCCGGATCATGGTGGACGACCGGGGCATCACCGTCTCCGTGCACAACACGCTGCCCGCCGGGGTGGCCGCCCGGCCGGGCAACGGCATGGGCGTCCGGGGTATGCGACAGCGCGCCGAACTCCTCGGCGGGATGCTGTCGGCCGGACCCGAAGCGGGCGGCTGGCAGGTGCGGGCGCGCATTCCCCTGTCCGGCAGGCCGGTCGACGGCTGTGTCGTCATCAATGCCGCGAGTACCGCCGAGGATTCGCTGAAATCCATGTTCCAGAACATGACCCGCAAATTGCAGGAGGGCCGCGCCGACTCGGCGCGGGAGAGCCAGGAGGGTGTGTGAGCACGCAGCCGGAGGACGAGCCGACCGCGGTACTCGTCGTCGACGATCAGGAGCTGGTGCGCGGTGGCCTGCGCCGAATCCTGCGCCGCCGTGACGGTTTCGTGGTGAGCGAATGTGCCGACGGGGACGAGGTGCCCGCCGCGGTGGCCGCGCACCGACCGCAGGTGGTGCTGATGGATCTGCGCATGAAGCGCATCGACGGCATCGAGGCCACCCGCACCCTGCGTCAATCGGCCGACGCCCCACCGGTGCTGGTGCTCACCACCTTCGACGACGATCAGCTGCTGTCCGGTGCGCTGCGCGCGGGCGCGGCGGGGTTCATTCTCAAGGATTCCCCCGCCGAGGATCTGATCCGGGCGGTGCGCACCGTCGCGGCGGGCGGCGCCTGGCTCGACCCCACCGTGACTCCGCGCGTGCTCACCGCGTACCGGTCGGCCCGTCCCACCCCGTCCCCGGCCGCCACCCGGCTCGGCGATCTCACCGCGCGCGAACTCGAGGTGCTCGAGCTCATCGGCCGCGGCCGCCTCAACGCCGAGATCGCGCATGCCCTGGGCATCTCCGAGGTGACCGTGAAGAGCCATGTGGGACACATCTTCGGCAAGCTCGGGCTGCGGGACCGGGCCGCGGCCATCGTCTTCGCGTTTGACCAGGGTGTGGTCGCCCCAGGAGAATCCAATCTCTGACGGATGGGTCGCGGCCGCCGCGCCCCGTCCCAGAGTTGGAGGTTGGACGGGGTGGATGCACCGCCATCGCGGGCCGGGAGCAGGTTCGGGCCGTACGAGTTGCGCTCGCTGCTGGGCAGGGGAGGGATGGGTGAGGTCTACGAGGCCTACGACACCGGGAAGGACCGGGTGGTCGCGCTCAAGCTGCTGCCGTCCGAACTCGCCGCGGATCCCTCCTACCAGGAACGATTCCGCCGGGAGTCGCAGGCGGCGGCGAGATTGGCCGAGCCGCACATCATTCCGATCCACGACTGGGGCGAGATCGACGGTGTACTGTACATCGATATGCGGCTGGTGCGCGGCCGGGATCTGCGCTCCCTGCTGAACCAGTTCGACACCCTGCCGCCCGCCCGGGTGGTCGGCATTCTCGAGCAGGTCGCGGCGGCCTTGGACGCCGCGCACTATTCGGGTCTGGTGCACCGGGATGTCAAGCCCGCCAATATTCTGGTCACGGAGGCGGATTTCGCCTATCTGGCCGATTTCGGCATTGCCCGTGCGGAGGGTGACAGCACCGTCACCACGGCGACCTCGGCCGTCGGCTCCTATGCCTATATGGCCCCGGAACGCTTCGATGACGGTCCGGTCACCGGTCGCGCCGATATCTACTCGCTGGGCTGCGTCCTGCACGAGGCGCTCACCGGCACCCGACCGTTCCCGGCGCAGAATATGAGTGAGCTGGTCCGGGCGCATCTGTCGCAGTCGCCGCCCGCGGCATCGCACCTGCGGCCCGGCATTCCGCCGGGGCTGGATGCCGTGATCGCCCGCGCCATGGCCAAGAATCCCGCCGACCGGTTCTATACCGCGGGCGAATTCGCCGCGGCCGCGCGCAACGCGCTGATCGGCGGACCGGTCGCGACACCGCCGCCACCGGCCGTGCCGCCCGCCCGCACCGTCCCGCCGCCCACGGTGCCGGTCGCGGTCCCGCCGAGCGCGGTCCCGCCGCGGGTGGGCGCGTCCGATCCGACCGTGGTGCGGCGGACTCCCGCCGGGTCCGCCGGGTCCGGACCGGCCTACGCGACCGGAGCCTTCCCCCCGGCCGGCGACGAGCAACCCGCCACCGGCGATCTTCCGGTGATCGTGCCCGCCGATCCGACCATGGTGCGGCCCAGCGACTTCTACTTCACGCCCCTGCCCGAGCAGGCGCGACCGGCGCAGCCGCGGTGGGGTGAGCACTCCTACGCCTCCGGCGACGCCGACTTCCCGTACGCGCCCGCGCCGGACCCGTCGGCCTATCCCACCTCGGAGCATCCGGTCGTCGAACCGCCCCCGACCGAACCCCGACCGCGGCAGCGCCGGTCGATCGTGGTGCCGGTGGCGGTGGGCGTGCTGGCCGTCGCGTTGACCGCGGTGGCAGGCGTGCTGGGCTGGCAGGCCATCGACGACGGCGGTACCGAATCACCGAACGTGCCGGCGGCACAGGACAATCCGACCCGGCCACGGACGGCGCCGCCCACCCCCGGCCGTACGACAACCGCGCCCACCACCACGACCACGCCGACCACGGTGCAGCTGCCCGCGGGTGCGACGCCGTGCCCCTCGGTCTTCGGGTCGCTGGGCGGCTACGCCTCCTCGGCGACCGGAACCTCGGTCACCAGTTGCCCGTTCGCCGAGGAGGTGCGCCGGGCCTACGCCGACGCGGCGGGCGACACCCCGGGAACGACGGCTACGGTGGTCGCGGTGAGTCCGGTGACCGGTCGCTCGTACCCGATGAGTTGCACGGCCGCAGGGAAATTGGTGACCTGCACCGGTGGAGAGAACGCGGTGGTGTATGTCTACTGATCCGTTTCGGATCTGTCGTAAGGCCCTGAGGAACACGGTGGTGTTCGCCACCCTGCTCGCGGTGTCGGCGTGTGCCGTTCAGGTCGGCACTTCCGGTGTGCCCGCCGCCGATTCGGCGGAGATCGCGCCCGACGGCGGGGACCGCGCGATGGGCCTACCGGCGGCGGAGGGGAATCGCTCACTGGGCGCACCGGACCTGCCGGATCTGTTCGGCCTGCCCCGAACCATCTCCCTGGCAGCGGATTTCGCCGATCTGCGGGCTCGCCTGGACGGTCGCATGGGAATGGCGATCATGCCGGTCGGCGGTGGCGAGGTGACAGTGCTCGGCGACTGGAGCACGGGTATCGCGTGGTCGACCATCAAGGTGCCGATCGCCCTGGCGGCCCTGCGCCGCGATCCGGAAGGGCTGCTCGACACCGCCGAGGCGGCCATCACTTTCTCCGACAACGATGCGGCACAACAGCTCTGGAACTCGTTGGGCAGCGCGGAGGAGGCCGCCACCGCGGTCGAGTCGGTGCTGCGCGAGGCCGGGGACACCGTCACCGATATCGCCGACCGGCACACCCGACTGGCGACCGTGGGCTCCTACGAACTCATGGCCTTCGGCGCGACCAGCTGGACACTGACCGATCAGGTGCGCTTCGCCTCCCGGCTGCCCTGTCTGGACGACGCCGATACGGTGATCTCGCTCATGGGCGAGATCACACCCGACCAGAGCTGGGGTCTGGGCCGACTCATCGGCGCCGAGTTCAAGGGCGGCTGGGGTCCGGACGACGACACCGGCGACTACACGGTGCGGCAGTTCGGCCTGATCCCGACACTGTCGGGCCCGGTGGCGGTGGCCATGGCCGCCGAACCCGCCTCGGGCGGCTTCACCGACGCCACCGACATGATGGACCGCATGGCCCTGCTGGTCGCCGACCATCTCGAGGAACTGCGCGGGGGCTGGTGCGTGCGCTGACCCGGTGACGCCGCGTCACCGCGGCCTCCTCACTCGGGCGCACCGGATGCCGAGGCGCCGGATGTCACAGAGAGGCCATCCCGCCTCGCGCACCGAAATCCGCGCGTCAGAACCGCATTTGACCACCGCGCGGCGACGCACCAGAATCCTTGCGATCGACGGGAGTCGGTGGTCGAGCATCGACGAGTCGCCCACCACGCCCGGGATATGGAGGTAGACGGGGTGGACGTCCCATGGTCGGACAGCCGGGACGGCGCCGGATGCGGCGGGTCCCCACGACGATCGACGCGTCACGACCGGCGGTGGAGCCGGTTCGCGCGGGCGGCCGGGGTGGCCGCCGTGCTGGCGTTGTCCGCCTGCAGCAGCCAGCCCACCCTGGTGCCCGAAACCACCGGTGCCACACCGACGGCCGTCAAGCCCACCACCGGACTCGTTGCCGCCCTTCCCGGTTCGCTGGCCTGGGATTTCAACGAATTGCAGGCCACGTTGCAGGGCACGGTGGGCTTGGCGGTCATGGCCGTGGGTGGTGAGCGGCAGGTCACCCTCGGCGACTGGAGCACCGGTGTGGCCTGGTCGACCATCAAGGTGCCGCTGACCCTGGCCGCGCTGCGCAACAATCCGGGGTACAGCGGCGCGGCCAGCGCGGCGATCACGGCCTCCGACAACTCCTCCGCCGAGATGCTCTGGCAGTCGCTCGGATCAGCGGATACGGCCGCGCAGGCGGTGGAGGCCGTGCTGCGCGAGGGTGGTGATGCGACCACCACCGTGCCCGCCCGGCCGCCGCGCTCGGAGTACTCGGCCTTCGGGCAGGCCGAATGGTCGCTGTCGGATCAGTTGCGCTTCGCCTCCCGGCTGCCCTGCCTGCCGCAGGCCGATACGGTCACCGCGCTCATGGGGAAGGTCAGCTCCGGCCAGCGGTGGGGGCTGGGCACCCTGGAGGGCGCGCGGTTCAAGGGCGGCTGGGGGCCCGACACCGGCGGCGACTATCTGGTGCGTCAGTTCGGGCTACTCCCGGTGACCGGCGGGGAGATCGCCATCGCACTTGCGGCCGCGCCCGATTCGGGTTCCTTCGACGACGGCGCCGCCCTGCTCACCAAGCTCGCGGGGCTGATCGAACTGCATCTCGAGGAACTCGCCGGAGGCGGCTGCCCGCCGTAGCCGCGCATCACATCGTGCGGTGCCGAGCGGTACGGCAATCCGTAACGAGCGGTTCACGGGGGTGCGGCCCACAGAGTAGCGCGGACGGGGCAAGATGGGCGGCATGCGTATCGGAGTTTTGACCGGAGGCGGGGACTGCCCAGGCTTGAACGCGGTCATCCGAGCTGTCGTTCGTACCGCGAACGGTCGCTGGGGCGACGCGATTGTCGGCTTCCAGGACGGGTGGCGCGGCCTACTCGAGGATCGCAAGATCCAGATCTTCAATGACGACCGCACCGACCGGTTGCTCGCCAAGGGCGGCACCATGCTCGGCACCGCGCGCACCAATCCCGATGTGCTGCGCGCCGGACTCGGCCGGGTCAAGCAGACTCTCGACGACAACGGCATCGAAGCGCTCATCCCCATCGGCGGCGAGGGCACCCTGACCGCGGCCAGCTGGCTGTCCGACGAGGGCGTGCCGGTGGTGGGCGTGCCCAAGACCATCGACAACGATATCGACTGCACCGACGTCACCTTCGGCCACGACACCGCGCTGGCGGTCGCCACCGAGGCCATCGACCGGCTGCACACCACGGCGGAATCGCATCAGCGCGTCATGCTGGTGGAGGTCATGGGCCGCCACGCCGGATGGATCGCGCTGAACGCCGGAATCGCGGGTGGTGCGCATCTGACCCTCATCCCCGAAGTGCCGTTCGATGTCGACGAGGTCTGCAATATGATCAAGCGTCGATTCCAGCGCGGTGACAAGCATTTCATCTGCGTGGTCGCCGAGGGCGCGCATCCCGCGCCCGAATCCATGACCCTGCGCGACGGCGGTATCGACGAATTCGGCCATGTCCGTTTCACCGGCGTCGCCCAGCAGCTCGGCGCCGAGATCGAACGCCGCATCGGCAAGGAGGTCCGCACCACCGTGCTGGGCCACGTGCAGCGCGGCGGTCAGCCCACCGCCTACGACCGCGTCCTCGCCACCCGCTTCGGCGTCCATGCCGCCGAGGCCGTGCACGCGGGCCGCTTCGGGCAGATGGTCGCCCTGCACGGCACCGAGATCGAGCTGGTGCCGCTGTCGGAGGCCACCAAGCAGCTCAAACTGGTGCCGCCGGACCGCTACAACGAGGCGGCTGCCTTCTTCGGCTGAACCGAACTCTCGCGGCCCCCGCTCCATCGGTGCGGGGGCCGCGAGCGTCGCGCCTCAGCGGTCGATCAGTGGTCGAATCGGCCCGCCGTCACCGCGGCGGTGAACCCCTCCCACGCGGCGGGCGTGAACATCAATGCCGGTCCGGCCGGATGCTTGCTGTCGCGCACGCCGACCACGCCCGCCAGGAACGCGATCTCCACGCATTCCTTCGCGCCGGTGCTGTGCGTACTCTTGAACCACCGCGCGCCGGACCGCTCGACGTTCACGTCACGTACTCCTTCGCTGCCTTCCGCAAGAGGTCTCTACTGCTCGCTTCGTCCAACGCCGCGTGCTGGAGCGCGTGGTACGCCTCGCGGTACCGGTCGACCGCCGCCTGCTTCTCCAGGTAGAGGTCGCCGAGATAGTTCTCCAGATACACCACGGTCGGGTCGACCGGCCTGTGCCGCGGGTCCCGGCCGAATTCCAGAATCACGAACGGCCCGACGGTATGCCCCGACGGGACGCCTGCGGAGAAGGGTAGTACACGAACAGTAATCGTCGGCAGCGTGCTCATATCGGCCACGCGGCGCAACTGTGCCGACATGATGCGCGGCGTGCCGACGACCCTGCGTAACGCGGTTTCGTGCAGCACCACGTCGAAGACCGCGGGGCTGCGTTTGCGGGTCAGCAGGTGTTGACGACGCACGCGCAGCTGGAGACGGCGGTCGATCTGCTCACGGGGAGCATCCGGCCAGTAATCGGCGATGAGAACGCGCGCATAATCCGGCGTTTGGAGCAATCCGGGCACCAGATCGGGTTGATAGGAAATGAGGGTGCGCGCCGAGGATTCCAGGCCCACATACATGTCGAAGCCCTCGGGCACCAGGCTGTCGTATTCGTGCCACCACGATTTCACGTTCGACTGCTGTGCCAGTCCCACCAACGCCGCGGTGAATTCGTCGTCGAAATCGTAGATACGGCACAGTTCCCGGATGTCGAGCACGCGGATCTTCTCGGCATTGCCGGTTTCCAGACGCTGCAACTTCGATTCACTCCACTCCATGAGCGAAGCCGCCTCGGCAATGGTCAGATTGGACTCCATCCGACCCTCACGCAGGTATCGCCCCAGCTGGCGGCGCGGCAGTGTGGAACCGTGCTCTGACATCGAATCCTCCCCCGCGAAGCTGATTTTCGGTCACTGTGAACGATGCTGCCATGCGTCATGAATGCTGACCTGGCGGTTTCGGAAAAGTTCCGAGTATCTGCCGCCTTTGCCTGACATTTCCGCCTCGCGCCTGCTGTGCTTGTAGGCGCGCCCGGTGAGAGCCGGAGCCCTGACAACTCTGGACACACTCGTCCCCGAGCCGGGCGCACCTCTCGATCTTCGGCGACTCGAAACGGCTCGCATGACCGGCGATTCTCGCTACGCTGGCCCTAATGTGCCCCTCGCGCTGATTCCGGCGGACCTGATGATGTACATCCTCGACTGCACGACAGACCCGGGCGAACTCACGCCCGAACAATCCCACCAAGCCATGCAATTGCACATGTGCTGCACGGTCGACGACTGCCGAGTCCGACGCCGAGCCCGCCAAATCCTGGTGGACGCCGGACAAATGGTCCTGGACGACCGCGCCGCCCCCTGACCGCGCCACCCACTGACCGCGCCACCCACTGACCGCTCCGCTACGGATCGATCGCGCTGAGGACCAACACCACCACCAGCACCAGCAGCACCCCCGCCGCAACGGCCAACGCCACCACCGCGGCAGGCTGCACCTCCCCGAACGGCGACCGCCGCGGCGGTCGCACCGGCGGCACCTGCTGGGGCGGATAGGGATAGGGCACGAACGGCGGCGGCGCTCCGGCGGCGGGTGGCAGCGCATCGGGTCCCACCGCGGCAGGTTCTCCCGCGCCGGATCGGACGGCGGTACTCGAATCAACCTGTCCGGCAGCCGCGTCCGCAGCACCGGACGGCTCGGCACCACCCGCCGCGACACCCGCTCCCGAAGGGGGAACACCAGATTCGTCGCCCACGGCAGGCATATCCGTTCCGCCATCCGGGGGCGAACCGCCCGGGTCGACGGCGGAGGCTGAACCACTCGGCCCCTCGGACCCGGAGCCGTCCGAATCGCGCTGCACACCAACGGCATACGAGACAGGCTCCGTCACCGAACGCATCACAGCGGATGAGCCGGACCCACCGGCCGTCTCAGCGTCACCGGGTCGCACCTCCGCGCCGACGGCCGCATCCAGGTGAGGTGATCGGCCTCCGCGCGCCGCGACATCCTCGCGCGACAACCGGTCACTGCGCGTCGAGTCCAGCGACGCATCACTCGGGTGCGGCGCGTCCCCACCCGGCCGCCATTCAGCGGCCGAGAAGGCTTGCAGCGGAAGACTCCTGGACGCGGCACCTCCCTCCGAAGGCGAACCCGACGGCGTTTGGTCCGCAGGTGACCGCTGGCCTGGCAGCGCGGCACCCTCCTGTGGCGGCTGGCCAGGCGGTGCGACGCCCTCCTGCGGAGGCCGCATCACGGGCGCGGGGGCACCGTGCGGCGGCTGGCCGGGGGAGGCCGGGCCGGCCTGGAGTGGTTGGTCTGGGGCGGGCGGTGTTCCCGGGGGCGGGTAGGCCGGTGGGGGAGGTGGTGTGGGGGTGTAGTTCTGGGGCAGGGGTGGCTGGTAGCCGGGGGTGGGGTTGTGCGGGGGCGGGGCAGCGGGGGGTTGGTAGGCCTGAGGGTAGGCGGGGGGCTGGGGGTAGCCCTGCTGCTGCGGGGCGTATGCGGGTGGGAAGGGTTGTTGGGGCGCTTGGGGGTTGGGCGGATAGGGGTATGGGGCGGCGGGGCGGGCGGCGGGTTGTGGGGCGGGTTCCTTGAGGGCGCGGCGGGCGGCGGCGGCGAATTCGGCGCAGGTGTGGAAGCGGTCGGCGGGGCGCTTGGCCATGGCCCTGGCGATGACGGCGTCGACGGCCGGGGAGAGTCCGGGGCGGCGCACGCTGGCCGGGTAGGGCATGAAATGCAGGTGGCCGCTGATGATTTCACCGGGGTTCGGAGAGTCGAAGGGGCCGATTCCGGTGAGCAGCCAGTAGAGGGCACAGCCCAGTGAGTACTGGTCGGTGGCGTGGTCGAGCCGACCGCCGGTCATCTGTTCCGGCGAGGCGTACGCGAGGGTGGCGGTGAACATGCCCGCCTGGGTCAGATGCGTGGAATCCTCACGCAGCCGCGCGATTCCGAAGTCGGTGAGGAACACCCGCTCCCCGTGCCCGCCGACCGCCCGCGCCAGCATGATGTTGGCGGGCTTCACATCTCGGTGCAGCACGCCCCTGCTGTGCGCGTAATCCAGTGCGTCCGCGACCCCTTCGATGATCTGCACCGCCCGCTCCGGCGGCAGCGTGGCGGTCTGCACGCTGGCCGCGTCCACACCGTCCACGTACTGCATGGAGATCCACAGCTGGGCGTCCTCGGAACCCCGGTCGTACACGGCGACGATATTCGGGTGATCGAGCTGCGCCACCAGATCGGCCTCGCGCTCGAACCGCGCCCGTACCTCGCGGTCGGCGAACAGCTCCCGGTTGAGCAGCTTCAGCGCCGTCAGCTTCCCGAGCCGAGGGTGCCGCGCGAGATACACCGATCCCATACCACCCTGCCCGAGCAGCCGTTCGATGGTGAATCCGGCGAATACGTCACCCGTCTTCAGCAAGGCGACGGCCCCCCTTCCGGTGACATACGGGTGCGGAGAGCCTACCGCGCACGATGTCCTTCCGGCCGCTCGGTTCCACGGTCTCGCACATGGTTCAGCCCGGTGTCACCAGCCCGGATTCATAGGCCAGTACCACGGCCTGAGCCCGGTCACGCAGGTTCAGTTTCGCGAACACCTTGGACACGTGGGTTTTCACGGTCTGCTCGGCGACGAACAGGGTTTCGGCGATCTCGGCATTGGACATACCCCGCGCGATCAACTCCAGCACCTCGCGTTCGCGAGGAGTGAGATCGCCCAGCGCCGGAGTGGGCGCCCGGCGGGCCCGGCGGCGGGTCACGTCGGCGATCAGCCGCCGTGTCACCGTCGGCGCGAGCAGCGCGTCACCACCGGCGACCACGCGCACGGCGCGCACCAGCTCCTCGGCGGGCGCGTCCTTCAGCAGGAATCCGCTGGCCCCGATCCCGAGCGCCTCGTAGACGTAGTCGTCGATATCGAAGGTGGTGAGCATGAGCACCCGGACCGGCGGCTCGAGCCCCGCGGACAGAATCACCCGCGCCGCGTCGAGACCGTTCATCTCCGGCATGCGCACATCCATGAGCACCACATCCGGCCGCAGCCGCTTCGCTTCCGCCACAGCGGTTTTCCCATCGGGCGCGTCCCCGACCACGCTGATGTCCGGCTGCGCCGCCAGCAGCGCGCCGAACCCCTGCCGCACCATCGCCTGATCGTCGGCGATCAACACGGTTATCGCCACAGTCCCACCTCACGCACCCCACGAGTCTCGCACGCTCGCACCGAAGGCATGCCCGCGAGGGGGAACTGGTGGCGGCGGCCATTCGCACGATGCCGCCACCAGTTCCCCCGTGATCCGATGACTACGTATCTATGGGGAGGTGGGCGTGGACTTCGAAGGTGCCGTCGGGGTGGGGGGTGGCGGTGAGGTGGCCGCCCGCGGCCTGGGCGCGGGACTGCATGCCGGTGATGCCGCTGCCAGGGGTGTCGTGGGGGGAACGAGGGGCCGTGGGGATCTGGGTGGCGGCGTCGTTGGTGACGGTGAGGGTGACCGCGGTGGTGGCGGCGACGATGCGCACCCGCACCGGCGCGCCGGGGGCGTGGCGGGAGGCGTTGGCCAGCGATTCCTGGACGATGCGGTAGAGGGCGAGGCCGGTGGCGTCGGGGATGGCCGTCAGCGGGCCGTCGATCTCCGTGGTGAGGGCCATGCCCGCGCGGCGGGCGCCCTCCAGGAGGTCGGGTACCTCCATGGCGGTGGGTTGCGGGGCGTGTTCGGGCAACTGTCCGTCGCTACGGAGCACGCCGAGCAGGCCGCGGATCTCGTTGAGCGCCGCGCGGGCGCCCACGCCGATGGCCTCGAACTCCGCGCGGGCGGCCGCGGACAGGCCGTCGATGCGGTAGGGGGCGGTCTGTGCCTGCACCACCACCATCGACATGTGATGGGCGACCACATCGTGCAGGTCGCGGGCGATGCGCGCCTTCTCCTCCAGAATGGCGCGGCGGGCCCGCTCCAGTTCGGTCTCCTCGGACTGCGCGAGCAGCGCCTGCCGCGACTGGGTCAGCGAGCGCACCATGAGGCCGAGCAGCACGATCCCGGTCACGGCGATGGGCCAGCCGAACCCGGAGGTGGCGAACTCGTCGCCCTGCGCGGCCATGGTCGTGCCCATGAGCAGCGCCGTCGCCAGCCACGCGACCAGCACGATCTGCATGCCGGAGCGCACCGCCACCGCGAACAGCAGCGCGAACAGGCACAGCAGGTGCACCACCTGGAACGGGATGTCCTCACCGGATCGATTCGGAATCGCCAAGGCGATGACCAGCGCGGCCCCGGCCGAAATCGCCCAGCCCAGCGCCGGATTCACCCGGGCGAGCAGCAGCGGGAAGGCGGCGAACCCGGCGATGAACGGGGCGGCCGCCGCGGCCACCTGGTGGGTGATGAACAGTGTCGGCCACGCGACGGCGTAGAGGATGAGCGCCACCGCGACGGTGCCCACGTCGAACCAGAGCCGCGCGTGCTGCAGCCGCCGTGACGGCAATGTCGCAACCATAGCCACGACAGTAGGACCCGTCCCGCCGCCGCACCTCATACCCCCGAGCGATCTTGGACCCCCTACCGGAGTATCACTTCCCGGCACCCCTCCCCCGTACCGCGCAGCCGGGAAACCGTCCCGCAGCGTGACGTCCCGGAGCCCGCCTCCTCCATAGCGTCGGAAACCATGATCGTGAGCCCGGACCACCAGGGTCGTCCCCGCCGTCCCCACCCGTGCCCCACCGCATCACGCTCCAGTAGGCCGATCCGCGGTGCGCGGCTGGCGGCCGCGGCGGCGGTGCTGCTGGCCGCCACGGTGGCAACGGCCCCTGTCGCGACCGCGACCGCACCCGCCCCGGGTAATCCCGCGACACCCGACGGTGCTGTCGCGGTCAACTCCGACAGTCCGGACGCCGCCGCTGCCGTCGGCGACCGACTGCCGACCATCCCACCTCGGGTCGCCGCAGCGATCACCGGCGTTCCGGCGACCGACGTGGGTGGCGATCCCACCGCTGATGACGGTGGCTCGGCCGCCGGGACCGGGAACGGCGCGCCCATTCCGAGCACGGTGCGCGACGAGAACGCCGGTGCGCGGTCGGCGGTCGTCGCACTCACCTCCACGGCCGGATCCGGTGCCGCGATCCCGCCCGACTTCGCCGCCGTCATGGGCTATCACCCGACGGTCGAGCAGGGGTTGCTGGTCAACCCCGGTGGCGACTGCTCCTCCCCTGTTCCGCTGCCCGCCGAGTTCGAGAACGCTTGCAAGGCCCATGATCTCGGATACGATCTGCTGCGCTACGCCGATGCGCGGGGCGAGCCGCTCACCGCGTGGGCTCGACAGGCGCTCGACGCCACCCTGGAGCAGCGCATGCACGCGGCCTGCACCGCGCGCCAGGAACCGATCGCCCGCGCCCGCTGCCGCATCATGGCCAGCGTCGCCACCACGGCCGTGGACCTCAACTCGCGCCGCCAGGACTACGGACCGCCCGTCCACGAGAATCTCGCCGACGCGACGGCTCCCACCTCGCCATCCATGGCGGCCGCCTACCCGCTCGCCGCCGCTGCGCTGGCGCTGAGCGGATTCGCCACCGGCCGCGGCCTGCGCCGCCGCGCCGATCGACCGGATACGGGCGGGTTCCGCCGCCCCACCACCGAAGCGAGCGCACGGGGGACCTCGGCATGAACACCACACATGAACCCGCAGCCGATGCCGCACAGCGCCGTGAACCACCGGAGTCGCAGCCGCACACCACAGCGCCAACAGACCACGACAACCGAGCACGGCAACGCACGACGGGACACGACAACCCGGATTACCACCGGCGGCACCGTGCATCCGCCCGTTCGAACGCTGGCGACCGCGGGGGTCGAAGTCCGCAGCGCGTGACGCCGACGACCCCGCAGGATCGGAGACGGCCGATGGGCCGGTCCACGGATTTCGATCCGGCCGACGATCAGCGGCAGCGGCGGGGGCCGCGGGTTCGTTTCGTGTCCATCAGTCCCGCGGCAACGCCGCGGCTCGGCACCACGGTGGGAATCACGCTGGGTGTACTCGCCTCACTGGCTCCGGGGCTGCTGCCGCGCACACCGTCGGCGCAGGCGATTCTGAGCGGGCTGCTGGCCGTGATCGGTCTCGCGCTGGCCGGGCTGGTGCGGTTCACGTTGCGGCGCTGCGGCGTGCATGTCGATGCCGTGACGGCGCGGTGGCGGCAGCCGACGCTGCTGGTGGCGGTCGTCGCGACGGGCGGGGCCGTCGGGTATGCCGAGCATTGGCAGACGCGGTTGCGGGACGCCATGGGGGTCGCGCAGGTCGGCGCGGAGTACTGGCTGTGGTGGCTGCTCGGAACCGCTCTCATCGTGGGCGCGGCCGTCGGGCTCGCGCACGGAATCCATTGGCTGGTAAGGCGCATGGGACGGTTGCGCAGTGCGGTGCTCGGCGTCCTGCTGGTGGTGGCGACGCAGGGGGTCGCGGTTCCGGCGGTGGTGCAGTGGCGGCAGGACGCCTACGCCGCCGCGAACGCCGCGGTGGATCCGGCGGTGCGGCAGCCGATCTCCGCCGCGCGGTCGGGCAGCCCGGTATCCACGGTCAGCTGGCCGTCACTGGGCGCGCAGGGCCGTCGCTTCGTGGCGGGTACGCCCGCGCGAGCGGTGCGGGTATACGTCGGCCTCGATTCCGCCCCGGATCTGAATTCCCGCGTGGCACTGGCCATTCGGGAGTTGGAGCGCTCCGGCGGCCTGCGGCGCTCACATCTGGTGGTCACCGTTCCCACCGGTTCGGGCTGGATCGACGCCGAGGCCGCCGCCGGTCTCGACGACCGCTTCGACGGCGATGTGGCGCTGGTCGGCCTGCAATACTCGGCGGCACCGAGCTGGGCCACCTTCGTCTTCGGCCGCGCCGCCGCGGAACGGTCCGCCCGCGCTGTGTTCACGGCCATCGAACAGCGTCTGTCCGCCCTCCCTCACCCGCCGAAGCTCTACGTCTACGGCCAGAGCCTCGGCGCGCTCGGCGGCAGCGCCATCTTCCCCGACGACGCCGACCAGGACCGCCGCACCTGCGCCGTCCTCTGGGCCGGCCCCCCGGCCGGAGCCGTCAACCGCGGCGGCGCAACGGTTCTCGCCAATGCCTCCGACCCCGTGGTGCACTGGTCCCCCGCCCTGCTGTGGCGCCCGGCGAACCTCACCGACACCCGCCCCGACGCACCCGTCCCGCCGTGGCTCCCGGTGGTGAGCTTCCTGCAGACCACCGCCGACCTCCTCGCCGCCCTCGACGCCCCCACCGGCCACGGTCACCGCTACGGCCCCGACCAGGGCACCCGCCTCGGCACCTGCTGAACCCAGCCGATCCGGCCCCCGAGAGCTGATCCGGCCCCGGGTTTCGCGTGGGCCGGATCAGTTCAGTGGTCACCGGGATTGCGGCCGAAGCCCGCGAACACTCAGACGATCGGTCCCCGCGCGGCCTCGTAGGCCGCGCCGACGCGGTACAGCCGGTCGTCGGCCAGGGCCGGGGCCATGATCTGGAGGCCCACCGGCATGCCGTCGTCCTGGCTCAGCCCGGACGGCACCGACATGGCGCAGTGTCCGGCCAGGTTGGTGGGCAGCGTGCACAGGTCGGACAGGTACATGGCGAGCGGGTCGTTGACCTTCTCGCCCAGCTTCCACGGGGTGAACGGGCTGGTCGGCGAGACCAGCACGTCGACGCTCTCGTACGCGGAGTCGAAGTCCTGCGCGATGAGGGTGCGCACCTTCAGCGCCTGACCGTAGAACGCGTCGTAGTAACCGGCCGACAGCGCGTAGGTGCCGATCATGATGCGGCGCTTGACCTCCGGGCCGAATCCGGCCTCGCGGGTGAGCGACATGACCTGCTCGGCCGAATGCGTGCCGTCGTCGCCGACGCGCAGGCCGTAGCGCATGGCGTCGAAGCGCGCCAGGTTGGACGACACCTCCGACGGCAGGATCAGGTAGTAGGAGGCGAGCGCGTACTCGAAGTGCGGGCACGACACCTCGATCACTTCCGCGCCGAGATCCTTCAACTGGGCGACGGCGGCGTCGAAGGAGGCGAGCACGCCGGGCTGGTAGCTGTCGGAGTGCAGTTCCTTGACCACACCGACCTTGACGCCCTTCAGATCACCCCGCGCGCCTTCGCGGGCGGCGGCGACCACGGGCGGCACCGGCACATCGCGCGAGGTGGAGTCGCGCGGATCGTATCCGGCGATCACCTCGTGCAGCAGCGCGGTGTCCAGTACGGTGCGACCGCACGGCCCGCCCTGGTCCAGCGAGGACGCGCACGCCACCAGGCCGTAGCGCGACACCGTGCCGTAGGTGGGCTTGGTGCCGACGGTCGCGGTCACGGCCGCGGGCTGCCGGATGGAGCCGCCGGTGTCGGTGCCGATGGCCAGCGGCGCCTGGTAGGAGGCCAGCGCCGCCGCCGAACCACCGCCGGAACCGCCCGGAATCCGATCGGAGTCCCACGGGTTGCGGGTCGGCCCGTACGCCGAGTTCTCGGTGGAGGAGCCCATGGCGAACTCGTCCATATTGGTCTTGCCGAGAATCGGGATACCGGCCGCGCGCAGCTTGGTGGTCAGGGTGGCGTCGTAGGGCGCGACCCAGCCCTCCAGGATCTTGGACCCGCAGGTGGTCGGCTGATCGGTGGTGGTGAAAACGTCCTTGAGCGCCAACGGAACACCGGCCAGCGGCGAAGCCACGGTCCCGGCGGCCACGGCCCGGTCCACCTCGGCGGCGGCGGCGAGCGCCTGCTCGCCGGAGACGTGCAGGAAGGCGTTGATCTCGCCGTCGACCTCGGCGATGCGCTGAATGTGCGCCTCGGTGACCTCCACCGAGGACACCTCGCGGCCGTGGATCTGCTCCGCCAGCTCGGCCGCGGTCAGCTGTGTCAGGTCACTCATTCGCCCTCTCCCAGGATCTGCGGGACCATGAACCGCTGTTCTTCGACCGCGGGTGCGCCGGACAGCGCCTGCTCCGGGGTCAGGCACGGCTGGACCTCGTCCGGGCGGGTCACATTGGTCGCCGGGTTCGGCGACGCGGTGGCCGGGACATCGGCGGCGGCGACTTCGGAGATGGCCTTGACGTGGTTCAGGATCGAATCCAGCTGACCGGCGTACAGGTCCAGTTCTTCCTCGGTCAGGGCGAGCCGGGACAACCGGGCGAGGTGTGCGACCTCGTCGCGGGAGATGGCGGGCACCGCGGGACCCCTTTCGGCATGGTTTAGCGTGGTGATTCGGCTGTCCGACAGCCTATCGACTCGTGCGGGGGCGTCCGTCACCGGTCGGGACCATGGCGGGCACACTCGATAGCCGCCACAATGAGCAGTGGTCCACGTCACCGGAATCCCGTCGACTCGATAACGGTCTCACGAGGGTGTAAGTATTGCCAGACTCGGGTATCCGTTCCGAGTTGTCGGTTGCACAGGAAAGGAAGGGACGCACGTGTCATTTCTGCTCCGCGTGCAACTTCCGGATCGCCCGGGAAGTCTCGGCTCACTCGCCCTCGCGCTGGGCTCCGTCGGCGCCGACATCCTCTCGCTGGATGTCGTCGAACGCGGCGACGGCTACGCGATCGACGACATCGTGGTGGAGGTGCCGCCCGGCGCACTCCCCGACACCCTGATCACCGCGGCCGAATCCCTGGCCGACGTGCTCGTGGACTCGCTGCGCCCGTACTCCGGGATGTTGGACACGCATCGGGAACTCGAGCTCATCGACCAGGTGGCCAGTGCCCGCGACGACCGGCTTCAAGTGCTGGTGGACGGGGTGCCGCGGGTGCTGCGGGTCGGCTGGAGCACCATTATCGACATGGGTCCGCAGGGGGCCTACCGCGTGGTCGGCAGCCAGAGCGCACCCTCCACCCAGGCGGCGTCGGCGCCCTGGATGCCCCTGGAGAAGCCGTGCGTACTCGACGGCGAGGCCGACTGGGTGCCGCAGATCTGGCGCGACATGGACACCAAACTCGCCGCCGCGCCCCTCGGCGACACGGGCAAGGTGCTGTTGCTCGGCCGCCCGGGCGGACCGGATTTCCGGCCCAGTGAGGTGGCGCGGCTGGGCTATCTGGCCGGGATAATCGCCACTGTGCTGGGTTAGTCGAAAAGCTGGGTTAGTCGAAAGCTGGGTTAGTCGAAACGGCCACGCGCCCTAGCGGATTCGCATCCGTCGAGGTGGGCGCTACGTCTCCTGGCGCAGATCCAGCCGCATCACGGTGAGCGGCGTCCCCGCCATGGTCCGCCAATCTCGTTCCGGCACATGGACGAAACCGATCCGGTCGTAGATGCGGCGGGCATCGGCCATGGTCGGCATGGTGGTGAGGACGACGCCCGCGCGGCCCTCGGCCCGCGCGATCTCGACCACCCGATCGATCAGCGCCGAGCCCACGCCGAGGCCGCGCGCCCGCTTCGCCACGGCCAGCATGCGGAACTCCAGTTCGCCCGGCCGGGCGATATCGGCGAACGGCGTTCCCGGCCGGGCCACCGTCACCGACCCGAGCAGCTCGTCCCCCCGCACCGCCACCAGCACCTCCGCCGCGGCGGCCCGCGTCGCGGTATCCGCGAGCTCCGCCACGTAATCACTGCGCGAATTCACATGCCCCTCCCCCACATACACCTCGACCGTCAACGCCCCGACGGCCGCGAACTCCCCCGCCCGCGCCTCCCGGATCTCCACACCCATACCGCCTCCATCCGACCCAGCACTGGACATTCGATCACGGGGAACTGACGGCGGCAGTGCGCGAGTGGCGACCGCCACCGGTTCCCCATGATCTTGCTCACCCCCCGACGGCGTCGGGTCCGCCCTCCAGGAGCCGCCGGAAGCCATCCTCGTCGAGAATCGGTACCCCCAATTCCTCGGCCTTGGCCGCTTTCGATCCGGGCGCGTCGCCGATGACGACGAAGGCGGTCTTCTTCGACACCGAACTGGCCGCCTTCCCGCCGCGCACGATGACCGCCTCCTTGGCCCCGTCGCGCGTGAACCCTTGCAGCGAACCGGTCACCACGATCGACAGCCCCTCCAGATTGCGCTCGATGGACTCGTCGCGCTCATCCTCCATGCGCACGCCCGCGGCCCGCCATTTGTCGACAATGGCCCGATGCCAGTCGACGGTGAACCACTCCGCCACCGCGGCGGCGATGGTCGGCCCGACACCGTCGGTGGCGGCGAGTTCCTCGACGGTGGCGGCGTCGATGCGCTCCATGCTCCAGAATTCCGAGGCCAGCGCCCGCGCGGCGGTCGGCCCGACATGCCGGATGGACAGGCCCACCAGCACCCGCCACAGCGGGCGGTCCTTGGCGGCCGCCAGATTGTCGAGCAGCTTCCTGCCGTTCGCCGAGAGCGTGCCGTTCTTGGTGGTGAACAGCTTGGTGGTGAGCAGCTTGTCCTCGTCGAGATCGAACAGGTCGCCCTCGTCGGCGATGGCTCCCGATTCGAGCAGGTCGACGGCGGCCTCGTAGCCGAGCGCTTCGATATCGAACGCGCCCCGGCCCGCCACGTGGAAGACCCGTTCCCGCAGCTGCGCCGGGCAGTACTGCTGGTTGGGGCAGCGGATATCGGCGTCGCCCTCCTTCTCCGGGGCGAGTTCGGTACCGCACTCCGGACACCGGGTGGGCATGACGAATTCGCGTTCGCTGCCGTCGCGCATGTCCACCACCGGGCCGAGCACCTCGGGGATCACGTCACCGGCCTTGCGGATGGTGACGGTGTCGCCGATGAGCACGCCCTTGCGCCGCACCTCGGCGGCATTGTGCAGGGTGGCCATGGCGACGGTGGAGCCCGCGACCGTCACCGGCTCCATGACCGCGAACGGGGTAACGCGGCCGGTGCGGCCCACATTCACCTGGATGTCCAGCAGTGTGGTGGTGGCCTCCTCGGGCGGGTACTTGTACGCGATGGCCCAGCGCGGGGCCCGCGAGGTCGCGCCGAGGCGGCGTTGCAGCGCGAACTCGTCGACCTTGACGACCTGGCCGTCGATCTCGTGCTCGATGTCGTGGCGGTGCTCACCCCAGTACGCGACGCGCTCGAGTACCGCGTCCGCACCCCGCAACAACACGGTGTGCGCGGAGACCGGCAGGCCCCAGGCGGACAGCGCCCGGTACGCCTCGTGCTGGGATTCCGGCGACCAGCCGTCCAGGCGGCCGAAGCCGTGGCAGATCATGCGCAGCCGCCGCCGCGCGGTCACCGCCGGATCCTTCTGCCGCAGCGATCCGGCCGCGGTATTGCGCGGATTCGCGTACGGCGGTTTGCCTTCCGCCACGATCGCGGCATTGAGGTGGGCGAAGTCCTCGAGCGTCATATACGCCTCGCCGCGCACCTCGAGCAGTTTCGGCACCGGGAATTCGTCGCTGGGCGTGAGCACGTGCGGGATGTCGTCGATGGTGCGCGCGTTGAGCGTGACGTCCTCCCCGGTGCGTCCGTCACCCCGGGTCGCGCCGCGGACCAGCCGCCCGTCCTCGTAGACCAGATTGAGAGCGACGCCGTCGATCTTGACCTCACACACGTACTGGATGTCCGGCCCGGTCTCGGCCTCCACCCGCGCGATCCACTGCCGCATCTCCTCGTCGTTGAACACATTGTCCAGCGAGTACATTCGCTCGAGATGGTCCACCGGCGCGAACTCGGTGGTGAATCCCCCGCCCACCAGCTGCGTCGGCGAATCCGGCGTCCGCAGATCCGGATGCGCCTCCTCCAGCGCCTCGAGCCGCTGGAACAGCGTGTCGAACTCCCCATCCGAGATGATCGGCGCGTCCCGCACGTAATAGCGGAACTGATGGTCGCGAACCTCCTCCGCCAGTCGCTGCCACTCCACGCGCTCGTCCCCGCTCGCCGGGGTGATCTCGATTCCCGATTCGCTCACACAGGCACCCTATCGGAGCCCACCGACACTCAGGCGCGACATTCCCGCACGTCGCGCGGGTATCACCACCAAGTCGCGACCGGTCGGTGCTGTCTCGCACCAGCGGATTTCGGACACTGTGCGGCGGGAACAGCGCCACGCCTACGGCGGTTGCAGAGCGTATGGATATCGAGACCGCCGTCACATTCGCCCGCGAGCACAGCCGGTCGGTACTGGCCACGATTCGCAAGGACACGCGGCCGCAGCTGTCCAATGTCACGCACTGGGTGGCGGAGGACGGGATCATTCGGATCTCGATCACGGCCGATCGGGCCAAGTATCACAATCTGCGGCGGGAGCCGTGGGCGGCGTTGCATGTGACCAGCGAGGACTTCTGGTCGTACGCGGTGCTGGAGGGGAAGGCGGAGCTGTCGCCGGTGGCGGCCGAGGAGGGCGATGCGACGGTGGAGGAATTGATCGCCTACTACCGCGCGCTCAGCGGGGAGCATCCGGATTGGGACGACTATCGGCGGGCCATGGTGGCCGACCGCCGCGTCGTCGTGCGGATCACGACGACGCGGGCGTACGGCATGCTCGGCTGAATCGCCGCTGGCTCACACAGATTCGGGCGTCCAGGCGTCCGGGTCGAGTTCGGGCAGGGTCTCGCCGGTTTCCAGCAGGGCCTTCAGGTTGGTGAGGATGCCGGGCCAGCCGTGGCTGATGGCCTCGAGCAGGCCGCTGCCGTCGTCGAACCCGTCGTGCACGACGGTGAGTTTGACCAGTGCGCCGACCGGTTCGAGTTCGAAGGTCACCTTGGAGCGGGTCTCGTTCGCCCATGCGTCGATGGTGTCCTGGTCGAGCCCGAACTCCTTGCCGTACTCGGGGCCGAAGGAGTGCCAGGTGTAGGACAGCCGGGTGTAGGGCTGCGCCTCCAGCACCACCTGCTCGGGAGCCTTGCTCGTCCACTCACGTTCGTGCCAGACCATTTCCGAGCCCGGCTGCCAGTCGGTGTCGAAGCTCGCGCCCCAGTAGCGCTTGGTGAAGGCCGGTTCGGTGAGGGCCTGCCACAGCTTCTCCGGGGTGGTCTTGATGTAGGTGGCGTAGACGAATTCGTTGCTGCCCATGGTGCTCTCCAATGCGGTCTTGAGGTCGGCGAGTGCGTGCACCCGCCCGCGGTCGTAGCGGTTGATCCAGCGGTCGGCGATGGCGTTGACGGGCGCGGCGTTCAGGTAGTGCAGTTTCTCCCGGCCGTGGCGGCGGGTGGTCACCAGATTGGCGGCCTCCAGCACGGCCAGATGCTTGCTGACCGCCTGCCGGGACATGTCGAGCCCGGCGCACAACTCGCGCAGCGTTTGACCGGTGCGGTCGTTCAGGCTGTCGAGCAGGCGGCGGCGACTCGCGTCGGCCAGTGCCTTGAACACCTCGTCCACGCCATCTCCTCAATAGGCAACTCCTTGGTTGCACATTAGACCATAGGCAACCTATTGGTTGCATGTCAAGGGTTGCGACGAGACCCCCCGCTCGCGCATTCCGGCAGCGCCCGGCAGGATGGCGAGCGTGTTGCGCAGCTTCCAGGTGTCGAATCACAGATCCCTCGCCGAACCGCAGGAATTGCGGCTCACCCGCGGTAGCGGACCGGTCGCGGTTCCGGTCACCGCGGTGCACGGCGGGGCCGCCACCGGCAAGACCTCGCTCGTCGACGCGCTGTGGCATATGCGCGACGCGGTGCTGAACTCCGTCACCGGCTGGGATCCCTTCGCCGGACCCGTCCGCAACCCGCATCTCGGATTCCCGGACCGCCCTTCGGAATTCGTGGTCAACTTCGTGGCCGAGGGCTGCCCGTACACCTACGGATTCCGGCTCGACAACGCCGACGTGACGGCCGAGTGGTTGCACACGCACCCGCACAACCGCAAGCGCATCGTCTTCGAACGCACCGGAACCGATATCCGCGTCGGCCCCATGTTCGAGGCCGCCCGCTACGGCATCGGCGCCCTGGTGCCGCTGGTGCGCCCGAATGCCTTGCTGCTCAGCCTGTCCGGGCAGATGTACGCCGAAGCACTGGTCCCCGCCTACCGCTGGTTCCAGTCACTGCTGGAAGTCCAACGCGGGCAGCATGATCCGCAGGCCATCGCGCACCGCCTGGGCAGTCACATCTCCCGCTCCACCGACCACGCCGCCCGCCTGCTCACGCTGCTGCGCTCCGCGGATCTCGGCATCACCGATCTGCTCATCCCCGAGAACGACCCCATGTACGCCGACTATCTGCGCGAGCTGGACAGCGATATCGCCACCACCGCGAAGGAGATCGACGCCGCCACCACCTCCCCCGCCCGCGCCGAGGTGCTGCTGCGCGATCACGGATTGACCGTCACGGTGCTGCATCGCGAACTCACCGCCCTCTACGCCGCCCGCGACGCCCTCTACGCCCGCATGGTGGCCCGCCGCGGCGTCGGCCTCGAACTGGTGCACGACGGCATCGACACCCCCTTCGGCATCACCGAGGAGTCCACCGCCACCCTGGCCCTGCTCCGCCTGCTCCCCCCGATCCTCGACACCCTCGACTCCGGCGGCGTCCTGGCCGTCGACGATATCGACGCCCACCTCACCCCCGACGCCACCGACCGCCTCATCCAGCTCTTCCAGAACCCCGAAACCAACACCCACGGCGCCCAACTGGTCTTCACCACCCCCAACCGCACCCTCATCGACCGCGGCAACGGCCGGTCCCAAGCCAAACGCACCACGGTCTGGCAGTTGCGCCGCACCCCCGAGGGCACCAGCGAACTCACGGCACACTGAGGCACCGCCGGGCCGCGCAATAGCATGGAAGGCATGTTGGAATTCGCCTTCCTTGTGATGATCGTCGGTTCTCTGGTGGCGGTGGTGATGCTCTACCGGCGCGGACGGCAGGGGAAGCCGATGACGGGGGCCGAGAACGGGACGCTGTATGTGACCGGGGTGAGTCCGCGACCGGATGTGCCCGGGGATCAGTACGTGACGATCAGCGGCAATATCTCCGGGCCGTCGGTGGTGGCGCACGAGACGTACGGGCGGTTCGCGTGGGATGTGAAGCAGTGGCCGTCGGTGGGCGATCAGATTCCGGTGGCGTATCCGCCGGGGAAACCGGACAACTGGCAGATCCAGCATCCGGGATCGCGGCCGTACTTCGGGTCCTGAGCGCGGATGGCCCGGCACCGGGCCGGGACCCCCAGGGGGACGGTGACGTCAGTCGAAACTCAGGGCTTCCGGTTCGTCGGAGAAGGCGCGGGCGCATTCGGCGGACAGTTCCAGCGCCCTGCGGGCCCAGGTCAACGGTGCTCCGGACAGGCCGCAGGCGGGGCTGACCAGGATGTGGGTGGCGAGCAGGCGGCGGGGTAGGCCGAGGCGATCCAGCAGGCGGACGGCGGGTTCGGCGATCTCGCGCCAGGTGGTCGGGGTGGCGGGGGCGGTGGTGGGGATCAGGCCGAGGGCCAGGTGGCGACCGGTGTCGAGGAGTTCGCCGATACTGTCGAGATCGCGGGTACCGATGACGGACAGGTCGAAGCCGACCGCGGCAGCGGTGGTTCGGCGCAGGAACCCCAGCGGTGGGCGGGCGTCGCAGCTGTGGATCAGGACCGGGGCGGGCTGGGCTGCGATCACGGTGTCGAGGATGTGCTGGGCCTCCGGGGCGGGCAGGGCGCGCACGGTGTTCATGACGCTGGCACCGCGCAGGGAACCCTCCAGCACCGCCGTCAGCGACGGTTCGTCGAGTTGGACGACGACGTTCGCGCCCAGGCGTTTGCCCACCTCCGCGACATGGCCCGCGAGCCCCTCCGCGAGGGACTCCGAAAGGTCGCGCAGGGCACCGGAATCGGTGAGCACGCGATGCCCGACGGGGAGTTCGACCTGGGCGGCGAGGGTCAGGGGGCCGGTCGCCTGCACCTTGACCGTGCGCCCGGCGCCCGCCAGACCGGCTGTCTCCCAAGCTTCTTCGAGGGCGTCGAGATCGGTGCGCAGCAGATCACGGGCCCGGCGGGCCACCGCGCCCGGCCGTGCGGCCAGCCGGTAGCCCCGGGGCGTGCTGTCGAAGGCCATATCCACCAGCAGCGCCGAGGCGCGGCCGGTCATATCCGCGCCCACGCCGCGCGCGGGCAACTCGACCAGATGCGGGAGATCGCCGAGTTCGCCGACGACGGTCGCCGTGGACTCTCGGATATCGGTCCCGGGCCACGAGCCCACCCCGGTGGCGATACCACCCCGGAGCCGCACCGGCTCGCCCGCTCCGCCGTCACCCACGTCGGTTACTCCGTCTCTCGCGACCGTGCACCGGCACACGCGCTGCTCACACCGTGGCGTCCGACGCCAATTCCGTCGCGTACGAATGCCGTTCGCGCTCGGTGCCGCTGATGGTCCCGCTGCCGAGCACCTGATCACCGTGGTCGGCGTCCGGGCGGTACAGCACCACGGCCTGGCCGCGGGCGACACCGGTGAGGGGCTGGCGCAGGCGGACCACCAGGCCGCCGTCGGCGGGTTCGGCGACCGCCGGTGCGGTGCCGCCGTGCGCGCGCACCTGGGCCACGCACTCGATCGGACCATCGGGGGCCTCGCCGGAGGTCCAGATGGCGCGGTCGGCGAGCACCGTCCACACCTCGAGGTCGGCGGCGGAGCCGACGCGCACGGTCCCGGTCTCCGGGTCGATATCGGTGACGTAGCGCGGCTTGCCGTCGGCGGCCGGGCCGGGCAGGCCCAGGCCCTTGCGCTGGCCGATGGTGAAGCCGTGCACGCCTTCGTGATCGGCGAGCTTGGTGCCGTCGGCATCGAGGACGGCACCGGGCCGGACACCGATCTTCGCGCCCAGGAACGCGCGGGTGTCACCGGAGGGGATGAAGCAGATGTCGTGGCTGTCGGGCTTGTTCGCCACGGCGAGGCCGCGCGAAGCGGCCTCCTCGCGGATCAGCGGCTTGGGGGTGTCGCCCACCGGGAACATGGCCCGCGCGAGCTGCTCGGCGGTCAGTACCGCCAATACGTAGGACTGGTCCTTGTCGGCGTCCACAGCGCGACGCAGCACCCCGTCGGCGAGGCGCGCGTAGTGCCCGGTGACCACGGCGTCGAAGCCGAGCGCCACCGCGCGATCGGCCAGCGCCGAGAACTTGATCTTCTCATTGCAGCGCAGGCACGGATTGGGGGTTTCCCCGGCGGCATAGGACGCGACGAAGTCGTCGATCACGTCCTCCTTGAACCGATCGGCGAAATCCCAGACGTAGAACGGGATTCCGAGCACGTCGGCGGCGCGGCGCGCATCCCCGGCGTCCTCCTTGGAGCAGCAGCCGCGCGATCCGGTGCGCAGCGTCCCCGGTGCGGTCGACAGCGCCAGGTGCACGCCCACGACCTCGTGTCCGGCGTCGACGGCGCGGGCGGCGGCCACCGCCGAGTCCACGCCACCGCTCATGGCGGCCAGTACACGCATTGCTAGTAGCCTCCCTTCGCATGCGGGGTGGAACCGACGCTCGCCAGTCCGGCGGCCTTGGCCCGCTCCACCACCTGCGGCAGCGCCGCCAATACGGCGTCCACATCGGTATCGGTCGAGTCGTGGCCCAGCGAGAAGCGCAGCGAACCGCGCGCCAGCGCCGGTTCCACGCCCATGGCGAGCAGCACGTGGCTCGGTCCGGCCACGCCCGCGTTGCAGGCCGACCCGGTCGAGCATTCGATTCCGGCCGCGTCCAACAGCATCAACAGTGAATCACCCTCGCAGCCGGGGAAGGTGAAGTGCACATTGCCGGGCAGCCGCCGCTCCCCCGTCGCGCCGTTGAGCACCGCATCGGGGACCAGCTCCCGCACACCGGCGATGAGACGATCGCTCAGCCGCGTCAATTCGACGGTGCGCGAGGCCATCCCGCGCACGGTCTCGCGCAGTGCGGCGGCCAGGCCGACGGCCGCGGGCACATCCGAGGTTCCCGAGCGCAGATCGCGTTCGTGGCCGCCGCCGTGCACGATCGGCACGCACGGCACGGTGCGGCCCAGCAGCAGCACGCCGACGCCGTGCGGCCCGCCGACCTTGTGGCCGGCGACACTGGCCGCCGACAGCCCGCTGGCCGCGAAGTCCACCGGCAGCTGCGCCGCGGCCTGCACCGCGTCGCTGTGCATGGGAACGTCGAATTCCTGTGCCACCGCGGACAGTTCGGCGATCGGCTGGATGGTGCCGACCTCGTTGTTGGCCCACATGACGCTGACCAGCGCCGCGTCGTCGGCGTAGGCTTCCAGCGCGGCGCGCAGCGTGCGCGGCGAGACGACTCCGTCGGCGTCCACCTCCAGCCACGTCACCTCCGCGCCCTCGTGCTGCTCCAGCCATTCGACGGCGTCCAACACGGCATGGTGTTCGACGGCGCTCACCAGAATCCGGTTGCGCCGTGGCTCGGCGTCACGCCGTGCCCGGTAGATCCCTTTGACGGCGAGATTGTCGCTCTCGGTCCCCCCGGAGGTGAAGATCACCTCCGAGGGCCGCGCCCCCAGATTCGCCGCGATCGACTCCCGCGCCTCCTCCAGCAGTCGCCGCGCCGCCCGCCCGGACCCGTGCAGCGACGACGCGTTCCCCGCCGTTCCCAGGACAGCCGTCATCGCCTCGACGGCGACCGGGAACATGGGTGTCGTGGCCGCGTGATCGAGGTAGACCGTCTGGGCACCGACCGGACCCGGGAAAGCCGACTTCATGACCAAACAAGGATAGCCGTCGACCGCACGCCGATATTCCCGGCGTCGCCGCCCGGCGGTGATAAGCGGACCGCAAGGTGGGTATCGGCCAGATGAGGGCCCGCCGTCGCGCCCATCGCGACATCAAGTCCAACCGAACGGGGACGAGTCAATGGATACCAGGACTGTGCGGATCGACGAGGACATCGCGGTGGCGGTGTACCGGTTCCCGACCGAGCAGATCGAGGCCGATGGGACGCTGGAGTGGGATTGGACCACCGCGGTGGTGGTGCGGGTCGGCGCGGGCGGTGAGTTCGGGCTGGGTTGGACCTATGGGTCGCCCGCTACCGCGGAGGTCGTGTCGGTGCATCTGGCCCCGCACCTCGGCAACGAATCGCCGTTCGACATCGCCGGCTGCTGGGCGACCATGCACCGCGCCTGCCGCAATATCGGGTCGAAGGGGATCGCCGCGCTGGCGATCAGCGCGGTCGACATCGCGCTGTGGGACCTGAAGGCCCGGCTGCTGGAGGTCCCGCTGGCCGCGCTGCTCGGTGCGACGCGGGAACGGGTGCCGGTGTACGGGTCGGGCGGATTCGTCAATCTGCACGAGGATCAACTGAGCGAACAGGTCGGCGGGTGGCTGGCGGCGGGCTGCCGGGCCGTCAAGATCAAGATCGGTGCGGGACGCGGCGACTGTATCGAGCGCGATCTGGAACGGGTGCAGCAGGTACGCAAGCTGACCGGCCCCGACGTGCGCATCATGGTCGACGCCAACGGCGGCTACACCCGGGGCCAGGCGCGGCGCGTGGGCCAGGAACTGGACCGGCTCGGCGTGGTGTGGTTCGAGGAGCCGGTGACCAGCGACGACCGCACCGGTCTCGCGGCGGTGCGGGACGCGGTCCAGTGCGATGTGGCCGCCGGTGAGTACGTCTACGACGGCTACGACGCGGCCGCGCTGGTGGACGCGGTGGACTGCCTGCAACTCGATGTCACCCGCTGCGGTGGCTACACCGGCTTCCTGCGCGGTGCGGCCGTGGCGGGCGCGCACGGATTGGATGTGTCGGCGCACTGCGCGCCGTCGCTGCACGCCCCGATCGCGGGGGCCGTGACCGACCTGCGTCATATCGAGTGGTTCATCGACCACGTCCGTCTGGAACCGCTGCTGGTGGACGGCGTGCCCGAGGTGTCGGACGGCGAACTGGCGGTACCCCTGGACGAGCCCGGCCACGGCATGCGGATCGCCGCGGCGGCGGCCGACTACCGGCTGCGGTGACTGCCGCACCCGGCGTTTGACTCCGCGACCGCCGGGCATCTCGGCGGTGAGGCTCGCGCACCCGAATGACCGGAATGCCCGATGCATGGTCGACGCGCGTGGAGCGCCGACATATGGGCGGACGCGCACCGCAGCGCCCGAGACCTACGCGGGCGCGAGCCGGTGCGCCCCACGGCGCTGCCGGACCGTGCGGGCACGCGCTGCCCGGACTGTGGGGCTGTGCGTCGTCGGCCGAGACATCCCGATCCCGAGGAGGAGACCCCATGAACGACAAGCGTTCTCGCGTCGTGGTGATCACCGGTGCCAGCGCCGGAGTGGGGCGTGCCTGCGCCCGCGCCTTCGGTGCGCGTGGCGACAAGGTGGCACTGCTCGCTCGAGGTGAGCGCGGGCTCGCCGCCGCGGCGGAGGAGGTGCGCGCCCGGGGCGGCACCCCGCTGACCGTACCGGTCGACGTGGCCGATCCCGATGCCGTCGAGGTGGCGGCGGAGCGGGTGGAATCCGAACTCGGGCCGATCGACATCTGGGTCAACAATGCCTTCGCCGCCCTGTTCGCACCCTTCGAGCAGATCTCGCCCGCGGAGTTCCGCCGGGTCACCGAGGTCACCTATCTGGGCTACGTCTACGGCACCCGCTCCGCGCTGGCGCGCATGCAGCAGCGCGGCCGGGGGACGATCGTCCAGGTCGGCTCGGCGCTGGCCTATCGGGGGATTCCGCTGCAATCGGCCTACTGCGGGGCCAAGCACGCCATTCAGGGCTTCAACGAATCACTGCGCTGCGAACTGCTGCACCAGGGCAGCCCGGTACACGTGACCATGGTGCAGCTCCCGGCGCTCAATACCCCGCAGTTCGATTGGGGCCTGACCCGCATGCCGCGCAAGGCGCAGCCGGTGCCGCCCATCTACCAGCCGGAAGTGGCGGCCGACGCCATCGTCCACGCCGCCGACCATCCGGGCCGACGCGAGTACTGGGTCGGCGCGAGCACCGTGGGCACCCTGCTGGGCAACAAGATCATTCCCGGCCTGCTGGACCGCTACCTCGGCCGCACCGGCTACGCCTCCCAGCAGACCTCCGAGCCCGAGAACCCGGACCGGCGCGCGAATCTGTGGGAGCCACTGGACGACGAGAACGGCGAGGATTACGGCGCGCACGGCCGATTCGACCGCTGCTCCCACGACGACAGCCCGCAGGTGTGGTTCTCCCGGCACCACCGCTCCCTCGCGGCCGCGGCACTGACCGCCACCGCCGGTATCGGCGCGCTCGCCTGGGGTCTGGCCCGTCGGTGAGCCCGCGGCGCGACCGGGTTGCCCTCGACGGCAATCCCCCCGCGAGTGACGACCGGAAGGAGGCGGGCTTGCCCTCACCCATCGAGGACTACGCGCTGCTCGGCGATTTGCAGACGGCCGCGCTGGTGGCCAAGGACGGCAGTATCGACTGGCTGTGCGTGCCGCGATTCGACTCTCCGGCCTGTTTCGCGGCGCTGTTGGACACTCCGGAGGCGGGCCGCTGGCAGTTGGCCCCCGCCGCGGGCGGCAGCGCCACCCGGCGCTCGTATCGCGATGATTCGTTGGTGCTGGACAGCGAATGGCACACCCCGGACGGGGTGGTGCGGGTGGTGGACTGTATGCCGCCGCGCGGATCGGCCATCGATGTGGTGCGGGTCGTCGAGGGGGTTTCGGGCCGGGTGCCCATGCGCATGGATCTGCGGTTGCGCTTCGACTGCTGGCTGCGCGACGCCGCCTTCACCCTCCAGGCGCTGCTGGGCACCGGATTCGTGGACGAGGCGCGGGCGTGGCGGGAATGGCTGGTGCGGGCGGTCGCGGGCGATCCGGGGGAACTACAGATCATGTACGGCTTGGACGGCAGTCGGCGGCTGCCGGAGCAGCGGCTGCCCTGGCTGTCCGGATACGAGGGTTCGGCGCCGGTGCGGATCGGCAATGCCGCGGTGCACCAGAAGCAGCTGGACGTGTGGGGCGAGGTCCTCGACGGCCTGCACCTGGCCCGCGACGCCGGACTCCCGGCCACCGACGTGGCCTGGGATGTGCAGCGGGCGCTGCTGGACTATCTGGAGGGCCATTGGACCGACCCGGACAACGGCCTGTGGGAAATGCGCGGTCCGCGTAGGCATTTCGTACATTCCAAGGTGATGGCATGGGCCGGTCTGGACCGCGCCGTGCACACCGTCACCGCACACGGCCTCGACGGTCCGGTCGACCATTGGCGGGCGGTGCGCGACCGCATCCACCGGGAGGTGTGCGCGCACGGGTACGACCCCGAACGCAACACCTTCACCCAGTTCTACGGTTCCCGAGGGGTGGACGCGGCGCTGCTGCTGCTCCCCCGCGTCGGCTTCCTGCCCTGGCATGACCCGCGCGTGCACGGCACCGTGGACGCGGTGCGGAAAGAGCTGTGCGAGAACGGATTCGTCCGGCGCTACGACCCGTATGCGGACGGCGGGGTGGACGGTCTGCCCGGCGGTGAGGGGGTCTTCCTGGCCTGTAGTTTCTGGCTGGCCGACGCCCTGCACGGCATCGGCCGCGCCGAGCAGGCGCGCGAACTGTTCGGCCGCCTGCTCGACCTGCGCAATGACGTCGGCCTGCTCAGTGAGGAATACGATCCGGCCACCGGCCGCCACCTGGGCAACACCCCGCAGGCGTTCAGCATGGTGGGCTTGGTCAATACCGCCCGCGAACTCACCGGCTCCTCGGTGGAAACCTCCGCCGCGCACCACGAACAGCATCTCGGCGACCGCGCGCACACCTGAGCCGGGCGGCCGCTCCGGTCGCCCGGTCGGATCAGCACCGGCTCAGTGCCGGCTCAGGGTCGCATCTCCTGCGCCTTGGTCTTCGCCCCCTGCCACATGAGATGCCACGCCCCCGGATCGCCGCGCAGGATGGCCGCCGCCGTATCCTTCATCTGCTCGAAGGTCGCATGTGGCGGAATGGGCGGCACCTCCGGATCGCAGCGCACGTCGATCACGGTGGGCCGGTCGGCGGCCAGGGCGCTCTCCCAGGCTCCGGCGAGTTCGTCGGGGTCGTCCACCGCCACCGCGCCGAGACCCATGCAGCGGGCCAGATCGGCGTAGGAGACCTCCGGAATGGTCTGGGACTCCTCGAATTTCGGCGCACCGCCCATGGCGCGCAACTCCCAGGTGACCTGGTTGAGGTCATTGTTGTGGAAGACGCACACGACCAGGCGGGGATCGGACCACTCCTGCCGGTAGCGGGCGATGGTGAGCAGTTCGGCCAACCCGTTCATCTGCATGGCCCCGTCACCGACGAGCGCGACGACGGGGCGGTCCGGATGGGCAAACTTCGCGCCGATGGCGTACGGCACCCCCGGCCCCATGGTGGCCAGGGTGCCCGACAGCGATCCGCGCATCTGGCCGCGGAAGCGCAGGCAACGCGCGTACCAGTTGGTCGACGAACCGGAGTCGGCGGTGACGATGGCATTGTCCGGAATGCGTTGCGACAGTTCCCACACCACCCGCATGGGGTTCACTGGTTTGGCCTCGAGCATGGACTGGTGTTCCACGGTGCGCCACCAGTCGGCGACATTGTTCTCCACGGTCTCCCGCCAGGACCGGTCCTGTTGGCGGCGCAGCAGCGGAATCAGCTCCCGCAGTGTGGCTTTCGCATCACCGACCAGATTCACCTCGGTCGGATAACGCATGCCGATCAGGGTGCCGTCCACATCGATCTGCACCCCGCGGGCCTGCCCGAACTCGGGCATGAACTGGGTGTAGGGGAAGTTCGAGCCGACGATGAGCAGCGTGTCGCAGTCGCGCATCAGCTCGTAGCTCGGCCTGCTGCCCAGCAGTCCGATCGGACCGGTGACGAAAGGCAGATCATCGGGCAGCACATCCTTGCCCAGCAGCGCCTTGGCCACCCCGGCCCCGGTGATGTCGGCGACCTCGAGCACCTCCGTCGCCGCGTCCCGCGCACCCTGACCGATCAGCAGGGCCACCTTCTCCCCCGCGTTGAGCACCTCGGCTGCGCGCTCGATCTCCGCACGCGCCGGGGTGACGACCGCCGCCATCCGGCCCGGCGGGCTCGACGGCACCTGCTTGAACTCGTGCTGCGGCGGCTCATAGGTCTCCTCCTGCAGATCGGCGGGGATGATCACCGCCGTCGGCGCGCGGCGGGTGAGCGCGGTGCGGAAGGCGCGATCCAGCGCATTGGGCAGCTGGCTGGACACATTCACCTCGACCAGATACTCCGAGGCAACATCCTTGAACAGCGATTGCAGGTCCACCTCCTGCTGGTAGCTGCCGCCCATGGCGCTGCGCGCGGTCTGCCCGACGATGGCGACCACCGGCACATGGTCGAGTTTGGCGTCGTAGAGGCCGTTGAGCAGATGGATCGCGCCCGGTCCGGAGGTCGCCACGCACACACCCACCCGGCCGCTGAATTTGGCGTACCCGGTGGCCTCGAAGGCGGACATCTCCTCGTGCCGGGCCTGCACGAAGCGCGGCTGGTTATCGGCCCGGCCGAAGGCTGCGACCAGCCCGTTGATGCCGTCGCCCGGGTAGCCGAACACGGTCTCGACGCCCCATTCCCGCAACCGCTGTAGTACGTAATCCGAAACCTCCATGGACATGGCTCCTCCTCGTCGTCGTGTATCCCGCCGCTGTCGGCGTGCTACCCGCTGTGGAGCCGATCAATCGCGGGCGGCCGATGCGGCTCCGTGTGCGACGCCGCACAGCGGGTAACCGGCCCGCGTGGAGCAGCTACGGGAGGAGGAGTCCAGATGACAGGGATGGACGGCGGCAGCGACGGCGCGCGGGATCGCTCGGATGCGCCCGCGATCGACCTGTGGGCGCTGGAACGCGATCTGCGGGCGGCCGTACAGGGTGAGGTGCGCTTCGATTCCGGCTCCCGGGCAACGTATTCCACCGACGCCTCGAACTACCGGCGGGTGCCGCTGGGGGTGGTGCTGCCGCGTACGCCCGAGGACGCCGTGGCCGCGGTGGCGGTGTGCCGGGCCCACGACGCGCCGGTGCTGTCGCGTGGCGGCGGCACCAGCCTGGCCGGTCAGTGCTGCAATGCCGGTGTCGTGCTGGACTGGAGCAAATTCTGTGACCGGGTGCTCACGGTGGACCCCGAGGCGCGCACCGCCGTGGTCGAACCGGGTATCGCGCTGGACGTGCTCAACGACCGGCTGGCTGAGTACGACCTGATGGTGGGTCCACGCCCGTCGACGCATGTCAGCTGCACCATCGGCGGCATGATCGGCAACAACTCCTGCGGATCCACCGCGCAGGAGTACGGAAAGATGGCCGACTCGGTGCGGCGGCTGGAAATCCTCACCTACGACGGAACCCGCGCCTGGGTGGGCGCGACCAGCGACGCGCAGTACGCGGAGCTGGTCGAACACGGCGGGAAGCTGGGTGAGATCGTGCGGCGGCTGCGCGACATCCGCGACCGCTACGCCGAGGACATCCGGGCCCGCTATCCCGATATTCCGCGCCGGGTGTCCGGCTACAACCTGGACGCGTTGCTGCCGGAGCGGGGCTTCCACCTGGCGCGGCTGCTGGTGGGCAGTGAGAGCACCCTGGTGACGGTGTTGCGGGCCGAGATCGAGCTGGTGCCCCGGCCCGGAGCGGTCGCACTCGCGGTACTGGGCTATCCCGATATCGTCACCGCCGCCGACGCGGTGCCGCACGTCCTGACCCACGAGCCGTCGGCGCTGGAGGCGATCGACGATCGGCTGGTGAATCTGGAGAGCACCCGCCACCTGGCCGACCAGGCCATACGGCAGCTGCCCGACGGACACGGCTGGCTCATGGCGCAGTTCCAGGGCGCCGATCAGGACGCGGCGGACCGCGCGGCGCAGGCCATGATGGCGGGCGTGTGCGACCGCACCGGCGCCACCGCCGTGCTGCTCGACGATCCACACCACCAGGCCGAGGTGTGGGCCGCGCGCGAGGCCGGTCTCGGCGCCACCGCCTATCCGCCGGACGGACCGGAAACCCACGAGGGCTGGGAGGACGCCGCGGTGCCGCCCGACCGGCTCGGCGACTACCTGCGCGACTTCGAGGACCTGTTGCGGGAGTTCGGCTACCAATCCTCCTCGCTGTACGGCCATTTCGGACACGGTTGCGTGCACACCCGCATTCCCTTCGGGCTGCGCACCGCCGACGGGATCGCGCGCTATCGCCGATTCGTGGAACGTGCGGCACGTCTGGTCACCGACTACGGCGGATCACTGTCCGGCGAGCACGGTGACGGCCAGTCGAGGGGCGAACTGCTGCCGATCATGTTCGGGGACCGGCTGATCCACGCGTTCGGCGAACTCGAGGACGTCTTCGACCCCCGCGACCGGATGAATCCCGGCAAGGTCGTGCACCCCCGGCGCCTCGACCAGGACCTGCGCCAGGGCGTGGACTACCGCCCCTGGGAACCCGATACCCACTTCGCCTTTCCACACGACGACCACCGGTTCAGCGTGGCCGCGGGCCGCTGCGTGGGAGTCGGCAAGTGTCGCGGCCACCAGGGCGGGGTGATGTGCCCCAGCTACCGGGTGACCCGCGAGGAGGAGCACTCCACGCGCGGTCGGGCGCGGCTGCTGTTCGAGATGCTCAACGGCGACGTGATCACCGACGGCTGGCGCTCCGAGGAGGTGCACGACGCGCTCGATCTGTGCCTGGCCTGCAAGGGATGTCGCAGTGACTGCCCGGTCGACGTGGATATGGCGACCTACAAGGCCGAATTCCTCTCGCACTACCACCACAACCGGATTCGGCCCATGGCGCACTATTCGATGGGCTGGATACCGCTGTGGGCGCGACTGGCCACGGGGATGAGCGGATTCGCCAATGCGGTGGTCCAGCACCGGACGCTGGGGCAGTTCGTCAAACGCGCGGGCGGCCTGGCTCCGCAGCGCGGTATGCCGCGCTTCGCGGACACCCGCTTCACCACGACCTTCCCTGGGCTGGAGCAGCATTCGAGCGCCGAGCGCGGCAGCGTGTTGCTGTGGCCCGACACCTTCACCAACAATTTCGAGCCCGAGGTGGCCCGCGCCGCCGTCCGCGTCCTGAACGCGGCCGGATTCACCGTCCGGATTCCCACCCGGGCCGTCTGCTGCGGCCTGACCTGGATCTCCACCGGCCAACTCGCCACCGCGAAGTGCGTGCTGCGTCGCACGCTGCGGGCCCTGCGACCCGAGCTGCGCGCGGGCACCCCGGTGGTGGTGCTGGAACCCAGTTGCGCCGCCGTCTTCCGCTCCGACCTGCCCGAACTGCTGCACGGCGACGAGGACGCCCGTCGGCTGGCCGCGCAGACCCGCACCCTCGCCGAACTGCTCGCCGACCGTGCCCCCGATTGGCAACCGCCCCAACTGGATTCCCATACGGTCGTGCAACCCCACTGCCACCACCACGCCATCCTCGGCTTCGACCCGGATCGTGAACTGCTCGGCCGCTGCGGTCTCCACGCCGATGTGCTCGATGCCGGATGCTGCGGTCTGGCGGGCAATTTCGGCTTCGAACGCGGCCACTACGACGTCTCCGTGGCCTGCGCCGAGGACAAACTCATGCCCGCCGTCCGCGCCCAGCCTCCCGGCACCCTCGTCACCGCCGACGGTTTCAGCTGCCGCACCCAGATCCGCGAACTGGCCCCGGACACCGCGCCCGTGCACTCCGCACAGCTGCTGGCCCACGGCCTCGACCGGTCGAGCACCGCGGACGCACCGGACCGGGACACCGGTCCCGTCGTGCCGTAACCGAGAACAAGCTGGTGGGGGCGTTTGCCGGGCGATCCGGCGGGCATGTCCGGAACAGGACACTTGCTCAGCGTCGACGCGTCCGGGTCGTGATCCGGTGTTTCGTGCACCGGGCGCATGCCGGGCCGGAAAGGAGCACAGTCATGGCCGAGCAGCGGCTGCCCACGCTCATCGATCTGGACGACACCGATCTGACCCTGCGGAATCCGACCTACGACATCCGCAATCGCACCGTCATCGATCCGCAGGAGAACGAGGTCGGGGAGGTCGACGGGCTCATCATCGACGAGAACGAGCGGCGGGTGCGGTTCATTCGGATCGCATCCGGCGGGGTGCTCGGATTCGGGCAGACCAAGCGGCTGGTGCCGGTGGAGGCGATCGTCGGGATCGAGGGGAAGTCGGTGCACATCGACCGGACCCGACAGCAGGTCACCGACAGCCAGCCGTACGATCCGCCGCTCGTCGACGCCCCCACCTTCTACGAGGCGCTGTACGGACAGTACGGGTACACACCGTTCTGGGCGGCGGGGATGGGGCGCTACCCCACCCCGTGACCCGCGCCGCACCCACCGCTCACGCGGCGGTCGTCGCGGCCACGATCGCGTCGATGGGATGCGCGGCACGACGGTGCCGGGCGGTACTTCAGCCGAATTCAGCCGTACGCCACGCTCATCGCGGCCGGTGCCACCGCTTCGGGTCGCCGCACCGGCGCGTCGTGCGCGGCGGTGAGTTGCGCGGCGGGCGACTGCGCCTGTGCCAGTTCCGCCTGGAGTTCGTGGATCAGGCCGGCGGCGATGGCCTGGTTGGGGTGGTCGTCGTGTAGGGCTCGTTCGCAGCGCAGCGCGAGGTCGCGGCGGTCGGTGCCGGGCGGTTCCAGCGGCTGCAACACCACCTCGGCCACGACACCCCGGGAGCGCAGCACCCGGCGAATGGAATCCATCAGGGTGTCGGTGCCGACGAAACCCGGAACCGTGGAGAGTTCACCCGCGCGGTCCAGATAGCGCACGCGGATCGGCTGCACGGGCACCTCGGCGTCGATGGCCGCCTGGAACAGCGCGGGGCGCATGCGACCGCGCCCGCGCCCGCACCAGGTGGTGCCCTCGGGGAAAACTCCCACGCGCTCACCAGATTTCAGACGCTCCACCATGGTCGTCACCACGGCGGGCAGGGTGCGTAGATGCTCGCGCTCGATGGGGATGACGCGCACCAGGCGGGCCACGTCGCCGAGCAGCGGCCAGTTCACCAGATCGGCGCGGGCCACGAAACTCATGGGCTGCACGGCGCTCAGCACCACGATATCGGTCCAGCCCACATGGTCGGCGACCACCAGTAGCCCGCGGCCGACGTGGCCGTCCTCGATCCGGGTCACGGTGTCGGTGCGCGATGTCCCGTCGCCGTTCGCGGCACCCACCGGTTCGTCGCCGCGCCGGTCTACGACACGGACCCGAATCCCGCAGCACGACAGCAGGGTTCGCGCGTAACCGCGCTGCATGGCGGGCCGCCAACGACGCGGCGTGGCCAGATAGGCGGCCGGGAAGGTGGACAGCACGGCCGCGAAGGACAGGATGCGTCCGGCGACCCGCAGGGTTCCGGACTCAACGGCGGACTCGACGCAGTCGGGACCGCAGGGGCTCGACGGCATCCAGGCGTGCACGGGCGCGGCGGGCGGGCACGACAGCGGTGCCGAACCCGGGGACAGGAAGGCGGGCATCATGGCGGCTCACCGGGCATCGAACGTGGCCGCGGCGCTGCGCAACCGATCCAGGTAACGGGTGTTCACGGTGGCGAAGCCGAGCAGCGCCACGAAGTCGGCGACACCGAAATCGGGGTCGTGGGCGGGCTCGCCGCAGATCTGCGCGCCCAGGCGCAGATAGCCGTTGAGCAGCGGCGGCACCTTCGCGCGGGCGGGCGGTTCCAGCTCGTCGAGGGTGCGGCCGTCCACCTCCACCGGGCGGTACGGGTGCACGAAACGCTCCGGCGTCACCGCGTGGCGGGCGAGCAGCATGTCCCGCACCCCGCGCACGTTCACGCCGGGCTCGTCCTCGGGTGTCAGCCGCATGGGCACCGAGACGCAGCCCATCACCCAGTCGTAGCCGGTGATCTCGATGTAGTGCAGGATGCCCGCCCACATGAGGCTGAGCACCGAACCGTTGCGGTGTTCGGGCACCACGCAGGCGCGGCCCATCTCGACGATGCGCTGCCCTTCCGGATCCAGGCCGGTGAGGTCGAATTCGGTGGCGGTGTAGTAGCCGCCCGCGGCGGACACTTTGTGCGGCGGCAGCATCCGGTAGCAGCCGACGAACTCGTCGCTGTGGTTGTCGCGGACCAGCAGGTGATCGCAGTGCTCGTCGAAGCGGTCGTGGTCGCGACCGGTGCCGTCGTCGGCGATGGTGAATCCGGGCTCACCCGCGAACACCCGGTAGCGCAGCCGCTGGGCCACCTCACGATGGGCGGCATCGGATTCGACGACCAGGGAGTACCGGGCACGGCCCTGGGAGCGAATCGGTTCCGGGGTGGAACAGGGGGCGGCGGAGAGCAGGGCTGGATTCGACGCTGCCTTGGGGGTCATAACGATGATCAAGCCAGGCGCACACTGCGCCGGGGCAACCTCGGGATGGCGAGCCGATGCCGGTCGAGTGAACGTGATCTGGACCGCACACGGAGTTCATCCGACGGTCGCCGACCGTTCCCCACCAGGACGAATACTGGTTTCCGAGGCGGCTTTCCGCTGACGGTGAGGATGCGGAGCCTCGACGCGAAGTGCGCGAGAAGTGACAGCCTACGTCACCGCGACCGCGGCCGGTCGGCCACCCCCGCGCGGTTCCCGCACGACAGCGGCATGGTGATCCCAATGCCTGGCCCGGGTCCCAGCTCCCAGGTCCCGGGTCCCGGACCGGGCGGCTAACGACGACCGCCCGGCGAGTACGCCGGGCGGTGCGGTATGCCGCGAAACGGTGCCGGAATCCCGCGAAACGGTGCCGGATGCCCGCGAAGCGGTGCGATGCGGATCAGGCCGCGCGACGTTGCTCGGTGATCTCCGGCGCGGCGGGCTTTTCCACCTCGTCGAAGCCGGGCCGCCCGGTGCCGATGAAGGCCACCAGCCAGGAGAACACGGCGGCGAACCGGTTGCGGAAGCCGACCAGGTAGAACAGGTGCACCGCCAGCCAGGCGACCCAGGCCACGGTACCGGTGAACTTGATCTTGTCGTTGACCTTGGTGACCGCGCTGAATCGGCTGATCACCGCCATGCTGCCCTTGTCCCAGTACACGAACGGGGTCGCGACCTGCTTCTTGTGGCGGATGATGTCGGCGACGTGGCGACCCTCCTGCATGGCCACCGGCGACTGGCCCGGGTAGCCGTTGAGCGAGGTCATATCGCCGATGGCGTAGATGTCGGCGTGTCCGCCCACGGTGAGGTCGGGATTGACCAATAGTCGTCCGGCACGGTCGGTTTCGCAGCCGGTGGCCTCGGCCAGCAGGCGCGCGAACCCACCCGCCTGCACACCGGCAGACCACACCACGGTCTCGGCGGCGATACCGCGCTCCACGCCGTCCTTGCTCTTGACGGTCACCTTGCCGAGTTCGATATCGGTCACGAAGGTGTCCAGCAGCACCTCGACGCCGCTGTCGGTGAGCGAGCGCTTCGCGTACTCCGACAGAGTGCCGCCGAAGGGCGGCAGCACCGCACCGGCGCCCTCGACCAGGGTGACCGACACCTCCTGGTGGTAGTGCCGCTTCGACAGCTCCTTCAGCTGCCCCGCGACCTCGACGCCGGTCGCGCCCGCGCCCACCACCACGAAGCTCAACAGGCGCTCACGGGTGGCCGGATCGGCGTTCTCGGCCATCGCGAAGACGTGCTCGATCTGGGCGCGCAGGCGCTTGGCATCGTCGATGGTCTTGAGCGAGAAGGTCTTGTCGGCGAAATCGTCACGGCCGAAGTAGGACTGGCTGGCACCGGTCGCCGCGATGAGCTTGTTGTAGCGGATGCGCCGCAGGCCCTCGGGCGTCTCGTAGGTGAGGACGGCGTCCTCGGCGTCGATTCCGACGACCGTGCCCAGCCGGGCCTCACCGTGCTTGTGGTGACGAATGATGTTCTTGATGGGCGGCGCGATCTCATCGGAGGCCAGCACACCCGTCGCTACCTGGTAGAGCAGCGGCTGGAACAGATGCTCCGGAGTGGCCGAGATGAGAACGTAATCGATCCCCGACTTGTTCAACTGCTTGGCGGCGGCCAAGCCACCGAAGCCCGATCCGACGATGACGACATCAGTGGCTTCGATCCCCGAATCCAAGTACTGCATGACAGCTCCCTTCTGTCATGACTAACCGTGATTCGGAACGTGATTGTTCCAGGGGTCAGGGCGCATAATGTAGATGACTCTTATCTAGGTTGATCATGAATGGAGATCATCGAGTGGAGCTGCGACAGCTGGCGTACTTCGTCGCCGTCTGCGAGGAGCTGAGTTTCAGTCGCGCGGCGACGCGCTGCTTCATCTCCCAGTCGGCCATCAGCCACCAGATCGCTCGACTCGAGCGTGACCTCGGCGTGACCCTCTTCGAACGCTCGACCCGCTCGGTGGTGCCCACCGACGCGACCACTCGGCTACTTCCTCTTGCAAAACAAATGTTGAGCCTGGAATCGGCCATTCGCGCAGCTGTACGGGCTTCCGGGCCGCGCATTCGCTTGGCGGCGAACATGTCTTTCGCAACAAGATCACTGTCGGCGATCGCGGGAGCACGCGCCGCGCATCCGGGGGCCGAGATCGAGTTCGTCATCAAGCCGTTCCGACAGCGCATCCAGGCGGTGGCGGACGGGGACTGCGATCTCGCGCTCATCCGCGGCAGCGTGGACCAGCCCGGACTGACCGTCGAGAAACTCTGGGTGGAGGATCTGGTCATCGCCACCTCCACCGCTCATCCACTGGCCGGGCGCGAGGACGTCACCTTCGCCGAACTCGGCTCGTACCCGCTGCTGCTGCCGCCGGAATCCGAGCAGGTGCTGCTGCACAACGTGGTGCGCGCCGCCTTCGCCGACCTGCCCACCGGACCCGCGTACGGGCCGCCCATCCCGCCGGACCACACCGCCACCATGGAACTCATCAATCGCCCCGACGCCTGGACCATCCTGTACGCCGACAGCCAGACCGAGGGCATCGCGACACTGCGGCTGGCGGGGCGGCCGCTGCGGGTGCCGGTCTCGGCGGTGACCCGCAGCGATGTGCGCCGCTCCCCCATCCTGACCACGCTGCTGGCGGCCCTGCACAGCGCGTGACCGCGCCCGGCCGCGTCAGCGGTGGAGTGCCTGAGCCGTGTCAGCGGTGGAGTGGCTGGGCCGCGTCAGCGGTGGAGTGCCCGCGCCACGGCCAGGTGCAGGCGCAGATCGTCCGGCTCCTCGTCCTCGACGGCCCAGACGATCTCCTCCATGGCGCGCAGGAACGCCCAGCCGCGGGCGCGCTCCGGGTCGATGTCCAGGCCCGCCGCCGTGCGCGCGACGGCCTCGCGGGCGTGCGCGGGGGTGGGGTCGCACTGCACTTGGATCATGATCAGGAAGCCCGCGTCGAAGGCGGCCTCGCCCAGATACGCCTTGGGGTCGATGAGCAGCCACGGTTCGCGTTCGGCCGCCACGATATTGCCGAGGTGGGTGTCGCGATTGACCACCAGCAGCGGCCCGTCCGGGACCGCCAGGCGTTCGCACCAGTCCAGTGCCGACCGCCGCAGTCGCGCCGGAATCACCTGCGCCACCTCGGGTTCGGGATCGGTGAACATCTCGACCCATTCCGTCACCATGCCGGTCGCCTCGGGGAGGGGCGGGAAGTGGCCGGGAAGGCCGGTGGGCGTGCGGCGCAGTCGCCGGTACAGCGCGCAGGCCAGCTCGATCTTGTCGACGTGTTCGGGCCTGCCCTCGAGGCTCGGGAATCCGGGCTGCTCCAGCAGCGGAGTGCCGGGGCGGGCCCATTCCAGCAGCATGGCACCGGAATTCGGGTCGAACTCGTGGAGTCGCACCGCTCCGTCACCCCGGTAGCAGTGCAATCCGGCGGCTTCGCCGATGTTCTCCGGGTCGACCACCGGGATCTTGAGCACCGCCGGGCCGCCGTCGGCGCGGCGCACGGGCGCGACCCACGAGTGGGTGCCACCGCCGAAGGCGTCGCCGATCACCTCCAGTTCCCATGCGGCACAGCGCTCTTCGATCACGGCGGGCAGGGCCGCCAACCAGCGCTCACCATGCTCTTCGAAACTCTCACGAATCGTCTCGGCGACGTCCACGGGCAAGGTCACCGCACCAGCCTCGCATCCGGCCGACACGGACCGGCCGATCGGCATACCCTGGCTTCGTGAGCTCCGAGAATCTGCGGGCGTCCGACGCGGACCGCGAGAAGATCGTCAACCGGCTGCGGCTGGCCATGGACGAGGGCCGCCTCAGCCTCCACGAATTCGACGAACGGCTGCAACAGGTCTACGCCGCCAAGACGCACGGCGAACTGGTCCCACTGACCTCGGACCTGCCCGCACAGCGACCCCAACGCGGCACCCGCCCGGCCGATACCGGCATCCCCACCTGGATCAAGATCATGTGGACGCCCTGGGTCTTCGTGAACCTGCTGTGCATGGTGATCTGGCTGGCGACCGGCCTCGGCTACTTCTGGCCCTTCTGGGTAATGGTCCCCTGGGGCCTGGCCCTGCTCATTCCCACCACCATCGGCATCACAACCGCCCGCGACCAGCGCCGCCGCGCCGGATAGGGCGCTCACGGCAACCTCACCGCCGACATCCAGGAAGCCGGGAGCCGCGCTGGCTAGCGTCTGCGTCGAACGATGATTCCGACGACAGGAGCGATCATGGACGACCGCCACGAGCACGACCTGGGGCTGGCACACGACCTGCGGGTGATGGGCAGGCGGCGGGCGCTGCGGTGGTTCGGAGCGGCGGGGGCGGCGCTGCTCACCGGATGCGCGAACGGCGAGACCACCGGCGGCACCACCGAAACCACCGGCACCATGACCACGACGAGCACGCTGGCCGCCGCACCGCAGGAAACCGCCGGACCCTATCCCGGCGACGGGTCGAACGGGCCGAACGTGCTCATCGAATCCGGTGTGGTGCGCCAGGATCTGACCACCAGTTTCGGCGCGTACTCCGGTGTGGCCGAGGGTGTTCCGGTCACGATCGAACTGACTCTGGTCGACCTGGTGGCCAGCGCGCCCGGTGCGGATATGGCCGTCTACCTGTGGCACTGCGATCGCGAGGGTCGGTATTCGCTGTACAGCAGCGGTGTCGAGGAGGAGAACTTCCTGCGCGGCGTGCAGGTCGCCGACGGCGACGGCAGGATCCGGTTCACCTCGATCTTCCCCGCCTGTTACGACGGGCGCTGGCCGCATATCCACTTCGAGGTGTACGACTCGCTCGCCACCGCCGTCGCGGGCTCGAACGCCCGTCTGACCTCCCAGATCGCCTTGCCGCAGGATGCCTGCGAGCAGGTCTACGCCTACGATTCGGCCTACAGCTCCAGCCCGTCCAACCTGTCTCGCGTCTCGCTGTCCTCGGACAATGTCTTCGGTGACGGCTGGGACGCCGAATTGGCCACCGTCACCGGCACGCCCGCGAATGGGATGACGATCGCGCTCACCATCGGCGTCGGCGAGGCATCGGCCACCACCGGCGCAACCGGCGCAACCGACGCTCGAGGGGGTCCCGACGGGTCGAGGCCGACCGGATAGCCGAATCGCTCGGATGATTCCCGGCGGTACGCACCCGAGCCGTGCCCGATCAGGTTCCGGCGATCGGCGTCTCGTGCACCGAACGCCACAGGTACCGCTGGCCGTCGGTGGTCAGCACGGCGGTCACCCACCGCCGCGTCGTCAGCTCCCCCACCGTGTTCGCGGCGATGAACCGCACCACCACCAACCCCGGCCGCTGCGCGATCTCCCCCACCTCGGACACCTCGATCCGCAAGCCCGGCTGGGCATTGCGCGCCGACCACAGCCCGGACAGCAGCGTCCCCCGATCCACGAGCTGCCCGGTCGTCACCACCGAGGTGAAGCCCTCGTCCAGGGCGGCGGAGATCCGATCGAACACCTTGGGCGGCGCATCACCCCCCGAGCCACTCGGCCAGATCCCAGTGCAGGCCCGCGACCACCTCGGACAGATCGAGTCCGATTGCCATATCGCGGTTTTCATCGGCCATCGCCTCGGCCTTCCTACGCCGAGGATCGAATCGACCACGCACCATTCCCCCTGAAAGCACGACTCGCCAAATCAGACCGCTTACGCGACAACTGATTTGGCGAGTAGAGGGTAACTCATCGGGTACCGGCTGACCCGGCCCGCGGGCGGGTCGGCGACACGACACATCACGCCGCCGACCCGCCCACGTGAGACACGGAGAGGTGGACTAGCCCTTGTGGGCCTTGACCGCCTCGGTCAGCTGCGGGGCGACATTGAACAGGTCGCCGACGATGCCGTAATCGCTGATCTCGAAGATCGGGGCCTCTTCGTCCTTGTTGACGGCCACGATGGTCTTCGAGGTCTGCATGCCGGCGCGGTGCTGGATGGCGCCGGAGATGCCGAGGGCGACGTACAGCTGCGGGGAGACCGTCTTACCGGTCTGGCCCACCTGGAACTGGCCCGGGTAGTAGCCGGAGTCGACGGCCGCGCGGGACGCGCCGACGGCGGCACCGAGGGCGTCGGCGAGCGGCTCGACGACCTTGCCGAAGTTGTCGGCCGAACCGACGCCGCGGCCACCGGAGACCACGATGGCGGCCTCGGTGAGCTCCGGACGGTCACCGCCGACGATCGGCTCGCGAGCGGTGACCTTGACGACGCCCTCTTCCTGCGCGGGCACCTCGACGGCGACCTTCTCGCCGGCGCCGTTCTGCGGGGCGGCCTCGATGGCGCCCGGGCGCACCGAGATCACCGGCACGTCGCCGGTGGCCTTGGCGTCGACGGTGAACGCGCCACCGAAGATGGAGTGCACGGCCGAGCCGTCACCGTTCACGGCGATGACGTCGACCAGCAGGCCGGAGCCGATGCGGGCGGCGAGGCGGCCCGACACCTCCTTGCCCTCGGCGGTGGCGGCGACCAGGATCGCGGCCGGCGAGGCGGACTCGGACAGCCCGGCCAGCACGTCGACCTTCGGGGTCACCAGGAAGCCCTCGGCGTCGTCGGACTCGGCGACGTAGATCTTCTCGGCGCCGGCGGCGGCCAGGGCGTCACCCAGCTTGTCGGCGGTGCCGGGGGCGGCGACCACGACGGCGGCCGGGGTGCCCAGCGAGCGGGCCGCGGTGAGGAGTTCGGTGGTGACCTTCTTGGGGGCACCTTCGGCGTGCTCCACGAGCACGAGTACTTCTGCCATTGTCTTTACTCTCCTGAAGTTCGTTGTGCTCGGGGGCTTTAGATGATCTTCTGGCCGACCAGGTAGGTGGCGATCTGGTTGCCGCCCTCACCCTCGTCGACGATCTTCTCGCCCGCCGTGCGCGGCGGCTTCGGGGTCACACCGGTCACCTGGGTGCCGGCGTTCGCAACGCCCACGGTCTCCGGGTCCACGCCCAGGTCGGCCAGGGTGAAGGTCTGCACTTCCTTCTTCTTGGCGGCCATGATGCCCTTGAAGGACGGGAAGCGCGGCTCGTTGATCTTCTCGTTGACCGAGACGATGGCCGGGAGGCTGGCCTCCAGCTTGAACACGCCCTCGTCGGTCTCGCGCTCGCCGGTGACCTTGTCGCCGTCGACGGTCAGCTTGCGCAGGTGGGTCAGCTGCGGCAGACCCAGGTACTCGGCGACGATGGCCGGGACGGCGCCGGCGCGACCATCGGTGGACTCGTTACCGGCGATGACCAGCTCGACACCCTCGATCTGGCCCAGCGCGGCGGCGAGGATGTAGGCGGTCTGCACGGCGTCGGAGCCGTGGATGGCGTCATCGGAGATGTGGATGGCCTTGTCGGCGCCCATGGACAGCGCCTTGCGGATGGCCTCGGTGGCGCGCGCCGGACCCGCGGCCAGGACGGTGACCTCGCCGCCCTGCGCCTCCTTGATCAGCAGCGCCTCCTCGACGGCGCGCTCGTTGATCTCGTCGAGGATGGCGTCGGCGGCCTCGCGGTCGAGGGTGTAGTCACCGTCGGTCAGCTTGCGCTCGGACCAGGTGTCGGGAACCTGCTTGATCAGTACGACGATGTTCGGCATTGGTCTTCGTCGACCTCCTGTTCTGGTGGCACTGGGGTGTGGCGGTCGCACGACTGCCCACATGTGTAGCTCGGCCAGGACATTACCCTACGTTAAGTTACTCGTGGGTAACTTAGGCTGTGATGTTTTGCATGACCCCCCTCCGACGCCGAGTGTGATACAGGCAACCGCTAACGTCGGACGGGTGAGCGATGCCGTGATATCCCCCGAAGATGCATCCCCCGAAGGCCACGCCGATCCCCTGCCGCTGACCGGCGAGCGGACGGTGCCCGGCATCGCCGAGGAGAACTACTGGTTCCGTCGCCACGAAATCGCTTACGCCCGACTGCTGTCGCGCTGCGCCGGAAAGACCGTGCTCGAAGCCGGAAGCGGAGAAGGCTACGGGGCCAACATGATCGCCGATGTGGCCGCGCGTGTCATCGGGCTGGACTATGACGACTCCGCGGTCGCGCACGTGCGGGCCAAATACCCGCGGGTGGAGATGATCCAGGGCAATCTGGCCGACCTGCCGCTCGAAGACGCCTCCGTCGACGTGGTGGTGAACTTCCAGGTCATCGAACACCTGTGGGACCAGGCGCAATTCGTGCGCGAATGCCTGCGGGTGCTGCGGCCCGGCGGCGAACTGCTGATCAGCACCCCCAACCGCATCACCTTCTCCCCGGGGCGCGACACGCCGCTCAATCCTTTCCACACCCGGGAACTCAACGCGGCCGAACTCACCGAACTGCTTGTCGAGGCCGGTTTCCGGGTCGATGTCATGAGCGGCGTATTCCACGGCGCGACGCTGGCCGCGCTGGACCGGAAGTGGGGCGGGTCGATCATCGACGCGCAGATCGAGCGGGCGCTCGCCGGGCAGCCGTGGCCAGCCGACCTGGCGGCCGACGTGGCGGCGGTGTCCGTCGACGACTTCGACCTGCTCACCGACGCCGACTCCGATATCGACGCCAGCCTCGACCTGGTCGCCATCGCGGTGAAGCCGTGAGCGGGAAGTCCACGGTTCCGGGCCAGTTCACGCTGGTCCTGCACTCACATCTGCCCTGGCTGGCCCATCACGGGCGGTGGCCGGTCGGCGAGGAGTGGCTGTACCAGTCCTGGGCCGCCTCCTACCTGCCGGTGGCCCAGGTGTTGAGAAACCTTGCCGCCGAAGGCCGTTCGCATCTGCTGAGCCTGGGCATCACGCCGGTGCTGGCGGCGCAGCTGGACGACCCGCACTGCCTGTCCGGCATGCACCACTGGCTGGGCAACTGGCGGCTGCGCGCCGACGAAGCCGCCATGAGTGGGAATACCGCACTCGGCGCGCACGAACACCGGCTCGCCACCGCGGCGCTCGCGGACTTCGAGACGCGCTGGCGGCACGGGGCGTCACCGGTGTGGCGCGAACTCATCGACGCCGACGCCATCGAACTGCTGGGCGGGCCGCTGGCCCATCCCTTCCAGCCGCTGCTGGACCAGCGGCTGCGCGCCTATCAGCTCAGCGAGGGTCTCGCCGACGCGCGGCAGCGCTGGGGGCATACGCCCGCGGGCATCTGGGCTCCCGAATGCGGATTCACCCCCGGCATGGAGCGGGACTACGCGGCGGCCGGGATCTCGCATTTCCTGTGCGACGGACCCGCGCTGCGCGGTGACACCACCCTCGGGCGGCCGGTGTGGGACTCCGACGTGGTGGTGTTCGGCCGCGATCTGCACGTGTCGTACCGCGTGTGGTCGCCGAAGTCCGGCTACCCGGGTCAGCCCTACTACCGTGATTTCCATCACTACGATCACGCCACCGGGCTCAAGCCCGCGCGGGTCACGGGCAAGACCGTGGCCGGGCCGGACAAGGCTCCCTACGATCCGGAACTCGCCGCCGCGGCCGTCGACCGCGACGTGGCGGACTTCGTGGAGACGGTGCGCGAACGCCTGATCGCGGAGTCCGAGCGCATCGGCCGCCCCGCCCTCGTGGTGGCCGCCTTCGACACCGAACTGTTCGGCCACTGGTGGCACGAGGGGCCGCAGTGGCTGGAGAAAGTGCTGCGCGCGCTGCCCGAGGCCGGGGTCACCGTCGGCACCCTCACCGACGCCCGCGACCGTGGTTACGTGGGCGAACGCGTCGAACTGGCCGACTCGTCGTGGGGTTCGGGCAAGGACTGGCGGGTCTGGGCCGGGGATCAGGTGCGCGATCTGGTCGACCTCAACGCCGAGATCGTGCGGCTGGCCCTGGACACCCTGGACAAGATGCGCACCGATCAGGACGGCCTCCGCGATCCGGTTGCCGATCAGCTGCTGCGCGAGGCCATTCTCACCGTCTCCAGCGACTGGGCGTTCATGGTGTCGAAGGATTCGGCCGCCGGATACGCCCGCGACCGCGCCCATCAGCACGCCCACGCCGTCCGCGAGATCGCGGCCGCCGTTTCGGCCGGGCAACTCGCCAAAGCCGGGCAGTTGGCGGCAGGATGGAGCGCGGCCGACGGACTCTTCCCGGCGCTGGACGCGCGCCGACTCGGCCCTGCCGCCCTAGAAGGACATTGATGAAGATCTTGATGGTGTCGTGGGAGTACCCACCCGTCGTAGTCGGCGGGCTGGGCCGCCACGTCCACCACCTGGCCACCGAACTCGCCGCCGCCGGACACGAGGTGGTGGTGCTGGCCCGTCGGCCCATGGGCACCGACGCGAGCACCCACCCCACCCACTCTTTCGTGGAGGACGGCGTCCTGGTGGTGGCGGTGGCCGAGGATCCGCCGTGCTTCGACTTCGGCGAGGACATGCTGGCCTGGACGCTGGCCATGGGGCACGCCATGGTGCGGGCCGGGGTGGCGCTCACCAAGCCCGGCATCGGCGAGGGCTGGGCGCCGGATGTGGTGCACGCCCACGACTGGCTGGTCGCGCATCCGGCCGTCGCGCTGGCCGAGTTCTACGATGTGCCACTGGTTTCCACCATTCACGCCACTGAGGCCGGGCGGCACAGCGGCTGGGTGTCGGGCCGGGTCAACCGGCAGGTGCATTCGGTGGAATGGTGGCTGGCGCACGAATCCGACGCGCTCATCACCTGTTCGGCCTCCATGCGGGAGGAGGTGGAGCGCCTCTACAACCCGGAGCGCACCCCGCTCACCGTCATCCGCAACGGTATCGACGTGGGCGCGTGGACTTTCCGGGAACGCGCACCCCGCTCGGGTCCGCCGCGTCTGCTGTACGTCGGCCGCCTGGAATACGAGAAGGGCGTGCAGGACGCCATCGCCGCCCTGCCCCGCATCCGGAAGGCGCATCCCGGAACGACGTTGACCATCGCCGGGGTCGGCACCCAGTTCGACTGGCTGCGCGAGCGCGCCCGGGCGCACCGGGTGGCCCGCGCCGTCAACTTCGCCGGACGCCTGGACCACACCGATCTGCTGGGCTGGCTGCACAGCGCCGACGCAATCGTGCTGCCCAGCCGCTACGAGCCCTTCGGCATCGTCGCGCTGGAGGCGGCCGCCGCCGGCACCCCGCTGGTGACCTCCACCGCGGGCGGCCTCGGCGAACTGGTGACCGACGGCGTCACCGGCGCGTCCTTCGCTCCCGCCGACGTCAACGGCCTGGTCGACGCGGTGGTCTCCGTTCTGGACGACCAGCTCGCCGCCCAGGACCGCGCCTGGGCCGCCCGCGAACGCCTCACCGCCGACTTCGCCTGGGACGTGGTCGCCGCCGAAACCGCCCTGGTCTACCAGGCCGCCAAACGCCGCGTCCGCACCCCGCTAGCGCGCCCGGCGATCGTGGAACGCCCCCTCCCGGAACGCGATCCGAACCAGCCGTACTGACTCCGGCGGTGCGCGCCGATCGCGCACCACGGGTCATCGTCGCGAATAGGTGAGCCCGATCCCGGCGATGAACAAGGCGAGCCCCACGCCGACAGCCGCGATGAGATTCCCGAAATAGGCGGCCACGCCGATCCCGACGATCAGCGCCACCGCGAACGCGATCCATTCGACCGCCGTCGGCCGTCGATCCGGTATTCGCAACCCCGCACCTCGCTTCCGCTCGGTTTTCGGTAGTCAGTCACTCGACTACCCGGTCCGAGCGGTCCGACACCACATCAGCCATCGACGGCCCCGGCGCGGGCGGCCTCAGCGCACCACACCGGCCGCGCGGGCGGCGGTGAGTCCGCCCCGCTACGTCCTGGCAAGCTCCAACCCGGCCGCCGCCCCTGGATCGAGTTCGGCGTGCGGCACCGGGTTGGCCAGCAGCCAGCGGCGGAAGGATTCGTCGTTGAACTGGTAGTGGCCGCCGCCGGCGCGGAGCAGGCCGGCGCGGTGGGCCCAGTTCAGGAATTCGGTGGGGCGGGCACTGAACCGGTCGCTGCCGAGTAGGACCAGGCAGGCGCACAGGTAGCGGACGCGGCGGACCACGGTGCTGCCGCCGCCCACCACCAGGGCCGCGACCACGACGGTGAACAGGGCCAGGTGCAGGCCGGAGCGCTGGGTCGCGATCACCCAGGCGAGATAGCCGGTCACCAGCAGGGCCGCGGCGGTCAGCAGCAGCACCCAGCCGGTCCGGCCCCACCGGAACAACCAGCGGTAGTCGGCGGCGGGGGCGAGGAAGCGGCTCTCCAGGACCGGGCCGAGGAAGGCCAGGAGGGCGGCGAGCAGCGCGGCTATCGGCCAGACTCCCGCCACCCCGGCCATGCCGTGGCCGACCAGCAGGATCACCCGGTCGTGCAGCCAGTGCGTGGGCGCGTCGGCGGCGATGGCGGCGGCCTGGGCCACGGTGACCGCCAGGCCGACCACGAAACCCGTTGCGGCGAACCGCGTCGCACGCTCGACCAGGCGGGAGGTGCTGCCCGACCAGCCGCGCGCCGCCACCGCCGCCGCGGCGATGGCGGAAACGGCCAAGCCGATGGCGAGAGTGCGGGCCGACTCCATGGGCCGGTAGTTCCACCAGGCGATATCGACCGCCAGGGCCACCACCAGCCCGGCGAACAGGGCCGTCGCACCCACCCGGGCGGGCACGCTCGCCACCGGCGACCACGACTGCCGGGTCCAGGTCGGCGCCGCACTCACCACCCCGCACAGCAGGGCCAGCGGGATCAACAGCGGATCGAGTTCGAAAGCCGGTGCCGCGCACGACCATCCGAACAGGCCGAACAGGCCCGCACCGGAGGAGGTGGGCAGGCAGGCGTAGCGCGTGGTCAGGATGCCGTAGGCGTAGCCGAGCAGAACGAAGCCGAGCACCGCGGCGAGCGTGGCGTGCAGCAGGCGCGAGCGCCTGCCGACCAGCTCCCAGATGTCGTCGCGGCCGAATACGGTGTCGAGCCGACCGGAGCGCGGTCGCGTGCCCAGGTAGCGCGCGAGGCTGTGCAGCCAACGATGCACGTGCGCTTCGGAATAGGCATTGTCACCGTCCGCGCGCGCGGTGGTGTCGACCGCCGCGCCCAGCACCGCGGAATGCAGCAGCGACGACACCTCGGCCTCGCTGCCCGCACAGGCCAGCCGCACGATGTCGTCGGCATCGGTGCGCCGCAGGTAGCTGACGGCGAGGGTGAAACGCAGTGGGGTGCGCAGGGATCGGGCCAGTGGGCCGTCCGGGCTCTCCACCAGCCGCCACACCACCGGCTTCCAGGTATCGCTGTCGTAGCTGGGATCGACCCGCATCTCGTTGAGCCGCTCCAGCACCGTCTGGGTGCCGATGGGCTGGAGTTCGATCACCGTCGCCGCACTCAGCGCCGTACGGTCGGCGCGCAGCCGCTGATAGACGTCGGCGTCGCAGCCGAGCACCACCGGGCGGTCCGCCCATTCGTCACCGTCGAGCTGTTCGATCGCGCGGCGCAGCCGAATCGGTTCGCGCCCCGGCACATCCATGGCGTCGGCGCGTTCCAGCAGCGGCAGGATCGCACCGCCCTCCACCAGTCGCCGCACGACCATCGTGCGCAGTCCGTAGTCGCGGGCGATGCGCTCGGCGAGCCAGCCGGTCAGGCTGCGCGTCAACGGGTTCCAGGTGGAGGCGTCCACCCGCACCGGGATCGGGCCGCGGTCCGCGACCGGAAGGCCGTCGCGTTCGGCGTGCAGGGCGAGCAGCAGACCGAGCAGGGTGACGGCCTTGCCCGCGCCCGGCTCACCCAGAATCACCAGGCGGCCACCGGTGCGCCGCGGATAGTATTCGCCGATGCGCCGCACGGTGCGAATGGCCGGATCCTCGTATTCGGCTTCGGGAGCCCAACTTTCGAAGCGAATTCGGTCATATTCGACACTTCGGTCGAATTCGGCGCGCGACATCCAGAGCAGGGTCAGATTCTCCCGTTCCCGCTCTCGCACCGCTCGGGCCAGGTCCTCGGCCCAGCGAACCAACAAGGATCTACCCCCTTGCTCGGACGATCACCCCTACGCACGCCGCACTGCTGCGCGACAGCATGCCATAGTTTGCGTCGGCGCAACGGCAGGGTTGCGTTGTAAATCAACCCTTTTCGAATTGGTCAGGAATCCAATTTCTTCAGCACGCGCTGCACCGTGAGAAATGTGCGCGTGGTGACATCCTTGCCGTACTGCCGCTCCAGCCACGCCATGAACCCCGCGCCGTTCGGCGCGCTGTTGTCCACCACCCACAGCACCGCCCGCGCCGCCGCATCGTAGCCGACGACCCGGACGGTCGCGTCGAGATCACCGGGCGCAGGCGGCGGCGGGGTGTCGCCGCGCAGGAAGGTGACGGTCAGATAGGTCTCGCGACAGTGCGTCAATCCCTCGAAGGGATCGGCGTCGACCAGCGTCCGCAACTCCCCGTACTCGCGCAGCAGCGTGCCGCCACCGATGCCGAGCTCATCGCGCAACGCCTCCTGGATGCGGGATTCCAGGGCGGCCACATCGGTCTCCGCACTGCGAAAGACGATATTGCCGCTGGAGAGCACCGAGGCGACGCCCTCGAAGCCGAGACCCTCGAATACCCCGCGCAACTTCTCATTGCGCATATTCGGGTTGCTCGGCATGATCCCGCGCAGGAAGGCGGCATAGCGATTCATGCCGCCGAACCTACCGGGGCGCACCGACACTCAGGAGGCGGCGACGCCGTTCTTCTTGCGCTCGATATCGGCCAGCGCGGCCTGCCGCGCCGCGCGAGCCTCGGCCGCGGCGTCCCACGCCTCCTTGCGGTTCTTGACCGCCCTGGCGGGTGCGCCCACGGCAATGCTGTAATCCGGGATATCGCCCTTGACCACGGCATGCGCGCCCAGCACACAGCCGCGGCCCACTCGGGTCTCGCGCAGCACGGTGACCTTGGCGGCGATCCAGGTGTCGGGGCCGATGCGGACCGGGCTCTTCACGATGCCCTGGTCCTTGATGGGCATGCCGATATCGTCCATGCGGTGGTCGAAGTCGCAGATGTAGCACCAGTCCGCGACCAGGGTGGATTCGCCGATCTCGATATCCAGGTAGGTGTTGACGACATTGTCCTTGCCGAACACCACCTTGTCGCCGATGCGCAGCGAACCCTCGTGGCAGCGCAACGCGTTGCCGTCGCCGATATGCACCCAGCGGCCGATCTCCATGCGGCCCAGCTCCGGCGTCGCGTGGATTTCCACATTGCGGCCGAGAAACACCATTCCGCGCAACACGATGTGCGGATTGGCCAGCTTGAACTTGAACAAGCGGTAGTACCGCACCAGATACCAGGGCGTGTACGCGCGATTGGCGAGCACCCACTTGAGCGATGCCATGGTCAGAAAACGCGCCTGCTCCGGATCCCGGCGCCGCGACCCCCGCCACCGCGAGCGCAACGGTGCGCCCCACATGCTCGTCACGAACTGCTCCTGTGTTTCCTGACGCCGCCGGATCGGCAGCTGGATCGTTTAGACGAGGGTATCGGTACCCGCCGACGGGCGCGAAAGTAGGCTGTGCTCCGGCTGCATCAGCCCCGACGAAGAACCCGGAGTTTCGGTACTGGCAGAAGGGACACCAGCAGGTGCGAAGCGGCAGGCGGCACACCGGACGCAGTGAGCGACACCTACGCCCCGACCGGACCCGACAGCGCGTCGCGCCCTGGCGCGCGGCGGTGGCGCTCGGCGTCACCGGACTGTTCGCCCTCACCGCCTGCGGTACCGATGTCGACGACATCACCGCGGGGCCGGGCAAGGGCTGGCCGGTCGCCTTCCACGACGCCCGCAACAGCGGCACCACTCCCGTCACCGGGTCGCGGGCGCTGGGGCTGGACTGGACACGCCCCGTGGGCGGACCGATCGCCGCACCCGTCACCGTGGGGCCGGACGGACAGCTGTTCGTCACCACCCGCACCGACTCGCCCTGCACGCTGTTCTCCTTCCAGATGGGCACCGGGCGCAAACGCTTCTGCAATCCCCTGGGCCCCAGCGCGATCGCAGCCGCGAGCGCGGTGGACGGCGGCACCAACATCTATGTCGGCGACGACGGCGGCATGAACTCGTTCAACGCGCTGGGCCAGCCGCGCTGGCGCACGCCGGTCGCCGGGGTACCGGTATCGGTGCAGTTCACCGGCGACAGCAATGTGCTGTCGGTGACCCAGAGCGGCCAGGTCGACGTGCTCAGCCGCCAGACCGGCGAGCGCGTGATCTCCACCTATCAGCTGCTGGGCGAGCCCGACCCGCTGGAGAATCCGGGCCTGAACCGCCCGCCGGACGGGCAGGGCCTCGAGGACTGCGCCACGGGCGGCCCCCAGTGCCCGGTGGCGAACGTGTCGGCCGTGGACCGGGAGACCGGACGCTTCTACGCGACCGTATGGCGCCCCGGCGAGGGCACCGCCGAACTCGTGGCACTGACCTACGGCGACAAGGCGGTGCGTGAGGACTGGCGGGCGGCCATGCTCACCGGCGGCAGCGCCACCAGCCCGGCGCTGTCCGCCGACGGCTCCACCGTCTACGTAGGCGACAACTCCGGCCGGCTGATCGCCGTCGACACCGCCGACGGCCGCACCGCATGGTCACGGGACGTGGGCTTCCCGCTGCGCGGGTCGATCTCCGTCGCGGACGGCCTACTGGTGCCGTCCGGCGACGACGGCCATCTGATGGCGGTGCGCGACAACGGCGACAGCTCCGAGATCGCCTGGGAGCGCAAGGATCTGGCGCTGCGCGGGCGGCCGGTGCAGACCGCGGGCGGTACCGGTTACGCGGTGTCCACCCTCGGCGGGGCACTGACCCTGATCACCTTCGACACCGAAACCGGCGGGACCGTCGACTCCGACGAGCTGCCCGGCGCACAGGGAACCACGGAGAGCATCTCGGTGGGCGCGGAGGGCGAGGTCGTGGTGGCCTCCAAGATCGGCGAACTGTTCGTGTTCAAGCCGGAGGCGTAGCCGTCGCGCGGCGCGGGGCGACCACAGTGTTCAGGCAACCGGGGCCGGGGTCTCGCACAGGAAGACGGTCGGCGTGCGGCCGATCCGGGTGATGACCAGGGTGTGCGGCCGGGTGCCGCGCGGCTTCAACCGGCCGCGCAACGCATCGGGGTCGATATTCACACCGCGCGTGAGGATTTCGAGCGGGCCGCAGTCCCGGCGGTGCAGTTCGGCGCGCAACGGCTTCTCCTTGAAGTCCATTCGGTGCAGGATGCGGAAACCGCGCACGCCCTCGGGGACGCTGTCGCCGGTCAGATAGGCGATGCGCGGATCGAGTTGCCAGAGGCCGTGTTTCGCGGCGTAGTGGCGGACCAGGCCCGCGCGCACCACCGCGCCGTCGGGATCGACGATCCACTCCCCCGGCTCGCGCTCGGGTATGTCGTCGGGTGCCGCGTCGGTAAGGCTCCACGCGGTGCCGTTCGCGGACAGCACGGTGGCGCGCCGGGTCACCCCCGCCTCCGCCAGGCCCGCCGACCACAGGCACGCCTCGCGCACCGCGCCGTCGAGCGACATCACCTCGACCTCACCGGACCAGTCGAGCCGATCGAAATCCAGTCCGGGAGCGCACTTCACGACCAGATCCCGACCCGCGTACGCCGCCAGCAGATCGGGTAGCGGCGGTTGCAGCTTCGCCGGATCGTGGGTGCGCCGCCCGTCGGCTCGCCGCGCCGGGTCGGCGATCACCACCTCGGCGGCGCTGCACGGCACCAGCGCATCGGCCTTGGCCAGCAACACGTTTCGCGGAACGGTGTCGCAGCTCTGGGAGAGACCGCGCGAAACCGGATCCAGGCGAACAGCATTCAGGTTCTGCGCCGCCATATCGAGGCGCACCGCGTCCAGGTCGCTGCCGATGACCGCCGGGCAGACGCGGGACAGCTCGACCAGTTCCGCGCCGATCGAGCAGGTGACGTCGTGGACGGTTCGTCCGGCCAGCCGTCGCGCCCGGTGCCGGGCCACCGCCGTCGGGGTCGCCTGCTGGAGGGCGTCGTCGGTGAGCAACCAGTGCTCGGCACCGTCCAGTTTGGTGGCGGCACGGCGGCGCAGGCGCACCGTTTCGACGAGCGCCGCCGCGCGGTCGCCGAAGTCCCGGCGCAGCCGCTCCAGATCGCGCAGCAGGGTCGCGGCGGTCAGCGGGAGCCGGTCGGCCTCGGCGAGCGCGGCCGCACCGGCCGCACTGCCGAGCTGGGCGACATCGTCGCGAGTGAAGACGTAGCCCACCGGCTACTTGGAGCCGCCGGGCTTCACGCCGGTGATCATGACGTTGTAGAAGAACTGCCGCGGCACCACGTGGCGCAGCACCTTCTCGTCCAGCTTGGACAGTCCCAGCCACGCCCGGTACTGCGCCATGCGGTAGCGCCAGGTCAGCTTCTCGGCGGGCACGGCGGCCTCGAAGGTGCGCACCGGCCAACCCCACAGGGCGGCGGCGAACTCCTCTGTCTTGGCCTGCACGTCCACCGCGCCCGCACGCCGGGCGATGCTCTCCAGATCGGTCGGATCGAAGGTGTGCAGATCGACCACGGCTTCCAGGGCGGCCGCGCGGGAGGACTCGTCCAGTTCCTCCTGCGGACGCCGCCAGTCCCGCAGGAACGGCAGCTTGGTCACCTCGGTGGTGAGCTTCCAGGTGACCTGGCCCAGCTTGCGGGCGTAGAGGTTGCCGATGGTGGTCGGCTCACCGGCGAAGACGAAACGACCGCCCGGCTTCAGCACGCGCAGGCACTCCTTGAGCGCCAGCTCCACATCCGGAATGTGGTGCAGCACCGCGTGACCCACCACCAGATCGAAGGTGTCGTCCTCGTACGGGATGGTCTCGGCGTCGGCGACCCGGCCGTCCACGTCCAGGCCGAGATTGCGGCCGTTGCGCGTCGCGACCTTCACCATGCCGGGCGACAGGTCGGTGACCGAACCGGACTTCGCGATCCCGGACTGCATCAGGTTCAGCAGGAAGAAACCGGTACCGCAGCCGAGCTCGAGCGCCCGGTCGTACGGCAGCGGAGCGTCCGGGACCACGGCGTCGAAACGGCCGCGCGCGTACTCGATGCAGCGCTCGTCGTAGGAGATGGACCACTTGTCGTCGTACGTCTCGGCTTCCCAGTCGTGATACAGCACCTGGGCGAGCTTGTTGTCGGTCAGCGCGGCCTGGACCTCGGCCTCGGTGGCGTGCGGGTTCGGCGCTGGATCGTCAGGACGAGCAGTCATGCAGGGCAGCCTAATGAATCACCAGGCGAGCCCGCTGATCGGCCCGGTCATCGGCCCACGAAGCGGGCCGCGTCCGGACCGGCCGCCAGATAGGAACGTGTTCCTATCTGCTGATCTTCGGTGTCGAACAGCTCCGCCCATTCCGCGCGGGCGCGATCGTGCCCGTGCGTACCCGCCTCGAAGACCCGCTTGGCGGCCGCGAGGGCCTTGGCCGGACCCGAGGTGAACCGCCGCGCCCAGCGCAGCGCGGCCTCGAACACATCGTCGGGGGCGACGACCTCGTCGACGAGGCCGAGCGACGCCGCCTCCTCCGGATCGACGAAACGGCCGGTGTAGACCAGGTCCTTGGCCGCCGCCGGGCCGATGAGCAGGCTCAGCCGCCGGATCCCCGCCAGCGGGATCAGCCCCGCCTTGATCTGCGGCAGGCCGATCTTCACATTGTCGCCGATGATCCGCCGATCCGCGCCCAGCGCCAATTCCAGCCCCGCCCCCAGCGCGTACCCGCTGATGGCGGCGACCGTCGGCTGCGGCAGCCGCGCCAGCGCGCCCAGCGCCCGCTGGAAGTCCGCGGCCATGGCCGTCGCCTGTGCGGCGGAGAGCCCGGCCAGTTCGGTCAGCTCGTCCCCCGCCGAGAACACCCGCTCATCGCCGTAGAGCACCACCGCCCGCACGCTCTCGTCCACCGCGAGCCCGTCCGCGGCACTCGCCACCTCCAGCGCGACCTGGAGATCGATCAGATTCATCGGCGGACGTGCGATCCGGATGACGGCGATCCCCTCCGCCACACCCCGGTCCACGGTTACGAATTCGGCCACAGCGGGCAAGCGTACTGCCGCGCGACACCGCACCCCATCCCGGATGCGGCGGTGCGGGTACTCCACGAACACCGCCCGGGGCCGCGCCGTCCCGCGCCGAGACGCGGCGAGCCACGCCGCGCCGAGCCCCCCGAGCCGCTCCGAGACGCGCCGCCCCGCCCCGCGCCGCGCCCTGCCGAGCCACGCCGCTCCGAGACGCCTGAGCCACTCCGAGCCGTCCCGAGACGCGCCGAGCCGCCCCGGTCCGCGCGCCCGGCCGCCGAGCGCCGGCCGGTGGTCAGTCGGCCCAGCGGGGGCCCTGTTCGCGCAGCACCGGGTCGGTGATGCCGCCCCAGCAGGACAGGGCGGGAGCGTCCCAGCCCGCCAGTTCGGAGCCGCGGGCGTAGACGAACTGGTAGAACTCGAGGGCCGCGCCGACCGGGTCGGCGGTGGCGCGGGCCTCGTCGTAGGCGTAGTAGGCGGCGTGGGCCGAGCCCGAGGGCACCCAGCGGGCCTTGGCGGGGCGCGGTTCGGCGTCGGTCAGCCCGTCGGGCTCGGGGGCGACGTAGGAGTAGAAGGTGGGTTCGGGGACCTTGTCGTCGCCGAACCAGAATCCGGCGCTGATCACCTCGCGCGAATACGCCTCGCGGGTCACGGGATCCACGCTCGCGGGCATCTCGATGTGCCGGGGCGCGAAGCGCTGCACCGCGATGTCGAAGGTGTGCCAGAAGACCTGCACCGGACTGATCTTCCCGGAGAAGGCCGCGCTGAACTCCTCCAGAATGCGGCCGACCTGGCTGTACACCAGGAAAGCGTCCCGCGCCCGCTCCGGGTCGTAGTCGGCGTGCTCGGTGTCCTCGTCGAAGGGACGGCCGTGGTCGGGCAGGTCGAAGGGGGTCGGATTCGGCAGCGTGCAATCGATGCCGGAGGCGCGCAGGGCCGCCATCACATCGGTGTAGAAGCTCGCCACCGACTGGCCCGCCAGCGGTACCGCGCCGCGCCGGCCGTGAGCGGTCTCGATCCGCAGTTCGTGGTCGAAGAAGTCGAAGGCGCAGGTGAAGACCGGTCCGGTGCGGGCCGAGCCGAGCGGGACCGTGGTCCAGCCGCGCGCGGTGGGTCGGAATGTCATATGCCACCAGTGGTTTCGGCGGATCCCGCGCTCCAGCGCCACCTTGCCGACGATCTGGAGGTAGCGGTGCAGGGTCTCCTTGGTGGGCCGCCAGGATTCCAGCGGGATCGCGGGCAGCGGGTCGGTCATCGCCATCGGTACGCACCTTTCGTCGGGCGTTCGCCGGATATGCACGAAATCAGCAAACCCAGGGTAACTCCGGGCCACGGTGGTCTCCGGGCGCACGACCGATCGGGACACCGCTCGGCCCACGCCGCCAGGGGTTATGCGGAGGCCGCCGAAGTCCCCGCCGTGCTCAGGGCCGCTGGGAGCCGCGGAGGCGGGTGCCGTCGGGCAGGTCCGAGAAGTAGCGTGCGGCGTTCGGGAAGGCCAGGGTGGGGCCGCCCGATTCCGGGTCGTAGACCGGCATGATCGGTTCGATCGCGGGGGTGGCGGCGAGAATATCGGCGGTGGAGCCGAATTCGCCGAGGGCGACCAGCTGCGACCAGGTGGGCGGGAGCAGCACGTCCAGTCCCGACCGCCAGCGTTCGATGGCCTCGGCGGGGGTGGACCAGGTGACGACCTCGGCCTCGGAGGTGGCGTCGTCGGCCTGCTGCCCCTCGGGCAGCACCGCCACGAAGAAGTGGGTGTCGTAGCGACGCGACTCCACCTCGGGGGTGATCCAGTTCGCCCACGGGCGCAGCAGATCGGCGCGCAGCACCAGTCGCTCGCGGGTGAGGAATTCGGCGAAAGACAGTTCACGACGCTCCAGCCGACCCCGGACCTCGGCGTAGACGCCGGTGTCGGCGACCACGGTGTCGGCGGTCGGCCCGGCCAGCAGCACCCCGCACTCCTCGAAGGTCTCGCGCACTGCGGCGCAGACCAGCGCCTGCGCCCGCGCCGCGTCGGTGCCACCGAAACGCGCCGCCCACCAGGCGGGTTCGGGTCCGGCCCAGTCCAGCGCCACGGCGGCGTCGGTGGCATCCACCCCGCCGCCCGGGAAGACGGTCATCCCGGCCGCGAACGCCATGGCGTTCACGCGGCGCTGCAGGAACACCTCGGGCCCGTTCACACCGTCCCGCACCAGCATGACCGTGGAGGCGTCCCGAACCGGCACCGCGGTCGGCTGCTCGCCACGCGCAACTGTCTCGCTCACACTCCGCACCCTAACGTTTGCTAGGTCGGCGCGACAGGGCAGCGCCGGTCCGGACACCGGACCAACCGGTCGCGCGGGTCCCAAGCGGCTCGGGAGGGAAAGCGGCATTACCCGCGCCGTCCATCCTGTTCGATGCACCCCAACCATGTTGCGGACAGTTTGCCCGCCTGTCGGTTCGCGACGCAACGAACACTCGTCACCGAATCGGACGAATGCCCCGAACGCGGTGAGCATGACACCGATTCACCAGCCGCGTAACCGAATCGGAGCAAGTGAAACGCTCATGTGAGGCGCGCGCGTATCCGGCTCCCGCCGACGTGGATCGGCCTCGAAGCGCCGCCCACCGACGCAGAAGCGCCACCCGCCGCCGGATCAGCGGGTGCGGTGCCGACCGAAGCGCTGGCTGCGGCGCGCGAAATAGCGGCCGTCGATGCGGTCGAGGGTGATGGACTGGCGGAACGCCTCGCTGAGATTGTCGGCGGTGAGCACATCCTCGAGCAGCCCCTGCGCGATCACCGCGCCCTCGTTGAGCAGCATGCCGTGGGTGAAGCCCGGCGGGATCTCCTCGACGTGGTGGGTGACCAGCACGGTGGCGGGCGCGTCGGGGTCGGCGGCCAGATCGCCCAGGCGTTCCACCAACTCCTCCCGGCCGCCCAGGTCCAGCCCGGCGGCGGGTTCGTCGAGCAGGAGCAGTTCCGGATCGGCCATGAGCGCGCGGGCGATGAGCACCCGCTTGCGTTCACCCTCGGAGAGGGTGCCGTAGGCGCGGTCGGAAAGGTGTTCGGCGCCCAGACTTTCCAGCACGTCGACGGCGCGGTCGGTATCCATGTCGTCATAGCGCTCCCGCCAGCGGCCCATGACCGCGTATCCGGCCGAGACCACCAGGTCGGAGACCTTCTCGTCGAGCGGAACCCGACTGGCCACGGCCGCCGAGGAGAGTCCGATGCGGGGGCGCAGCTCGCTGATGTCGACCCGGCCGAGCACCTCCCCCAGCAGGTTCGCCGTCCCCGAGGTGGGATACATCTCGGCGGCGGCCATGCGGAGCAATGAGGTCTTCCCGGCGCCGTTGGGGCCGAGCACCACCCAGCGTTCGTCGAGTTCCACCTGCCAGGTGACCGGCCCGACGAGGGTGTGACCGGAACGTCGGACGGTGACGTCGTTGAAGTCGATGAGCAGATCGGGATCCGGTTGCGGCACGGGCTCCATCTTGTCTCACGCCCCAGGACACGCGTCAACGTGGTGTGCGATCACGGGCGTGTGTCACAGTCCGCTGGGCCGCCGATCGCGGCCGAATTCGTCGGCCGGACGGTCGAATTCCCAGCGTCGCGCACGCTCCCGCATTTCTAGGTTGTCGAATTCCGACGGCCGCCGCTCGACGCGCGGCCGGCGGAACATGCGTGCCAGAATCAGCGCCGCCGGAATGGACAGCAGCACCCACACGATAAGAATCACCAGCAGAGTAGTCATCTCCGTGTTTCCTCCCGCGGAAACTCGTGCCCCGATCCTTGCCCAGCGGTACGGCGAAGTCGATACCCGCAGCGCACATAGGCCAGTGTGGAGACCGTTCGGTTCATCACGGGGACATCGGCGCGGCAATCGCGCAACAATTCAACGTCCCTGGACGCGGCGATGCTCCGTCACCGTCCCGGCACCGCGATCACCGTCATCGACCCCGGAGCCACCTCGGTGAATCCGGCATCCCGGACGGCGATCGCACCGCCCTCGGCCACGCGTTGTCGCAGCCGTGCCCAGCGACCGGGATCGGCATCCGCCACGGCACAACGGTAGCCACTCTCGGACCAGGCATACACCTGCTGCACGGGCAGGGCCCCGGCGAGCAGCATGCTCGCGTGTCCCACCTGTGCGGCAGCCTTACCCACGGACATACCCAATTCGGCGTTCACCCATAGCACCGGATACCTCTCGTCGAGATCGCCTGGTTCATCGAGAGGTAGTTCGGTGCCGCCGATCTGCAGGCGCTTGATCCGCGCGTCGACCGACCCGACCGGTCCGGGCACCAGGGCCCGCGCCTGCGCCCCGTCGAGTTCCACGGTCACCCCGTCCACCTCCTGGGCGGCCAGCCAGTGTGCCCCACGGGCCCGGCGGGCGACCTTGCGGATCCGCGACCGCTGCCACGCCAGGTACCGGTCCGCCCACGGCCCGCCCGGACCCACCCGTTCGTCGAGACACAGGGCGACCGACGCGGCGGCGGCAGCGGCCAGCACCGCGTCACGGCGGGGCGGATCGGACTTCGGAATATGCAGGACCAGTTGCATGGCCTGGACCAGCGCCGGATCGTCGGGATCGCCCGCGCCACCGTATCCGCGCGCCAATTCCGCGTGCCGTACCGCGAATTCCACCAATCCGGATGCTGATTCGATATCGCACACACCTTCGGTCACCGATCCACTCTGCTCGAGAAGACCGGGCACCGCCAACTCGCCATCCGTCGAAGGCATTTCCGTCGCGTGCATTGTCGGCACACCGGAACGGAACTACGCGACGCGCACGGTGAGGGTGAAACGCCGATCCGTATCGGCGGGTTCCTCCCACGGCCGGGAATAGACCAGTTCGAGGGTGGCGGTCCCCGGCTGTTCCGCGCGGAACGCCCACGTCTCGGTGCCGCCCTTGCCCGGCATGGCGGGGCCCGGATCCGCCTGATAGTCCGGATCGCCGTCCTGACGCAGGATGTCCTGGTCGAGTCGCACCATCGCCCAGGACGCACCGGTGGATGGGTTGGACGGCAGCCGCACCAGCAGTCGCTGCCCGGTCGGCAGGTCCAGTTCGGTGCCGTTCGCGGACTGGTCGACGGTGACCGGACCCGACTCGGGCGCGGTGGTCGACGGGTTCGTGGTCGGGGCGGTGCTCGACGCGGTGGTGGGCTGCGCCGTGGTCGATGCCGGGTCGGAGTCGCCGGAATCGGTGGAACAGCCGACGAGCACCAGGCCGAGCGCCACTACCGGCAGGAGGCTACGCATGACGCGAGCCTACTGGCGAATCCCTGGCATACCGCCGACCGACGCGGGCGCGTCAATTGCTGAACCGACGCGGGCGAGTCAGCTGTTGAGCGGTACCCGGCGCAGCATTCCGTCGCGGGCGTCGGCCGCCTCCACCTCGTCGCGGGTGACGCCGAGAATGAACAGGATCGCGTCCAGGTACGGATGCGACAGCGCCGCGTCCGCCACCTCGCGCAACGCGGGCTTGGCCTGGAAGGCGATGCCCAGCCCGGCGGCATTGAGCATGTCGATGTCGTTGGCGCCGTCGCCCACCGCGACGGTCTGCTCCATGGCCACACCGGCCTCGGCGGCGAACCGCCGCAGCGCCACCGCCTTGGCGGCGCGGTCGACGATCTCGCCCACCACCTTGCCGGTGAGCTTGCCGTCGACGATCTCGAGCGTATTGGCCTGCACGAAATCGAGTTCCAGCTCATGCGCGAGCGGTTCGATGACCTGTCGGAACCCGCCGGACACCACACCGCAGCGGAAGCCGAGGCGGCGCAGCGTGCGAATGGTGGTGCGCGCACCGGGGGTGAGTTCGATGCGGTCGGCGACCTCGTCGATCACCGAGGCGTCCAGCCCGGCCAGCGTCGCCACCCGCTGCCGCAGCGATTCCGCGAAGTCGATCTCGCCGCGCATGGCGGCCTCGGTGACCTGGCGGACCTCGTCCTCCACGCCCGCGTGCGCGGCCAGCATCTCGATGACCTCGCCCTGGATGAGGGTGGAGTCCACGTCGAAGACGACGAGGCGCTTGGAGCGGCGCGCCAGGCCCGCACGCTCGACCGCCACGTCCACGCCCGCCTTCACGGCCACCTCGGCCAAGCCGGTGCGCAGCCGCGTCTCCGCCATGCCGGTATCGACCGCGGCGGACGCCGTCTCGACCACCTCGGGGCGGCCCGCGTCGCCGATCGGCACCGCGACCGCGGGCGCGGACGGCACCGTGACCATGAGCTCCAGCCCGGTCACCGGATAGTCGGCGATACCGCGAATGGAGTCGATATTGACGCCCTGCCCGGCCAGTTCCCGCGAGATGGCCCCGAAGGCGCGCGCGGTGACCGGGCTGCCGAGCACCACCACGGCGTGGGTGGACAGTTTCGCGCCCGAGACGCTGTTCGCGCCGATCTCCACGTCGACATGCATGCCGACGGTGGCCATGGCGTCCTCGAGCTGATCCTGCAGGGCCTCCGGATCGCTGGGACAGGTCACCAGCACGCCCAGGGTCAGGCGGCCGCGGATGACGACCTGCTCCACATCCAGCAGGCTCACGGAGTTGTTCGCCAGTGCCGCGAGCAGCACCGACGTCACGCCCGGCTTGTCGGGTCCGGTGACCGTGACCAGAACCGTCGTGTCAGACGTGCTCAATCGAAACTCCGTTCTCGCGTGTGACCCGGCCGTCGGCAGGCGACGGGCCCGCTCATTCTTCCAGGTCCCTCTCCGACCACCCGCGCCGACCACGGCCCCGGTGGTGGGTATCACGCACGCGGCGCCCGGAATACGATCGCCCGATGTGGAGATTGCCCGATCCCGATCCCGGCGCACCGGGATCGCTGCCGGATATCCTCGCGCGGCGGCGGACGGTGCGCGAGTTCGCCCCGGAATCGGTCGAGCGGGCGGCGCTGGCGAGCCTGCTGTGGTCCGGGCAGGGCGTTTCGGGACAGGGCCGCACGGTGCCGTCGGCGGGGCGCTGTATCCGGTGGCGCTGAGCGTGGCCGTGCACCGGGTGGACGGCCTGGACCCCGGCGTCTACGAGTACCGGCCGCAGTCGCACGCCCTCGTCCGCACCGGTGACCGCGAGGTGCGGGCCGTGCTGGCCGAGGCCGCGTTCGGCCCCCAGCCCTGGTTGCGCGATGCCGCGCTGGTGGTGGCGGTGACGGTCGACATCGACCGGGTGCGAGCGCATTTCGCCGAGCAGCCGCCGACGGGGCGGCGCGGGGAACGGTACGCCGACATGGAGGTCGGACACGCCGTGCAGAACATGTGCCTACAGGCGACGGCGCTGGACCTCGGCGCGGTCTTCGTCGGCGGATTCGACGAGACGCGCCTCATGGCAACCCATCCGGAACTGGCACCGGCGAATCACCGGCTACGCGGACTGCTCGCGGTCGGGCGGGCGGCGGTACGGCGAGAGTGAGACCGCGGCCCGGACTCCGCGCCCACACCCGGCTCGCCCGCGGCACCCGGTTCCAACGCCGTATCCGCGCCCGGCCCGGACGCCGCGCCCGGTCGTCGCCGCCAACGCGAACGCGGCGGCCGTCCGAGGAAGGCCGCCGCGTTACGGTCTCGCTGGCTGCGGGTCAGACCTTCGCCGTCTCCTTGACGGTGTGCGCCTTGCCACCCCAGCCCACGTGCGCCTCGGCGCGCATGCGGTCGATCATGTGCGGGTAGTGCAGCTCGAACGCCGGACGCTCGGAGCGGATGCGCGGCAACTCGTAGAAGTTGTGCCGCGGCGGCGGGCACGCGGTCGCCCACTCCAGCGAATTGCCGTAGCCCCACGGATCGTCCACCGTCACGACCTCGCCGTAGCGGTAGGACTTGAAGACGTTCCAGATGAACGGCAGCATCGACGCGCCCAGGATGAAGGCGCCGATGGTGGAGATGGTGTTCAGCGTGGTGAACCCGTCGGTGGGCAGGTAGTCCGCGTAGCGGCGCGGCATACCCTCGTTACCCAGCCAGTGCTGCACCAGGAACGTGGTGTGGAAGCCGACGAAGGTGGCCCAGAAGTGCCACTTCGCCAGGCGCTCGTCCAGCATGCGGCCGGTCATCTTCGGGAACCAGAAGTAGATGCCCGCGTAGGTGGCGAACACGATGGTGCCGAAGAGCACGTAGTGGAAGTGCGCCACCACGAAATACGTGTCGGACACGTGGAAGTCCAGCGGCGGGCTGGCGAGCAGGACGCCCGACAGACCACCGAAGAGGAAGGTGACCAGGAAGCCGACCGAGAACAGCATGGGTGATTCGAAGGTCAGCTGACCCCGCCACATGGTGCCGATCCAGTTGAAGAACTTCACGCCGGTCGGCACCGCGATGAGGAAGGTCATGAACGAGAAGAACGGCAGCAGCACCGCGCCGGTGGCGTACATGTGGTGCGCCCACACCGCGATGGACAGCGCGGCGATACCCAGCGTCGCGTACACCAGCGTGGTGTAACCGAAGATCGGCTTGCGGCTGAAGACCGGGAAGATCTCCGAGACGATGCCGAAGAACGGCAGCGCGATGATGTACACCTCGGGGTGGCCGAAGAACCAGAACAGGTGCTGGTAGAGCAGCGTGCCGCCGGAGGCCGGGTCGTAGATGTGCCCGCCCAGATGCCGGTCGTAGGCCAGCGCCATGAGCGCGGCGGTCAGCAGCGGGAAGGCCAGCAGCACCAGCACGGCGGTCACCAGGATGTTCCAGGTGAAGATCGGCATGCGGAACAGGGTCATGCCCGGGCAGCGCAGGCAGACCACCGTGGTGATCATGTTGACGCCGCCGAGGATGGTGCCCAGACCGGATACGGCCAGGCCGAGAATCCACAGGTCCGCGCCGACGCCGGGCGAGTGCACGATGTCCGAGAGCGGGGTGTAGGCGGTCCAGCCGAAGTCGGCCGCGCCACCGGGGGTGATGAAGCCCGCGGTCGCCATGGTGCCGCCGAACAGGTACAGCCAGTAGCTGAACGAGTTCAGGCGCGGGAAGGCGACGTCGGGTGCGCCGATCTGCAGCGGCAGGATGATGTTGGCGAAGCCGAACACGATCGCGGTCGCGTAGAACAGCAGCATGATGGTGCCGTGCATGGTGAACAGCTGGTTGAACTGTTCCGGCGACAGGAATTGCAGGCCCGGACGGGCGAGCTCGGCGCGCATCAGCAGCGCCATCAGGCCGCCGATGAGGAAGAAGGACATCGCCGTCACCAGGTACATGACGCCGAGGGTCTTCGGGTCTGTCGTGGTGACCATCTTGTAGATGAACGAACCCTTGGGACCCACACGGGGCGGGTATGGCCGAGCCGCTTCCACTTCACGGACTGGGCGTGGCTCTACGGCAGTCACTGAACCTCCTGACAGGTGCCTTCTGGTCGTTCGTCGCGGTTGCTTCCGGCGTCGGCGTTTTCACGCACACGCGAACGACGGGTGGCTTGCGCTGTTGTGAATCGTAAACCGTGCTGCCGCAGCGGTCGCGGCCGGTCCTACTCTCTGTCGTAATTGGCCTTGGTAACGGACTGCCGGGGACCGTGGTCGCGAAGTTCCCGGGCCGCCGATCCGGCCGATCTCCGAGCGTCGCGATTGGGTGTCCGGACTCGCGCCTGTACGCTCCTCCGCATGTCGGTGCGCGAGTCCGCTTCCACCCGAACCCCGTACGCCCCCTCCCCCGGTTCCGCGCGGCGTGTGCGCACCTGGGGGGTGGCATTGGCCGCCGCCGCGGTGCTACCGACGGGTCTGCTGGCAGGCTGTGCCGAACCGGCCGACGACGCCGCCAGCGCCATCGTGCGCACCACCACGAATATCGCGGGCGCGGGCGTGGTCGGTCTGGAACGTGACACCCGCACCGCGTGCGCGCTGCCCACCACCGCCGATCCGGCCGCGGGCGCGACCCGCTCCGTCGACGCCACCACCGGGACCGTCGAGGTGCCCGCCGATCCGCAACGCATCGTGGTGATCTCGACCCCGGCCCTGGACGCGATCTGCGCGCTCGGCCTGTGGGAGCGCGTGGTCGGCGCGGCCACCGTCGCCGGTCCCACCCCGCAGCCCGCCTATCTGGGCACCGGCATCTCCGAGATCCCGGCGGTCGGTATGGTCGGCACGCCCGACCCCGCGCAGATCGCCGCCCTGGACCCGGACGTGATCATCGGCGGCGCGACCGACGGCGCGAGCTACGAGGCGCTGCGCGGTATCGCGCCCACCGTGCTGGTCTCCGGCGACGGCGGCTGGCAGCGACAGTTCTCCGCTATCGCCACGGCGCTGGGCCGGGAGCGGGCCGCCGATCAGGTGCTCGCCGACTACCGCACCGCGGCCCGCGACACCGGAAACGCGGTGGCCGCCAACCTGACCCAGGCGTCGGTGGTGCGCTTCCGCGCCGACGACCTCCAGGTGCTGGGCGGGGACAGCTTCGCCGGGCAGGTGCTGGGCGATGTCGGGGTGCAGCGGCCGACCGCGCAGCGCGGCGCGAGCTTCGAACTGGCGGATGTGTCGTCCCAGGAGAATCGGGACAAGGTGGAGGGCGACCTCATCTACGTCATGTTCGACGGGCCCGAGGGCCGCGATTTCGGCGAATCGCTCATGCGCGGCGACGACTGGAAGGAACTCGCCGCGGTCGGCGACAAGCGCAATTTCGCCGTCGAGGACGTGATCTGGCACGGCAGCGGCGTGACCGCGGCGCGGGCCCTGCTGGAGGACATCCGCAACACCCTCAACGGCTATGTGACCGACTGATCCTCGCGTATACCTCGGAAGTGTGCGGGCCGGTAACCGAATACGGTTACCGGCCCGCACCTTTCAACACTCCTAGAACTCCCAGTCCTCGTCCTCGGTGTTGACGGCCTTGCCGATCACGTAGCTCGAACCCGAGCCCGAGAAGAAGTCATGGTTCTCGTCGGCATTGGGCGACAGCGCCGACAGGATCGCCGGGTTCACATCGCACTCGTCCTTGGGGAACAGACCCTCGTAGCCGAGGTTCATCAGCGCCTTGTTGGCGTTGTAGCGCAGGAACTTCTTGACGTCCTCGGTCAGGCCGACCTCGTCGTAGAGGTCCTGGGTGTACTCGACCTCGTTCTCGTACAACTCGAACAGCAGCTCGAAGGTGTAGGACTTGAGCTCGTCCTGCTCGGCCTGGGAGACCTGCTCCAGCCCCTTCTGGTACTTGTAGCCGATGTAGTACCCGTGGACGGCCTCGTCGCGGATGATGAGGCGGATCAGGTCCGCGGTGTTGGTGAGCTTGGCCCGCGAGGACCAGTACATGGGCAGGTAGAAGCCGGAGTAGAACAGGAAGCTCTCCAGCAGGGTGGAGGCCACCTTGCGCTTGAGCGGATCGTCGCCCTGGTAGTAGTCCATGACGATCTGCGCCTTGCGCTGGAGATTGGGGTTCTCCTCCGACCAGCGGAAGGCGTCGTCGATCTCGCGGGTGGAGCACAGCGTGGAGAAGATGGAGCTGTAGCTCTTGGCGTGCACCGACTCCATGAAGGCGATATTGGTGAGCACCGCCTCCTCGTGCGGGGTGAGCGCGTCCGGGATGAGGCTCACCGCGCCGACCGTGCCCTGGATGGTGTCGAGCAGGGTGAGGCCGGTGAAGACCCGCATGGTCAGCTGCTTCTCGTGGGGGGTCAGCGTGTTCCACGACGGAATGTCATTGGAGACGGGTACCTTCTCGGGCAGCCAGAAGTTGCCCGTCAGCCGGTCCCAGACCTCCGCGTCCTTGTCGTCGGGTACGCGGTTCCAGTTGATCGCCGACACCCGATCGATCACTTTGGTCACACGCATCGTCGTATGCGTCTCAGAGGTCACGCCCGTTCACTCACCCTTCCCAGCTCACCGGATTCTCTTGCCCTGGACACTACTACTAGTGGCGGACAAAGTTTTACAACACAAGGTGTTGTGTCGTTCGGTGTCCTGGGGCGATGGCCGAGCGGCCAGCGAAAAGGTGGGCGGAGACACCCCGCGCGGCGCGGACGCGCCGCCGTGCACTCTGTCACAGCACCTTCGGGCGGCTATCGGCGGGGACCGCCCGAAGGTTTGCCGATCGAGTGCCGACGCTCAGATGCCCACGACACTCAGATACCCAGCACCAGCTTGGCGGTCGTGAAGTAGATGATCAGCCCGGTGGCGTCGACCAGGGTGGTGACCATGGGGGCCGAGATCACCGCCGGATCGATGCGCAGCTTCTTGGCCAGCAGCGGCATGGTGCCGCCGATGGTGGCCGCCCACGCGCAGATGAGCACCAGCGTAATCCCCACCACCGCGGCGATTTCCATGCCGACGAACAATCCGCCGATCACCACACCGATCAACGCCAGCATGGTGCCCAGCAGCAGGCCCACCCGGCATTCGCGCCACACCACCCGGAACAGATCCGAGCCGCGCACCTCGCCCACCGCCACGGCGCGCACACAGGAGGTGGCGGCCTGCGCGCCGGCATTGCCGCCCGCGCCGATGATCAGCGGAATGAACAGGGCCAGATGCGCGGCCTGTTCGAGGGTGCCCTCGAACAGGTCGGTGACCGAGACCGTCAGGGTGGCCGCCACCAGCAGCAGCGTCAACCACATGGCGCGGTAGCGCGCCAGCTGGAAGACACCCGCCGCCATGTAGTGCCCCTCCCACGGCGCGGCACCGGCCTGACGGGCCACATCCTCGGAGTCGGCGGCCTCGATGACCTCGATGGCGTCGTCGATGGTGAGCAGGCCGACGAGGCGGTCCTCGCTGTCCACCACCGGCAGGTTGATCAGGTTGGCCCCCTGCATGAGCCGGGCGGCCTTCTCCGCCGAATCGGTGGCGCGCACGAACACCGGTTCGGCCGCCACCAGATCGGCGATCATGGCGTCCGGGGAGGAGAGCACCAGATCGCGCAGTTCCACCACGCCGATGATGCGGCGGCCGCCGTCCACCACCGGGAGGGTGTAGACGGTCTCGGCGTTGCCGCCCTTGGTGCGCACCCACTGCAATGCCTGCACGACCGGCAGATTGCGCGGCAGCGCAACGACTTCCGGCGTCATGTAGTACCCGACGGAACCCTCCGGGTAGCCGAGCAGCTGCGCGGTCATGCGCCGTTCGCGCGGGCTGAGTCCGGCCAGCACCTTCTTGGCGACCTTGGCCGGAGCCTCGCGCAGCATGCGGGCGCGGTCGTCGGGATCCATCTCCTCGACCAGCTCCCGGAAGCGCTCGTCCCGCAGCCCGCTCAGAATCTGCTGCTGGTCAACGGGTTCCAGCTCCTCGAAGACATCGAGGGCACGGTCCTTGTCGAGCAGCCGGAACACCACCCCGGCGGTCACGGCGTCCATGCGGGCGAGTTCGTCGGCGATCACGTGCGGGGCGTGATCGTCCAGCCATTCCAGGGTGGGACCGACGTGATGCGGGTCGACGATATCGCGCAGCGGGACATAGGGCGCGCGGTCGTCATCGCGTGCGGAGACCGGCGGCTGCGCCGGAACATCGTGCGCAGCAACGCATTCGGACCCCGCTGCGCGATCGCGGAGAGTGCCCTGACACTCGGGCGGCGCGCCCGCCGCCTCGTCCCGCGCATGTGCGTGGCCGGACTCCGCGCCACCTCGCTCGGGCAGGTCACCGCTACGAGCGGACATCGCGGCCGCACGGTTGGGCAGCGCGCCGTCGCGCTCAGGCAGCGCACCGTCGCGGTCGGGCAGCGCACCGTCGCGGTCGGGCAGCGCGCCGTCGCGGTCAGGCAGCGCGCCGTCGCGATCGGGCAGCGCGGCCTCATGGCCGAGCCGCGCCGGATCGCGGTGGGTCGACACCGCGTCGCGGTAGGGCAGCGCCGACGCGCACGGGGGCGTCACCGCCTCGCGGTCGGTCAGCGGGGTGAATGCGGGCAACGTCGACGGAGCGACGTGCAGATCTGTCTGCGTCATGACGGAACCTCGGCCGGGCAGGCGAGTAAAGGGGGTGAACGAGGGCAAACACCTGGTTTCACACCGCGAGGCACCGACCCGGCCGCGGCAGTCCTACTGCCCTATCCGCGGAACGAGGGGACGGCGCCGCGCGGCCTTCGACTGGGGGGTTCGCTGCGCATGCAACCCACCTCCTCCATCATCGCCGTGCACCGTCAGAGATCACTCGCCATATTGCGAGCGCAAAAATCATCCTCGTGCAGGATACAACCAACGGCCAAACCGGCCTAACCCACAGGCCACATGTGGGCAGCGACACGCCACCACAGCGGCCACCCTCGGTGCGCGCGGCGGGCACAGTGATGCGCTGGGGTGGAGGGGTGCGGTTGGAATCACTCACCATGGTGCGGCACGGCGAGAGCGTCGGGAATGCGACGGCGCGGGTGGCGCAGGCGGCGGGGGACGAGGAATTCGGTTCCGGGACAAGGGATGCGGACTCCACGCTGTCGGCGGTGGGGCGGGCGCAACCTAGCCGCCGGACGATCGATCAGGGGAATTCGTGGCAGCATCGCGCGAGGACCCGCCGCCACCAGTTCCCCGTCGCGGTCAGGTGTGGTGGTCGACGATGGCGCGGAGCAGGCGGATGAGGTGGCGTTGCTCTTCGCCGGTGAGGGGGGTCAGGAGTTCGGCTTGGGCGGTGCGGATGAGGGTGTCGAGTGTGTCGAGGTGGCGGCGGCCGGAGTCGGTGAGGTGCACCAGGTTTCGGCGGCGGTCGCGGGGGTCGGGGGCGCGTTCGATGTAGCCGCCGCGCTCCAGATCGGTGATGGCGGCGGTGACGTCACTGCGGTCGAGCCCGATGCGACGACCCAGATCGGCCTGACTGGTCGGCCCGGATTCGTCGAGCGCCGCCAGCAGCGAGAAGTGGTAGCGGTGTGCGATATCGGCGGAGCTCAGTCGTTCGCCGACGATCCGGTGCCCCTGAGCTGCGCTCTGTGCGAGCAGCCAGGTCGGCAGCGAGCGCAGTCGGCGCGGCGCGGTGCGGGGATCCACGATTTCAGCCTAGACCAGGGCTTGCATTGTTGGTCGAGCCAACATATATTCGTTGGCATCACCAACATTAATCCCTGACAGGATTGCCCGACACGAGGATTCGCCATGCACACGAACCGCCCCTTCCACTCCGATGCGACATCGACCCATGACACCGTTCATCGCCACGCGACCGTCGCAGTGCCCCACGCCGGCCCTCGACCGGCGCGCAGGTTGTCCGGGGCGATTCGGCGCGCCGCGCTGACCGGAACGTTCGCGCTGCTCGCGGCGGCCGCTACCGCGTGCACGGCGGGCGGCAACACGGCCCTGATGGATTCGGTCCGTGACGACGAGGCCGAGATCAGCCGGCTGGTCACCCGCCTCGGCGTGGCCCTGGACGAGCACGACTTCCAGGCCCTCCCCCAGCTGTTCACACCCGAGGCCACGGCCACCACTCCGGGCGGCACCGCCGTCGGCCGCGACAAGGTGATAGCGCAGGCCACGCGCAATCACACCGATTTCCCGAATCTTCAGCACATCGTCAGCGGTGTTCTGGTGGATGTGAACGGCGACCGCGCCGAGGTGCGTGCCAATCTGGTCGGCTATTTCGGCCGGGCCGACGATCCGGAACCGGTCCGCCGCATCGGCGGCGTCTACCGTTTCGGCGCGGTCCGCACCGAGGACGGCTGGCGTTTCGACGCCCTCACGGTCCGCCAGGTCTGGCGCATCGAACACGAGACCGCCGCCTGACGTCGCTGTCGGCCCGGATGCTCAGCGGACCAGACGGGCGAGTTGGCCGGTGTCGGCGCGGGATTCGGCGGTCGGATCGACCGACCCGATCTCCCATTCCGCGCCGTCCGGCCAGTCGGTGCCGGTCGGCGGTTGGGGGTCGTACTGGATGCCGCGGCGCACCCACTGGGCGCGGTCCTTGCCCACGAGCCGCTGCACCAGGTAGAGGGCCATGTCGATCCCCGCGGACACACCGGCGGCGGTGATGATGTCGCCGTCGTCGACGAACCGTTCATCGCGCCGCACGTCGATGGTCGGGTCCAGCTGCGCCAGCACGTCGAGCGACAGCCAGTGCGTGGTCGCCGGTCGCCCGTGCAGCAGTCCGGCGGCGGCCAGCACCAGCGATCCGGTGCACACGCTGGTGATGAGCGGAATCTTCTCCCGGAACCGCCGCACGCAGGCCAGTACGGCGTCGTCGCGCAGCATCCACCGGGTGCCCTTGCCCCCGGGGAACACCACGGCGTCCATGGGCGGCGCGTCGTCCAGGGCGTAGTCCGGAATCACCTTCAGCCCCTTGGCGCATTCCACGCTCTCCCCGTGCCGCGAGAAGGTGAACACCTCCCAGCCGTCCTCCGGACACATCGTGGTCCAGAAGGCGAGGACCTCCCAGGGCCCCGCGAAATCCAGCTCCTCGACACCGTTGAACAGCAGAATCCCAATTCGCCGCGTTCCATCGGTCACGGCAGAGATGGTGTCAGCACCGACGCCGTTCCCCGGTTAGAAACGCCGAGGGCGCTCCCGGTTCGCCTACCGGAAGCGCCCTCGACCGTTGCCCGGCTCAGAGCATGCAGCTCACGCAGCCCTCGACCTCGGTGCCCTCCAGGGCCATCTGGCGGATGCGGATGTAGTAGAGGGTTTTGATGCCCTTGCGCCAGGCGTAGATCTGGGCCTTGTTGACGTCGCGGGTGGTGGCGCTGTCCTTGAAGAACAGCGTCAGCGACAGGCCCTGGTCCACGTGCTGGGTGGCGGCGGCGTAGGTGTCGATGACCTTCTCGTAGCCGATGTCGTAGGCGTCCTCGAAGTAGTCGAGGTTGTCGTTGGTGAGGTAGGGGGCCGGGTAGTAGACGCGGCCGATCTTGCCTTCCTTGCGGATCTCGATCTTGGAGGCGATCGGGTGGATCGAGCTGGTGGAGTGGTTGATGTAGGAGATGGAACCGGTCGGCGGCACGGCCTGCAGGTTCTGGTTGTAGATGCCGTACTGCATGACCGACGCCTTCAACTCGCGCCAGTCGTCCTGGGTGGGGATGTGCACGCCCGCGTCGGCGAAGATCTGGCGCACCCGCTCGGTCTTGGGCTCCCACGCCTGCTCGGTGTACTTGTCGAAGTACTCGCCCGAGGCGTACTTGGACTCCGGGAAGCCGCCGAAGTACGTACCCCGTTCCTTGGCAATGAGATTCGACGCCCGCACCGCGTGGTAGGCGATGGTGTAGAAGTAGATGTTCGTGAAGTCCACGCCCTCTTCGGAACCGTAGAAGACGCGCTCACGCGCCAGGTAGCCGTGCAGGTTCATCTGACCGAGGCCGATGGCGTGGGATTCGTTGTTGCCCTGCTCGATCGACGGCACCGAGTAGATGTGCGTCTGATCCGAGACCGCGGTGAGCGCGCGGATGGCGGTCTCCACGGTCTTGCCGAAGTCCGGTGAGTCCATGGTCTTGGCGATGTTCAGCGAGCCCAGGTTGCAGGAGATGTCCTTGCCCACCTTGGAATACGAGAGATCGTCGTTGAACTCCGAGGGCGTGGAGACCTGGAGGATCTCCGAGCACAGGTTGGAGTGGGTGATCTTGCCCTTGATCGGGTTCGACCGGTTCACCGTGTCCTCGTACATGATGTACGGGTAGCCGGACTCGAACTGCAGCTCGGCGATGGTCTGGAAGAACTCGCGCGCCTTGATCTTCGACTTGCGGATGCGCTTGTCGTCGACCATCTCGTAGTACTTCTCGGTGACATTGATGTCGGCGAACGGCACGCCGTAGATGCGCTCCACGTCGTACGGCGAGAACAGGTACATGTCCTCGTTCTTCTTCGCCAGCTCGAAGGTGATGTCCGGGATCACCACGCCCAGCGACAGCGTCTTGATGCGGATCTTCTCGTCCGCGTTCTCCCGCTTGGTGTCGAGGAAGCGGTAGATGTCGGGGTGGTGGGCGTGCAGGTACACCGCGCCCGCGCCCTGCCGCGCACCGAGCTGGTTGGCGTAGGAGAACGAGTCCTCCAGCAGCTTCATGATCGGAATGACGCCCGAGGACTGGTTCTCGATCTTCTTGATCGGGGCACCGGCCTCACGAATATTGCTGAGCAGCAACGCGACTCCGCCACCGCGCTTGGACAGCTGCAGGGCGGAGTTGATGGAGCGCCCGATGGACTCCATATTGTCCTCGATGCGCAGCAGGAAGCAGGACACCGGTTCGCCGCGCTGCTTCTTGCCCGAGTTGAGGAAGGTCGGCGTGGCGGGCTGGAAGCGGCCCGCCATGATCTCCTCGACCAGCTCCGAGGCCAGGATCTCGTCACCGTCGGCGAGGGTCAGCGCGACCATGCACACGCGATCCTCGAAGCGCTCCAGGTAGCGCTTGCCGTCGAAGGTCTTGAGCGTGTACGAGGTGTAGTACTTGAACGCGCCGAGGAAGGTGGGGAACCGGAACTTCTTGGCGTACGCCTGCTGGAACAGCTGCTTGATGAAGGCGCGGCTGTACTTCTCCAGCACCTCTGTCTCGTAGTAGTTCTCCTCGATGAGGTAGTCGAGCTTCTCGTCGAGGTTGTGGAAGAAGACGGTGTTCTGGTTGACGTGCTGCAGGAAGTACTGGTGCGCGGCCTCGCGATCCTTGTCGAACTGGATCTCGCCGTTCGGACCGTACAGGTTCAGCATGGCATTGAGGGCGTGGTAGTCCAGGCCCTCGGTGGTGCTGGAGTCCCCGCTGACCGGACGCTCTACGCGGGCAGTCTTTCCGACCGGTGCTGTTGTCGTTGCCAAAACAATCCCAATCCCTCTCGGACGCGCTCGACGTCCTCGGCAGTTCCCATGAGTTCGAAGCGATACAGGTACGGCACTCCCGCTTTGCGCGAGATCACCTCTCCCGCAAAGCAGTACGTATCGCCGAAGTTCGTATTGCCGGCCGCGATCACGCCGCGCAGCAGGGCGCGGTTGTGGGCATCGTTGAGGAATTTGGCCACCTGCCGGGGCACGAATTCCTTCTCGGATCGGTTCCCACCCAATACGTGCCGACCACCCCCGTAGGTGGGGACGATCAGCACGTAGGGTTCATCGACGCGAAGCGAGTCGGCGGTATGCAGTGGTATGCGGAGCGCCGGGAGACCCAGCTTCTCCACGAAGCGGTGCGTGTTCTCCGACGCACTCGAGAAGTAGACCAGATTGGCTGTCTGGGTGGACATGTCGGCCACCTTCCCAGTTCGATCGGGCGAACCTGCGACCAGCGGCGAGCTTCCCCGCACGCCGCTGGGGGCCGCTCAGGCCGCGACGGTGGCGAGCGCCTTGATGCGGTCCGGGCGGAAGCCGGACCAGTGGTCGTCACCGGCGACGACGACGGGGGCCTGCAGGTAGCCCAGGGCCATGACGTAGTCGCGGGCTTCGGGGTTCTCGGAGATGTCGACGACGTCGTAGTCGACGCCGATCTTGTCGAGCGCCTTGTAGGTGGCATTGCACTGAACACAAGCAGGCTTCGTGTACACGGTGATGGTCATTGTGTCCCCTTCTCCTCGCCTTCGATCCGTATGCAGTGCACGGCTGAAACAAGATCCACGTACTAGCTGCGCAAACCCCTGGAAGCGGAACCGAAGCCCCTGGTCACCCGATCCGACCCACTGTTCATCTCGGGTGGCTTTCCAGCGCTGTAGACACTACACCTAGTGGCCGACAGATTCATACAACACGACATGTTGCGACTCACAAAGGTGAAATTCCGGTGTCGTAAGTACCTGGCCACTCAATTCGCAACTCGACACGACTGAGGCAGAGATCACAATTTCGGCAAGTAGCACATTCTCAGCAAACCCTGCGTCATCAGGCATAACACCCATCACGCGGGTCACACGCACACCACGGGTACGCGGATGTCGCAGCACCGCCCCGTCATGCGGCCGACACCGAATCGAGACGCGCCCCGGCGTGTCGCCGGGGCGCACGCCCCGCCGCACACGACAAGGCCACGGCGTCGAAAGCCGTGGCCTCGTGGGGATTCGGAGTTCGCCGGTCAGGCGTTGACCAGGTTGCCGTTGGCCGACTCCGCCAGGGAGACGACGGTCGCGGCCAGCTGGGTCAGCGCCTCGGCGTCATCGGCCGGGTGAACGTCGACGAACCGGTTGCCGATGGTGCCGAAGTGCAGGTGGGCATTCTCCACCACGGTCGCACCCGCCACGCCCAGCGCCTTGACGGTGTCCCCGTGCGCCCACTTGGCCGCGTTCGAGCTGATGGACGCGGACACCACCGCGGTGGGCTTGCCCTTGATGGCACCGGCGCCGTAGGGGCGCGAGGCCCAGTCGATGGCGTTCTTCAGCACGGCCGGGAGGGTGCCGTTGTATTCGGGCGTGACCAGCAGCAGGCCGTCGGCGGCTGCGATCGCGTCACGCAGCGCCTGCGCGGCGGCGGGCACTTCGCCCTCGACATCCAGATCTTCGTTGTAGAAAGGGATATCCGCGAGACCCTCGTAGAGGGTGATCTCCACGCCCTCGGGCGCCGTCTTGGCGGCGGCCTCGGCGAGGCGGCGGTTGATGGAGGCAGCACGCAGGCTTCCGACGAGAGCGAGCAGACGGGTCTGAGACATGGTGGGCACTCCTGAAGCTGTAGTCGGTGGGTGGTACGTTCACCTGACACTAACCGGACCACGGTCCGGATTCATTCCCGGGTACCGAGGAGGGCACCGTGATGCGTGACACGCCCCCGGCGGAGCAGCCCGCGTCGCTGTCATCCGACTCGCTGTCATCGGACTCGCTGCCGTCCGACTCGCTGACGATCGAGCCCCGGACACCACCGTCGCTGCCGGGCGGCATCCCGCTGCCGACCACCGAGCACGCCGAACGCAGCGACGCCGCCCGCAACCGCCAACTGCTGCTCGACGCCGCCGAGGCGCTGGTGCGCGAACAGGGCGCGGAGGCCGTCACCATGGACGCGGTGGCCAAGCGGGCCGGGGTCGGCAAGGGCACGGTGTTCCGGCGCTTCGGCAATCGATCCGGACTCATGCACGCGCTGCTGGACCAGTCGGAGAAGAAATTGCAGGCGGCCTACATGTTCGGCCCGCCGCCGCTGGGACCGGGCGCACCGCCGGTGGAGCGGCTCATCGCCTTCGGTCGGGCACGGCTGGCCGGAATCGAGGTGGAGGGCGACGTACGCCGGGAGGCGGCCTTCGATGCCGACCGCTATGCCAGCGCCCCCTACAACGTGACCAGATCCCATGTGGCTCTGCTGCTTCGGCAGGCCGACGTGGCCAGCGGCGGCTGGCTGCTGGCGGATACGCTGCTGGCCGCGCTGGACGCGGGCCTGGTGCTGCACCAGACCCGCGTGCTCGGGTACACGCTGGCGCAGATCGGCGACTACTGGGAGACGCTCGTCCGCCGCGTCACCGCCCCGACCGCGCAGTAGAGTGTGCGCAATGGGGAACCTGCGTGACGAGATCATCGCCGAACTGGGCGTGGCACCGACCATCGAACCGAAACTCGAAGTGCGGCAGCGCATCGACTTCCTCAAGGACTATCTGCGCGCCACCCCCGCCGCGGGATTCGTGCTCGGCGTCAGCGGCGGCCAGGACTCCACGCTGACCGGGCGGCTGTGCCAGCTCGCCGCCGAGGAACTGCGGGCCGAGGGCACCGAGGCCACCTTCGTGGCGGTGCGGCTGCCCTACGGGGTGCAGGCCGACGAGGAGGACGCGCAGATCGCGCTGCGGTTCATCCGGCCGGACCGCTCGGTGGCGGTGAATGTCAAGCCGAGCGCCGATGCCGCGGGCGAGGAGGTCGCGCTCGGCGTGGCGGGGCTGCTCGGCACCGAGGCCCGGCTGCGGGATTTCGTGCGCGGCAATATCAAGGCCCGCGAGCGCATGGTCATCCAGTACGCCATCGCCGGTCAGCTGAATCTCCTGGTGGTCGGCACCGACCACGCGGCCGAGGCCGTCACCGGCTTCTTCACCAAATACGGCGACGGCGGCGTGGACATCACCCCGCTCACCGGCCTCACCAAACGCCAGGGCGCGGCCCTGCTCCAGGAACTCGGCGCCCCGCCCAGCGTCTGGCAGAAGGTCCCGACCGCCGACCTCGAGGACGACCGCCCCGCCCTCCCCGACGAGGAGGCCCTGGGCCTGACCTACGCCCAGATCGACGACTACCTCGAGGGCAAGGACGTCGCCCCGGAGGTGACACAACGCCTCGAAACGATCTACCGCAACACCCGCCACAAGCGCACCGTCCCGGTGACCCCGCTCGACACCTGGTGGAAGTAGCCGCGACCACCCGGGTGATCAGCCGCCCGCGAAGGGCGGGAGGACGTCCACCCGTGCGGTGAGGGGAGTCGCCGCGTCCCTGGTGAGTTCGTCGCCGACGAGGTAGGCGCAGACGCGGAGCATGGGGTCCAGGTCGGGGCCGTAGGTGGTGGCGAGGGTGTGGCGCAGGTCGGCGACCGTGGCTCCGGCGGGGAGGTCCAGGGTCTCCTTGCCCTTGCCCACCGCGTCGGCGATGGCGGCGAAATAGCGGACCTCAACCACCGATGGCTCCCATCGTTCGCTCGGGGGGCTGGAAGTCGGCGGCGTCGATGCCGTGCCCCGCCCACTTGTTCCACATGGCGCCGCGCCACAGGGTGGCGATCTCCGCGTCGGAGGCGCCGGAGCGCAGGGGCGCGCGCACATCGTATTCCTGATCGCTGAACAGGCAGGACCGGATGCGGCCGTCGGCGGTGAGGCGGGTGCGGTCGCAGTCGCCGCAGAATGTGCGGGTCACCGAGGCGATGATGCCGACGGTGCCGGGGCCGCCGTCGACCAACCAGTTCTCGGCGGGGGCGGACGGGTCGTCGGGGCGGCCGATCTCGGTGAGAGTGAAGCGCTCGCCCAGCACGTCGAGGAGTTCGGCGGCGGTGATCATATTGGCCCGCGCCCACTCGTGGTCGGCGTCGAGCGGCATCTCCTCGATGAAGCGCAGCTCGCAGCCCTCGTCGATACACCATTGCAGCAGATCCGCCGCGCCGGACAGGGTTTCGCGCATGAGCACGGCGTTCACCTTGACCGGGGCCAGCCCCTCGCGCTGGGCGGCGCGGATGCCGGAGAGCACCGACTCGAGGCGGTCGCGGCGGGTGAGCCGGGCGAAACCGTCGCGGTCGACGGTGTCGAGGGAGACATTGACGCGGTTCAGCCCGGCTTCGGCCAGCTTGCGGGCGCGGTGTTCGAGACCGACGCCATTGCTGGTCATGGCCAGCGGCGTATCCGGCAGCGCGGCGCGACACCCGGCGATGATCTGCTCCAGGTCGCGGCGCATGAGCGGTTCACCGCCGGTGAAGCGCACCTCGTGCACGCCGAGTTCGTGCACGGCCAGCGTGACCAGGCGCACGATCTCGTCGGTGGTGAGCAGTTCATCGGCCGGAATGGGCGGCAGGCCCTCCTCCGGCATGCAGTAGGTACACCGCAGCGAGCACTTCTCGGTAATGGATACCCGCAGGTCACGGGCGGTGCGACCGTAGCGGTCCACCAGGAACGGGGTATCGGGGCGACCGTCGAGAGAGGGTCGCCCGGCTCGTACGGCGGGAATTCCCATCACGACCACGGTCACCCGACCATTATTACGGGTATGTCCAGTCCCCCGCTCGGCCTGTCGTGCCGAGCGGCCCCGCCGCGGCGCGCGTATAGGCTGACCCGCATGACTTCTCGGCCAGTTCGGATGCAGGCCCGGTCCGTCGACGACCACCGGCAACGCATCGAAAGTCTGCTGCGTCCGCTGGCAGACCGGGAGACCGAGCGGATTCCGATGGCGCGCGCGCTCGGACGGCGGCTGGCCGAGGATCTGCACTCCCCCCTGGATCTGCCGGTCTTTCGGAACTCGTCCATGGACGGGTACGCGGTGCGGGCCGAATCGGTGGCGACGGTACCGGTGACGCTGCCGCTCGCCGGTGTGGTGGCGGCCGGGATGGCCGGTGACGCGGAACTGCCCACCGGGACGGCCGTGAAGATCATGACCGGCGCACCGCTGCCGCCGGGCGCGGACTGTGTGGTGCCGGTCGAGGACACCCGCGCCGACGGCTCCACCGTGACCATCGAGAAGGGGCGCGCCGCAGGCGATTTCGTGCGCGAACCGGGCACCGACGTGCGGGCCGGGGCACTGCTGGTCGCGGCGGGCACCCGGCTCGCGCCCCGGCACGTGGCGGCGCTGGCGGCGGTCGGACTGGCCGAGGTCCCGGTCGCACGGCGGGTGCGGGCCGCGGTGCTCACCACCGGTGACGAACTCATGCCCGCGGGCAGCGCGCTGCGGCCGGGTCAGATCTACGACTCCAACGGGCTCACACTGGCAACGGCGTTGGCGGACAACGATGTCGAGGTGGTGTCGGTCGGGCACAGCTCCGACGATCCGACCGAGTTCCACGCGCTGGTGACCGCCGCCGCGGCCGCCGCCGACGTGGTGTTCACCTCCGGCGGCGTGTCCAAGGGGGACTTCGAGGTGGTGAAGGATGTGCTCGCCGAGCTGGGCGGCGAATTCGGTTCCGTCGCGGTGCAACCCGGCGGACCGCAGGGCGTGACGGTGGTGGACGGGGTGACGGTGGTGAGCTTTCCCGGCAATCCGGTGTCGACCGCCGTCTCGTTCGAGGTCTTCGCCCGCCCGATCCTGCGGGAGTTGGCCGGACTGCCACCGGTCGACACCACGGAGCTGGCCTTGCTGGAATCGGTCCGCTCCCCCGCCGGTCGCCGCCAGTTCCTGCGCGGCCGCCGCACCGACGGCGGCGTGGCCCTGGTCGCCGGTCCGGGCTCACACCTGATCGCCTCCATGGCCGCCGCCGATGTGCTCATCGACATTCCGGCCGAGGTCACCGAACTGCCCGCGGGGACGCCGGTGCGAGTGCGGCACCTCTGACCCTGCCGCCCCCGAGAAACCACAGCTCGGCCACGCTCGACACCTCAGGGCCGTTGGCCGACCTCGACGCGTGTCGTCGGTACCGGCCTCGCCAGGGCCGACCGCCGATGCGGATCTTGTGGGACACAGTCGCCGCGAATGTGCTGGCCGTCCGCGCCGCGCGCGGTCACGGCGGCCCGCGCGGCGCACGTGCGGACGCGCGAAGGGGCCGTGATCCCGCCACCGGCTCGGCCGATCCACCAGGATCGGCGAACCGCGGGTCGAGGCATTTCGGAGGAAGGCACGAACGGTGCCTCCCCGTGCCGCCCCACCGGGGCGACTGTGGAACGCTGGTGGGCATGAGTGAGTTGTCCCATGTGGATCGAGAGGGACGCGCTCGCATGGTGGATGTGAGCGCCAAGGCCGACACCACGCGGGTGGCGGTGGCGGCCGGTGAGCTGCGGACCACGCCCGAGGTGGTGCGGCTGGTGCGGGCCGACGACATGCCCAAGGCCGATGTGCTGTCCACCGCCCGCATCGCCGGAATCAACGGGGCAAAGAAGACGTCGGAACTCATTCCGCTGTGCCACCAGCTGGCCCTGTCCTCGGTGGATGTGCGCTTCGACTTCACCGATGCCAGCATCACCATCGAGGCGTCCGCGAAAACCAAGGGCCCCACCGGGGTCGAGATGGAGGCCCTCACCGCCGTGGCGGTGGCCGGGCTCACCCTGCACGACATGGTCAAGGCCGTGGACCCGGCCGCCACCCTGAACGATATCCGCCTGCTCACCAAAGACGGTGGGAAGCACGGGCATTGGGAACGGCCGGACGCCACCGCGGATGCCGCGGTCCCGCACGTGGCCGCCCGGACCGCGAACAGCGGGACGGACGGCACTTCCGCCGTAGCCGACGCGGAGACCGCCCCGCCGACCGGCACCGGACAACTGGCCGCGGAGACATCGACGCCAACGCCCGTGGTGAGCGATCGGCACACGAGCACCCCGCGACGGGCCGCCACGCGAGACATCGGGGCGGATGCGTTCGGCGCGGGCCGCCGGGCTGCGGTTCTCGTCGCCTCCACCGGGGCGGCGGCGGGCACACGGACCGACACCACCGGGCCACGGCTGGTGGAATGGCTTGCCGGGCTTGGTTTCTCGGTGCGAGGGCCGCTGGTGTACGCCGACACCGATATCGCCTACGGCCTGTCGGACGCGCTGTCGGAAGAACCCGCGCTGGTGATCAGCACCGGCGGGACGGGGGCCTCGCCCACCGACGCCACCCCGGAGGCGACGCTGAAGGTGCTGGATCGCGAACTGCCGGGAGTGGCGGAGGCGATCCGGCAGCGCGGCACCGCGAAATTCCCGCTGGCCTCGCTCAGCCGTGGCGTCGCGGGGCTGGCCGGACGCACGGTGATCGTCAACCTGCCCGGTTCGCCGGGTGGGGTGAAGGACGGCATCGCCGTGCTGGAACCACTGCTCGAACATCTGCTGGCCCAGGTGGCCGGAGGAGGCAGCCATGAGTGACCTGCTGGCCCGGATCAGCGATCAGCCGCTGAACCCCGACGAGGTGGAGCGGGCGGTGTCCGGTCCGGAGCACGGCGCGGTCGTGGTGTTCACCGGCAAGGTCCGCGATCACGATGGCGGCCAATCGGTCTCGGCGCTGGAGTACTCCGCCCACCCCGAGGCCGAACGCTTCCTGCGCCAGGTCTGCGCCGAGGTGGCCGAGGCACGCGGCCTGCCGGTGGCGGCCGTGCACCGCATCGGCCCCCTCACCATCGGCGACCTCGCCATCACGGTCGCGGTGGCGGCCCCGCACCGCGCCGAAGCCTTCACCGTCTGCGCCGACCTGGTGGACCGCATCAAACACGAGGTCCCCATCTGGAAGCGGCAGCGCTTCGCCGACGGCATGTCGGAGTGGGTCAACGCCTGCGGCTGAGCTGACCGACCGCTCGCGACCGTTTACCCCGCACCGCGGGATCGCGGAGGCGAGCCGCGCTCTCGACCATCGCGGCGGCGGGTCCGGCCGGTGTTCGGGCTCGCGCCCGACCCGCGGCTCAGGCCGTCACCGGGTCCTGCGGTTCCGCCGCCGGTGGCGTGGACTCCGCCGCGCCGCGCGCGAATCCGCCCAGGCGGGTGTGGTTGAAGAGCAGGTTCAGGGTGAAGACGGTTGCCGCCGCCAGGGAGATGCCGCTGTCCAGGAGGATCTGCGCCGAGGATGGGAAGCGGTCGAACATGCCGTCGGTGAGCACCGGGATCAGGCCGACGCCGATGGCGGTCGCGGCGATGGTCAGGTTGACGCGGTCGGTCAGGTCGGCCTTGCGCAGCGTGTTGACGCCGATCACGGCGATGGTCGCGAACAGCACCAGGCCCACGCCGCCGACCACCGGTTTCGGCACCGCCGCCACCACCGCGCCGACGCGGGGCACGATGCCGAGGATCATGAGCAGCGCACCGCTGACCGCCGTCACGTAGCGGCTGTACACCCGGGTGGCCGCCACCGCGCCGACATTCTGGTTGAAGACGGTGTCGATGAAGGAACTGAACACACCGGCCAGCACCGCCGACAGCCCGTCACCGGCCAGCCCGCGCCCCAGTTCCGCACGCCCGACCTTCTTCCCGGTGATCTCGCCGATGGCGAGCATGCTCGCCGTGGACTCGGCGAACACCACCGCGATCACAATGGTCATGGCAACCACCGCGGCGAGCGGGAACTCCGGTGCGCCGAAGTGGAACGGCCGCGGGATGCCGAGCCAGTCCGCCGCCCCGACCCCATCCAGCGTGATCAGCCCCATGGGTACGGCCATGAGCACGCCCACGGCCAGCGCGATGAGAATGCCGAGCTGCGACCAGACGCCGCGCCCCAGGCAGGTGAAGACCAGCGCGATCACCAGCACCACGGCGGCCAGCCCGATGCGGGCGGGATCGCCGAAGGCCGCGTCGCCCGGATCGGTGCCGACGATCAGTCCGCCCGCCACGCCGATGAGCGAGATGCCGACCACGGTGAGCACGGTGCCGGTCACCAGCGGCGGGAAGAACCGCACGATCATGGCGAACGGCCAGGCCAGCGCCAGCCCGATCAGACCGCCGATGAGCATGGACCCGTACACGGCGGGTAGGCCGTATTCCTTGGCGATGAGGATCATCGGCGACATGGCCACGAAGGTGGCGCCGCAGATGATGGGCAGCCGCGCGCCCACGAACCGTCCGGCCCCGAGGCTCTGCACCATGGTGATGAAGCCCGCGACCAGCAGGTCGGCGCTGATGAGCAGTCCGATGGTGGCCTGGTCGAGTCCGGCCGCCGCGCCGAATACCAGTGGGACGGTGACACATCCGGTGTACATGATCAGGACGTGCTGGATGCCGAAGGCCAGCAGCCGTGTCCACGGCAGCCGGATGTCGACGGGATGGGGCGAGGTCATCGGTACTCCTTGCGATACGGCAGGTGAGATCACGCTAGACACTCGGCGGCGTTCGCGGGTTTGTCCGATATGCCTAATCGGCCGCGGCGGACACGCCGCATTTTGTCTCGGCAACCAGTGCTCGCGGGACGCGACATGCGCCAGAGTGGGATCAGGATGTCCATCGACCGAGGGAGCCGCCCGTGACCGCATCGTCCGGAAAGATCGTGCTCGGCCCGCATCAGTACGGCAAGGCGGAGAACCGGGTGGTGCGCATCTACCGGGACACCGCCCGGCACGAGATCCGCGACCTGAACGTCTCGTCGTGTCTGCGCGGTGCGTTCGATCCGGCGCACACGGTCGGCGATCAGGGTGCGGTGCTGCCCACCGACACGCAGAAGCAGACCGTCTACGCCTACGCCAAGGAGCACGGCGACGGCAGTATCGAGGACTACGGTCTGGCGCTGGCCCGGCATTTCGTGGACGACATCGAACCGGTGGATTCGGCGCGTATCGAGATCGAGGAGTACGCGTGGCAGCGGGTTCCGGTCGGCGGCAGCGGGCACGACCACACCTGGACACGAGTGGGGCCGGAGGTGCGGATCGCCGCGATCACGGTGCGCGGCAGCGGCTCCGAGCGGCGGGAGTGGGTGATCGGCGGGGTGAAGGATCTGGTCATCCTCAAATCCACCGGATCGGAGTTCGCGGGCTTTCTGACCGATCCGTACACGGTGCTCGAGCCCGCCGCGGACCGGATTCTGGCGACCAGCCTGGTGGCACGCTGGCGTTTCGCCACCGCGCCCGAGGACTGGGACGCCGCCTACGACGGCATCCGCGCGGTCATGATCGAGACGTTCGCCACCCTGCATTCGAAGGCGTTGCAGCAGACGCTGTTCGAGATGGGGAAGGCGGCGCTGGAGGCGTATCCGTGCCTGGCGGAGATTCGCATGTCCGCGCCGAACAAACACCACTTCGCCTACGACCTGGAGCGATTCGGGGTGGAGAACGCCGGTGAGGTGTTCCACGCCGACGATCGGCCGTACGGGCTGATCCAGGCCAGCGTGCTGCGGGAAGGAGCGCCGGATGCCGGAATCGCCTGGGACGTCTACACCGGGGCGGTGTGACCGCCGAGCGTCCGCACCGCCAGGTACAGGTCGAGCCGGTCGTCGAGCCGCCCGAGGTCCCGCCCGGTCAGCTCCTCGACCCGGCCGATGCGGTAGCGCACCGTATTCAGATGCAGATGCATGCGCTCCGCCGCCTGCCGCCAGGAACCCTCGCATCCGAGAAACACCTCCAGGGTGCGCACCAGTCCCGCACCGGTCTTCCGGTCGTACTCGACCACCGGCCCCAGCACCCGTTCGGCGAACCGGCGCTGCAACTGATCGGGTATCGCGGTGAAAAGCCCTGCCGCGCTGTCGATATCGGCAATGCGCACGCTGGCCTCCCCCGCCTCCGCCGATGCGACGGCGGCGGCCGCCGCGAATGCCCCGGACAGCGCCTCCGCACCCTGCGGCGCACTGACCCCGATCCCGATCCCCGCGCCACCCAGCACCGGGCGCAGCCGCCCGAACCCCCGGCGCAGCAGCACCGCCACCTCCGCCTCGCTCCCCGGCACGTACCCGATGACGCGACCGCCCCGGTCGATACCGGTCACGATTCCGGGCAGCACATCATGCAGCGCGGCGCGCAGTGTGTCGCGAGTCGGTGGCGGCACGGTGGGCTGCCCCGGCGGAGTGCGAGCAGCGGCCCCGATGGTCGAGGCGGTGGCGCACCGCGCGGCAGCATCCGCCACGGCAGCCGCCGGAACCGGTGCCGCCCCGGCCAGCCGGTCCGAATCGGCGGTGAGCGGCCGGCGCTCGGCTTCGAGAACCTGCCCCGCCCGATTGCCCCCAGCCCCCATCATCCCGCGCGCGGCCGCGTGCACAATTCCAGCCGAAGATCCCGCGGCAGCCACGGTGGTCGGGTCGGTCGCACACCGCGCGGCAGCATCCGTCATGACAGCCGAATCGGCGGTGAGCGGCCATCGATCGGCTTCGACGACCTGCCCCGCCCGATTGCCCCCAGCCCCGATCATCCCGCGCGCGGCCGTGAGCACGGTTCCCGCCGAAGACGCCGCGACCGCCGCCCTCGCGACGGGCACCGCACCCTCCGAATCCGAGGGTGTGGTCGCTGATGCGGCCGCCCCTCGTACAACCGCCCCCTCGACCGCGATCGCGACATGATCGGGAGCGACGGTCGCGGACGCGGCGTCGGCGGCATTCCCGTGCGCCGGCGCTCCAGACCTCGCCGCGGTCGCGGTCACGGCACCGATCGCACTTCGGTTGACCCGCGCGGCGGCAGGTGACCGCCGTTCGCCGATACCGGGGGTGGTGTCGGCCCGGGAGGTGACGCACAGGTCGCATACCAGGGTGACCCACGGTCCGGTCGCCGGTGCGGCGGTGAGGTCGACGGTACGGTCGGCGACGTCCCAGGTGGCGCGCAGGTGCTCGGCCCGGCGCGCCCGATAGAGTTCCGCGACGGCGGCCAGGTCGGCGCCCACGGTCTGGATGCCGTGCGGGTCGGCGTCGGCGGCGGCGCGGACCATGAGGTACCAGGCCGCGATCCGGTCACCGCCGCGATCGCCCACCGGGTGCACCGTGATCCCGCCGGGGGCGATGGCAGGCAGTCGGGGCGCGGTCAGGGCGGTGGGCAGGATGCGATCCATCTCGTCGTCGCGCAGCGGCGCGGTACCCGCCACGACCGCGCCGGTGGCGGTGAGCAGCCAGGCCGAGAATCCGTGCTCCGCCGCCACTTCCGCCAGCAGATCGCCGATGTCGGCACCCCCGGCGGCCTCGGACATCAGCCGACGCAGCCCGAACCGCTCACGCTGCCAGCGGGTTTCGGCGGCCTGCTCGGCCATGTACTCGATGATCCGGCTGAACGGCGCGCTCTGCGGGGCCGACAGCAGCGGCAGGTCGTGGCGGACGCACGCCGCGACCACATCGTCGGGGACGTAGCCGTGCAGGGCCTGTCCGGCGACGACGCCGACCGCTCCGGCACGGGCCAGCAGGCCGATATAGCGGTCCGCGTCCGCCGGGGAACTCCGCCACACCAGGCCGGTGCACACCAGGGCTCCGGCCGTCACGAACGGCCGCGGGTCCGGCATGTCGGTCACGCACACCCGATCCACCGCGCGCTCCAGCGCCGCCGCGTCACCGTGCAGCAGGTCCATCCGCAATTGCGGCGCGCCGAGCAGATCCCGTAAGCGCACGGCACACCTCCGTCCTTCGCTCCTACTGCCGCACACCGTAGGAGTCCGGTGTTGCCGCCACGTTTCGCCCGTGCTGCGACCACTTCACGGCGGCCCGATCCGCGCCCCCGGTAGGGTGGTCGGGTGGCTGGGCGTATTCCTGTTCTCGTGGTGGCCGGATTTCTGGGGGCCGGTAAGACGACACTGCTCAACCACCTGCTGCGCAACAATCGCGGGTTGCGAATCGGGGTGGTGGTCAACGATTTCGGCGCGGTGAACATCGACGCCATGCTGGTGGCGGGCCAGGTGGATGCCATGGTGTCGCTGGGCAACGGCTGTGTGTGCTGCGCGGTGGATGTGAGCGAGCTGGACGGGCTCTTCGACCGCTTGGCGCAGCCGCGCGCGCGGATCGATGTGATCGTCGTGGAGGCCAGCGGGCTGGCCGAGCCGCGCAATCTGATCCGCATGATCGTCAACAGCGAGAACCCGCGCATCGGCTACGGCGGACTGGTGGAGCTGGTGGACGCCGAGCATTTTCCGCAGTCCCGCGCCCAGCACCCGGAACTCGCCACCCACCTGCGCATGGCGGATCTGGTGGTGGTGAACAAGGCCGACCGGGTCCCGGCGGTGGCGCTCGACGGACTGCTCGCCGAGATTCGCGCCCTGGCCGACCCGGCCCCGGTCTATTCCACCGCGCACGGCCGCATCGATCCGGGCCTACTGGTCGACACCCCGGACCGCGAGGCGCGCCGCCCCCGCGTCGGTGAGCAGCTCAGCTTCGACGAACTGTTCGCTGCCGCGCACGACGACCAGCACGACTGCGACGACCACGATCACCGCCACCTGCACGACGGCTACGACACCATCTCCTTCACCAGCACCACCGACCTGCATCCGCGCGCCCTCGTCGACTTCTTCGAGAACCCGCCCTCGGGCCTGTTCCGCGCGAAGGGCACCATCGCCTTCGCCGTCCCCGAGGACCAGCGCAAGTTCATCCTGCACATGGTCGGCCGCCATATCGTCGTGGAGCCCACCCCCTGGCCCCGCCACGAGCCCAGAGCGACCAACCTGGTCCTGATCGGCGCGGGCCTGGACACCGCCGCCGCCCTGGACCGCCTGCGCACCACCGTGCACACCGACGCCACCCCGCTCGACGAACAGGAACTCCTACCCGTCTGGCGCTACGTCGAACCGTCCGCTCACTCCGTGAGCTGATCCGGCGTCACCTCGAATTCGGTTCGCCCACTCGCTGATTCGACGCCGTAGGGCAGTGCGATCTCACTCGGCGGGCAGGTCCGGGAGGCGGGTGGCGCGGACGTAGACGGTTTCCCCGGCGGCCAGGTGGAGCGCCTCGGCGTCGCCGCGGGTCACTTGGGCGGTGAACAGGTCGCCGGTGGCGGCGTTCTTCAGTTCCACGCGCACCTCGAAGCCGAGGTGGACGACGCGTTCGACGCTGGCGCGAGTGACCCCGGCCGACACCGCCGTGCCCTCGTGGCTGGCCAGCGCCATGCTGGGGTCGCGACCGACGCGAATGTCGTGCGGCCGCACCAGATGTCCGTTCAGCTTGGCCACATCACCGAGGAAGGACATGACGAATTCGTTGGTGGGGCGGTCGTAGACGTCCTCGGGGGTGCCGATCTGTTCGATGCGGCCGCGGTTCATGACCGCGATCTTGTCCGCCACATCGAGGGCTTCCTCCTGGTCGTGGGTGACCAGCACCGTGGTGACGTGCACCTCGTCGTGCAGCCGCCGCAGCCATTTGCGCAGATCGGTGCGGACTTTCGCGTCGAGCGCGCCGAACGGCTCGTCCAGCAGCAGCACCTGCGGCTCCACCGCCAGCGCCCGCGCCAGGGCCATGCGCTGGCGCTGGCCGCCCGACAGCTGCGCCGGATAGCGGTGCTGGAAACCGTCCAGTCCGACGATCTCGAGCAGTTCGTCCACCCGCTTGGCGATCTCGCTCTTGGGCCGCTTGCGAATCTGGAGCCCGAACGCCACATTGTCGCGCACGGTCATGTGCTTGAACGCCGCGTAGTGCTGGAAGACGAACCCGATATCGCGCTTCTGCGGCGGCACCCGGGTGACATCGCGTCCGGCGATGGTGACCACCCCGGTGTCCAGGGATTCCAGCCCCGCGATGGACCGCAGCAGCGTGGACTTGCCCGATCCGGACGGCCCCAGCAGCGCGGTCAACTCCCCGGAGGGAATGTCGATGCTGACATTGTCGAGTGCGGCGAACGAGCCGTAGCGCTTGTTCGCACCGGTCACGGTGATCATGAGGCAGAGTCCCGCTTACGTTCGAGGAGAGTCATCAGGAGAAGGACGACGAAGGCGATGCCCATGAGCAGGGTCGCCGCGCAGTACGCGCCGAAGACATTGTGGTCGTTGTATCGGTCGTGCACGAGCAGCGTGAGCGTCTGCGATTGGCCGGGCAGCGCCGTGGAGACCATCAGCACGGCACCGAACTCGCCCAGCGCCCGCGCCACCGTGAGCACCACGCCGTAGGTGAGGCCCCACCGGATGGCGGGCAGCGTGATGCGCCAGAACGTCTGCCAGCGGTTCGCGCCCAGGGTCGCCGCGGCCAGTTCCTGATCGTCGCCGATCTCGTGCAGTACCGGTTCCACCTCACGCACCACGAACGGCAGCGTCACGAAGATGGTGGCGAGCACCATGCCGGGCAGACTGAAGATGATCTTCAGGCCGTAGTCCTCGAGACCGCCGAACCAGCCGCCCGCACCCCACAGCAGGATCAGCGAGACACCGACCACCACCGGCGATGTCGCGAAGGGCAGATCGACCAGGCCCTGCACCAGACTGCGGCCCAGAAACCGCCCGCGCACCAGTGCGATAGCGGTCATCACGCCGAAGACCACGTTCACCGGCACCACGATGGCCACGATGATCATCGACAGGTTGAACGCGGAAATCGCCGCGGGCGTGGAGATCCAGTCGATGAACGTCCCGATCCCGTGCTCGAAACTGCGGTACAGGATGATGCCCAGCGGCAGCACCAGCAGCACGAACAGATACCCGAGCGCCACCGTGCGCAGCGACATGCGGGTCATCGCCGAGAGTTTCACTGCGCGTCCTGCTCCTTCCGGGTCGCCCGCTCCGCGAACAGCCGCAGCACCAGCAGCGTCAGGAAGGCGATCACCAGCAGCGCCACCGAGACCGCCGCCGCGCTGACCGGGCGGTCCACCTCGATCTGCTGCTGGATGTACTGCGAGGCCACCTGGGTCTCGCCCGGGATATTGCCGCCGATCAGCACCACCGACCCGAATTCGCCGATGGCGCGGGCGAAGGCGAGCCCGCCACCGCTGATGATGGCCGGGGCCAGGGTCGGCAGCACGATGCGCCGGAAGGTGGTCCAGTTGTCCGCGCCCAGCGATGCCGCCGCCTGCTCGACCTCGATATCGACCTCGATGAGCACCGGCTGCACCGAGCGCACCACGAACGGCAGCGTCACGAACGCCAGCGCCACCACCAGACCGGGCTGGGTGGCATTGAGCTGGATGTCGATCGGGCTCTGCGGACCGTAGAGCGACAGCAGCACGATGCTGGCCACGATGGTCGGCAGCGCGAACGGCAGGTCGATGAGCGCGTTCACGATGCTTTTGCCGGGGAAGTCGTCGCGCACCAGCACCCAGGCGATGAGGGTGCCCATGACGACATTGAGCACGGCCACGATCACCGAGACGACGACCGTCACCCGCAGCGCGTCCAGGGCGGCGGGCGCGGTGACCGCGTCCCAGAAGCCCAACCAGCCGTCACTGAACGAGTTGAAGGTCAGGGCCGCCAGCGGCAGCAGCACGATGATGCTGAGCCACAGCACCGAGATCGCGATGCCGAGGGGGCCGACCGATCCGGTCACCCGCAGCCAGGACCAGCGGTCCGGGCGCGGGATGCCGGTGGTGTCGGTGGATGCGTGCGAGTCCCGCCCGAGCTCGACGCTTCCGCTGCTGTCTTTCACGGTAGCCAGTATCCTGTGTGCTTCACGTCACCCGACTATCCGGTGGTCCGCTCGTAGATGACGGCGATACCGCCGCTGCCCTGCGCGAAGAGGTCCTGGTCGACGGTCTGCCAGCCGCCCAGGTCGGCGATCGTCCACAGGGTCCGCGGCTGCTGGAACTCGGCGGCGAAGTCGGCGCGCACCTGCGGGTCCACCGGGCGGAATCCGGCCTCGGCCCAGGCGCGCTGCGCGGCGGGCGTGTAGAGGAAGTCCCGGAACGCCGCGGCCCGCTCGGGGTGGCGCGAACTCTTCAGCACCGCCACCGGATTCTCGATCTTGAAAGTGATCGGCGGCACCACATGCTCGATGGGATCGCCCTGGCGCTCGGAGAAGATGGCCTCGTTCTCATAGCTGATCAGCACGTCACCGACGCCCTGAAGGAAGGTGTCGGTGGCCATGCGACCGGAACTCGGCTGCACCTTCACGTGCTCGGGCGAGAGCAGCTCCGCCAGGTAGTCCAGGCCCGCCTGCGGGTTCTTGCCGCCCTCGCTCTTGGCCGCGTACGGGGCGAGCAGATTCCACTTGGCCGAGCCGGAGCTGAACGGGTTGGGGGTCACCACCTCCACCCCCGGACGGAGCAGATCGTCCCAGTCCCGGATGTTCTTGGGATTGCCCTCGCGCACCACCAGCGTGACCACGGAACCGAAGGGAATTCCCTTGTTGGCGTCGGCATTCCAGTCCGGATCGATCAGTCCGGCGTCGACCAGGCGGGTGATGTCGGGCTCCACCGAGAAATTCACCACATCGGCGTCCGCCCCCTTGGCCACCTTGCGAGACTGGTCGCCGGACGCGCCGTAGGAGGGCACCACCTCGACGCCCTCCCCGGCCTCGGTCTCGTTGAACGCGGGCACCACCTTGTCGAAACCGGGCTTGGGCACCGCGTACGCGTACAGGTGCAGGGTGCCGCGACTGTTGTCGACATCGCCGCCGCCGACCTCGTCACTGGAGCCGCCGCTGCATCCGGTGAGGGCGAGGGCGGCGACCGCGACCAGAGCGGTCACGAGCGACGGACGTCGGAGCCGGGAACTGCGGGGCATCGAGGGGACCTTTCCTACCGCCCGCCGAACTCGTCGGCGGAAATCTGGGGACTGCCGTGAGCCCGCGTCCGGGCACGGCGATGGCGCTGTCGGCCCGAAGGCCGCCGGGAACGAACGTCAGCTGCGAAAGGACGCGCGCCAGTCTACTGATGAGATTGTGCAGCGGTTCGGGTCGGCGGTCAGCGACAGTGAATGTCCGCTACCGCAAGGCAGCCCACCGCGATCAACGCCAATTCATGGCGGACCCGGGGTGGAGCACTCGACGACACGGGCAGACTGTAGCAGAGCGGCATTCGACGCCGCGAATTACCGCGAACGCCCACACGGGGGAGATTCATGACGAGCCCTGACCGACTCCGCACCCGATTCCCGGAGATCAGCACCCGCGCCTGGGAGCATCCCGCCGACCGCACCGCCCTGGTGGCGCTGCGCAGCCTCTCCGGCTTCGACATGGTGCTGCGCACCCTGAGCGGGCTGCTCGCCGAACGCCAGCACCGGCTGCTCTACCTGGCCACCGCGGTGCGCGTGGACGAACGGCAGTTCACGACATTGCACCAGCTGCGCCAGGACTGCGTCGAAATCCTGGACGCCCCGACCACTCCCGAGATGTTCGTCCTCCAGGACCCGCGGGCCAACGCCCTCACCATCGGCATGGACCAACCCTTCATCGTGCTGACCACCGGACTGCTGGACCTGCTCGACCAGGAGGAGCTGCGGTTCGTGGTCGGCCACGAACTCGGACACGCGCTCTCCGGGCACGCCGTGTACCGCACCATGCTCATGCATCTCATGCGGCTGGCCGGTGGCATCGGCTGGATTCCGATCGGCGGCTGGGCGCTGCGGGCCATCATCGCCGCGCTCATGGAGTGGAGCCGCAAATCCGAACTGTCCGGCGACCGCGCCGGGCTGCTGGCGGGCCAGGACGTGGAGGCGTCGGTGCGGGTGCACATGAAGCTGGCGGGCGGCTCGCGAGTGGACCAGATGAGCCATGCGGCCTTCCTGGCCCAGGCCGACGACTACGACCGCTCCGGGGATCTGCGCGACGGGGTGCTCAAACTGCTCAATCTGGAGTTGCAGAGCCACCCGTTCTCGGTGCTGCGCGCCGCCGAACTGCGGCGGTGGATCGCCAGCGGGGAATACGGCCGGGTGCTCGACGGGCAGTATCCGCGCCGCCACACCGACCGGGACGCGCGGCTCGGCGAGGAGATCCGCCATGCCGCCCGCAGCTACCGCGAATCCTTCGACCAGTCGGAGGACCCGCTGGTCAAGGTGGTGCGCAATCTCGGGCGTGATGCCGCCTCGGCGGTCAATACCGTGGGTCAGGAGGTGGGCGAGACCGTCGCCAAGATCGGCAAGCGGTTCGACGAGTGGCGGAATCGAGACGGCTCCTAGTCGCGGAGTGCGGAATACTCACCGTGGGGAGCGTGCGCGCTCGACCCGGATGCCCTGTCGATCGAACGAGATGGAGTGACCTGTCGTGCAGCTCGGTGTGAACGAGTCGTTCGCCGGTTACGAGATCGAAGGCGTACTGGGCAACGGCGGCATGGGCACGGTCTATCTCGCGCGGCATCCGCGGCTGCCGCGCAAGGTGGCGCTCAAACTGCTGAACCGGGAGGTGTCGGCGGACCAGGAGGTGCGGCGGCGGTTCGAGCGCGAGGCGAATGTGATTGCCCGGCTGGACCATCCGAGCATCGTCGGGATCCACGACCGCGGGGTGCAGGACGGACACCTGTGGATCGCCGTGCAGTACGTGCCCGGCACCGACGCCGCCCGGCTGGATCCGCGCGCCGTGTCGGTCGAGCGGGCGGTGCGGATCATCACCGAGACCGCCGCCGCGCTCGACTACGCGCACAGCCACGGCATCCTGCACCGGGATGTGAAGCCCGCCAATATCCTGCTGTGGGCCGCCGCGACCGGACGCGATGAGCGGGCCGTGCTCACCGATTTCGGCATCGCCGCCCTCGCCGACTCCAACACCCAGCTCACCGCCACCGGAATGTTCTCCGCCACACTGGCTTTCGCCTCACCCGAACAGCTCTCCGGGGAACGCCTGGACCACCGCGGCGACCAGTACTCGCTGGCCTGCACCTGCTACGCCCTGCTCACCGGCCACGGCCCCTTCCCCGCCACCAACCCCGGCCAGGTGGTGGCCGGCCACCTCAACAAACCCCTCCCCCACCTGCACCCGCAGCGCTCCGACGTCCCCCCGGCCCTGGACGAGGTCCTCGCCCGCGCCGCCGCCAAATCCCCCGACGACCGCTACCCCGACTGCTCCACCTTCGCCGCCGCCGCCCGCGCGGCCCTCACCACCCCCTTCCGCCCGCCCGCGACCATCCCCAACCCCAACGCCACCCTCCCCAACCCCGACTCGCACCCACCGAAACCCCCTGCGGCGGGACCACATCCGATCCCGCCCACATCGAACCCGACCCGCTTCGCCCCGGGCTCGTCCCATCCGGACGAGGCGGAGGGCCGCTGGACGGCCACCCCCGGTGTGGCGGCCCATCCCGGCCCGACGGCCGATCCCGGCGCTGCCGGAGGCCACGCGGTGGGAGCCGACCCTGGCGCGGCGGCGGGTCCCGCTCCGGCCGAGATCCATCGCGGCCGGGCAGCGGCGGGTCCCGGCACGGGGACCCATCGCGGCCCCCTCACC